>CAZARP010000035.1:1888-7214 GCA_964487575.1 uncultured Christensenella sp.
GGGCTATACATAGTTATAGGTTCGGTGCTGATAGCGGCGTTGACGGCAGGACGAGCGGAAAAAGGCTTCGGTAAATTTTCCAAAGGGTTCGGCGCCGTCTACGGACTTATAAATATCATGAGCGATATTTTATCGTACGCTCGGCTGTTCGGTCTAATGCTTTCGGGAATGATTATAGCATCTACCTTTAACGACATAGGCATTAGCATTGCCGCGTCGGGCGGTATCGGATACGTTTTGGGCGGTATTGTAATGATTTTAGGGCATACCTTTAACGTTGCAATGGGTGTTTTGGGCGCTTATATACACGACAGCAGACTGCAATATATAGAATTCTTTTCTAAGTTTTATACCGGTGAGGGCAGAAAGTTTACGCCTATCGGTTCGCAGCTGAAGTACGTGTATGTGCAAATAGAAAATTAACTACATAACGGAGGGTTATTATGGAAGGACAAGCTTTAGCGACTTTGGGTTTGGCGTTATGCGCCGGTTTGTGCGGTATCGGTTCCGCGATAGGTCTGTATTTTACGGGTTCCGCCGCGTCGGGCGTATTGGCGGAGGACCCGAAAAAATTCTCTAAATTGCTTATATTGGTAGTGCTTCCCGCTACGCAGGGTATTTACGGTTTCGTTTTTGCCATTATCGGAATGGGCAACGTTGCGGTCGGAATGACTGCGATAGAGGGCGCACGTGTTTTTGCCGCCGCTATGCCGCTTGCTTTGGCAGGATTGGTTTCCGGTATCTTTCAAGGTAAAACCGCTGTCGGCGGTATTTACGCAGTCGGTAAGAACGAAAGTTTATCCGGTAAACTTATACTTTTCCCGGCAATGGTGGAAACTTATGCCATTTTGGGTTTGGTCGTGTCTATATTATTATTGGCTTAACGTTGTATAGGTATAGTCATGGAAGGTAAAGACGCTTTAATTAATAAAATTCTTGACGACGCCTCGGTTAAGTCGGGCGAAATTTTGTCCGCCGCCGACGCCGAAGCGGAAAAGGTAATTGCAGATGCTGAAACGTGGGCAAAAAATTATACCGAAGCTCAGCGTGCCGCTATGGTTAAAGACGCGGAAGACTTAGTCGAGCGTCGTTTAACCGTCGCTAAACTCGACGTGCGAAAAATTAACCTTGAAAAAAAGCGCGCTTTTATCGACGAGGCGTTTGAAGTCGCATGCGATAAAATGCGTTCGCTCGGAAAAACGTATTACGGTAAGTTCGTCGAAAAACTTTTAGTCGAAAACGCCGACGAGGGCGATACCGTTATTTTATCTCGCGACGGCGTATTGACCGACGACGACGTGAAAAAAATGAAAATCTTTTCGGAAAAACGTCTTATTCTTGCTAAAGAGAGGGGGGATTTTGTCGGCGGTGTGTTTTTGACCAACGATAATTACGATAAAGATTTGTCTTTTGTTTCGGTTGTCGACGAAAATAAAGAAAATCTAACGGGAGAAATTTCAAAAATTTTATTCGGAGAGTAAAATATGACAAACAACATATATTCGAATGCACGTGCCGAAGCACAAGAAAAAACCTTGCTCGGCAAAGAAAGAATGAAGCGAATGATAGAGTCCGGTTCGGCGGATGAAGCGCTTAAAATTTTAAGAGAAGTCAACTTCGGCGACGGAACGATTATCGATACGCCTAAGGATTTTGAGAAGTTAATTGTCGGCGAAGAGAATAAATTTATAGATTTTATAAAAGAAACCGCACCGAACGAAGCTATAAAAAGATTTTTCTTGTTGAAAAACGATTATCATAACGCCGAAGTCTTTGTTAAAGAAAAACATTTGAAAAAAGAAATCGCCGACGCAGTCGTGACTTCCGGAATGCTTCAGTCGGATGTGTTAAAGGAGAAGATTTTTTCCGACGATTACGACGGTTTGTCGAAACAAATGTCGTCTGCGATGAGAAGTATAGATAAAGCGTATGTAGAGGGGAGTCTCGACGGAATGATTATTTCCGTTATTTTCGCCAATTCGTTTCGTAAGGAATTGGAGTCGATTTCAAAAAAAGACGCGATCTTATCAAAAATTTGGTCGAATAGGGCGGACGCCGAAAATATATCCGTTGCTTTACGGTCGAGAAATTACGTTATGACCAAAACCGTTAATATCGGGGGCGGCACGTTGACCGACGAGGACTTAAAAGTATTATGCGAGGAGAGTTTCGACGTTATAAAAGAAAGGTTCCGTTATTCTCCCTCGGCGCATTTAATCGACGCCGTAATCGAGTGTAAAAACGATATGGTTCCGCTTAGGGATTTCGAGCGACTTGTCGATAGTTTCGCCGTCCGATTGTTAAAAGAACAAAAATATGCGATAGAGGGTAACGTTCCTTATTTAAGATATTGTTTTTATAAATCGGCTGATATAACGAACGTTCGCATTATTTTGGTCGGTCTGCTAAACGGCGAAGAGAAAACTCGAATATACGACAGGTTGCGTGAGGCTTATGACTAAAAAAATGGCGATAATAGGTGACGGGGACAGCGTATTGATTTTTTCGGCTGCCGGCGTTGACGCTTACCCGACTATAAACGTCGACGAAGCGATTGTCGTATTGAAAAAGATTGCAAAAGAATACGCAGTTATATTCATAACCGACGTTCTTGCCGTTCAAATGGACGAAGTAATAAAAAAATATAACGTTCAGCCGTACCCGATTATCTTGTCGTTGCCGTCTAAAAACGGCAGTAACGGATACGGGGAAAAACAATTAAAAGACGCTATGGAGAAAGCTCTCGGCGTCGATATTTTGCATAATGATGATTAAAGAAAAATGTGAGGACAATATGCAGGGCAAAATCGTTAAGGTATCCGGACCGCTTATAGTGGCTGAAAATATGTCGGACAGTAAATTGTTTGACGTCGTTCACGTGTCGGATAAAAAACTTATCGGAGAGATTATCGAACTTCGCGGAGACAAAGCGTCTATACAGGTGTATGAAGAAACGAGCGGTTTAGGCGTCGGTGACGCGGTAATTTCTACGTTCTCTCCGCTATCTGTCGAACTCGGCCCCGGGCTTATCGGCGGTATTTTCGACGGAATTCAAAGACCGCTTAACGTTGTGTGCGAGAGATACGGAGACAGAATTTCAAGAGGCATCAGCGTCGATAGCATAGATCATGACAGAAAATGGCATTTTATTCCTAACGTTTCGGTAGGCGACAAGGTAAAACCGGGCGACGTAATCGGTACCGTAAAAGAAACTGAAATAGTTACTCATAAAATTATGGTGCCCTACGGAATAGAAGGAACGGTAAAACAAATCGAAGACGGCGATTATAACGTTTTGCAAACGGTTGCGCTTATTAAAACGGCGGAAGGCGATAAACCTGTTTCTATGATGCAACGCTGGCCGGTGAGAAAGGGTAGACCGTATAAAGAAAAAATGACGCCTTCTATGCCGATGGTTACGGGACAGAGGGTGATAGATACGCTTTTCCCGATAGCGAAGGGTGGCGTCGCCGCAGTTCCCGGCCCTTTCGGAAGCGGCAAAACGGTCGTGCAACACCAACTCGCGAAGTGGGCGGATGCAGACATAATAGTATACGTCGGTTGCGGCGAGCGCGGTAACGAAATGACGGACGTGTTAAACGAGTTTCCCGAACTTAAAGATCCGAAGACCGGCGAGCCGTTGATGAAAAGGACCGTGCTTATCGCCAATACGTCGGATATGCCTGTCGCGGCGAGAGAGGCGTCGATTTACACGGGTATCACTATAGCCGAATACTTTAGGGATATGGGGTATTCCGTGGCAATTATGGCGGACTCGACGTCCAGATGGGCGGAGGCTCTGCGCGAAATGAGCGGCAGATTGGAAGAAATGCCCGGCGAAGAGGGTTATCCTGCTTATCTTTCGTCGCGTTTGGCGGAATTTTACGAACGTGCCGGAATTGTTAAAGTGTCGGGTAGCGATGATAAAATCGGTTCGGTTACGGCAATCGGTGCCGTATCTCCGCAAGGCGGCGATTTATCCGAACCCGTTTCGCAGGCGACGTTGCGCATAGTCAAAGTATTTTGGGGTTTGTCGTCGTCGCTGGCGTACAAACGACATTTCCCGGCTATCGACTGGATGATAAGTTACTCTTTATATGCGGACAGACTTAACGACTGGTTTGACGAAAACGTTGCGGCAGACTTCGATAAAATGCGCAGCTTCGCAAACGGAATTTTACAAGAGGAAGCAGAATTGGACGAAATCGTAAGATTGGTCGGCGCAGACGCTTTATCGTATAAAGACAGACTTACTATGGAAACCGCCAAATCGATAAGGGAAGACTATTTGCACCAAAACGCCTTTCACGAGGTAGACACGTATTCTTCTTTGGCGAAGCAATATAAAATGTTAAAAATGATTTACGATTTCCATATGCTTGCTAACGAAGCGATAGCAAAAGACGTAGACTATGAAGACGTAGTTTCTTTATCGGTTAAAGATAAAATCGGACGCGCTAAATATATAGATGAAAGCCGTTTGTCCGAACTCGACGATATCGATAAAGAGATAAAGGTCGCTTTAAGGGGATTGATTGACGGAGGGCAAGATGTTTAAGGAATATAAAACGATAAAAGAAGTCGTGGGACCTATAATGCTTGTCGAGGGCGTCGAAGGCGTTAAGTATAACGAACTTGTTAAAATAAAGCAATCGGACGGTGAAATTCGTCACGGCAAGGTTTTAGAAGTTAACGGAGATAAGGCGCTTGTTCAACTTTTCGAAAGTGCGCAAGGGCTCCAGATTTCTACTTCAAAAGTTAAGTTTTTAGGATACAGTCAACGTCTTGCCGTTTCGGAAGATATGTTGGGGCGCGTCTTTGACGGGATGGGCAATCCTCGTGACGGCGGCGCGCCGATAATCGCAAAAAAATACATGGACATAAACGGCGACCCTATAAACCCGGCTGCGCGTGATTATCCCAACGAGTTTATTCAAACGGGTATTTCCGCGATAGACGGTCTTAACACGCTGGTCAGAGGGCAAAAATTGCCCGTATTCAGTATGTCGGGGCTGCCGCATACCGAACTTGCCGCGCAAATTGCCAGGCAGGCTAAAGTGCTTAACGACGACGAGAAATTCGCGGTTGTTTTCGCGGCGGTCGGCATAACTTACGAAGAGGCGGAATACTTCGTGCAGGATTTTAAGAAAACCGGCGCTATAGAGAGAACGGTTTTGTTTACGAACCTTGCCAACGACCCGGCGATAGAACGTATAGCAACGCCGCGTATGGCGCTTACCGCGGCAGAATATCTTGCGTATGAATTGGGTATGCACGTTTTGGTTATTATTACCGATATAACCAACTATTGCGAGGCTTTAAGAGA
>CAZARP010000035.1:7314-12112 GCA_964487575.1 uncultured Christensenella sp.
GGATAAATTGTACGCAAGATTTGCCGAAAATTTTGAAAAAGAATACGTGTCGCAAGGTTTTAATACGAACAGGGATATTAGCGAAACGCTCGATATCGGCTGGAATTTGTTAAAGATATTGCCGCGCGGCGAATTAAAGAGAATAAAAGAAAAATACATCGAAAAATATATGGAGAATAACGATCTATAAGGTCGGGGTTACGGGGTTTTGTTTTGTCTAAAATAAACGTTAATCCGACAAGGATGGAACTGAATAAACTTAAAGCAAGGCTGAAAACCGCAACGCGCGGTTATAAACTGCTTAAAGATAAGACAGACGAAATGGTGCGTCGTTTTTCGGTTTTGCTTAAAGAATGCAAAAAACTGCGCGACGAGGTTAATTCCGACGTGTCTGTCGTTTTGTCCCAGTTTGCCGTCGCGAGGAGTCTAACCGACCTTGCCACTGTCAATCTCGTTTTTTCTATGCCGTCAGTGTCGGTGGATTTGGAATGCGGCGTTTCAAACGTGATGAGTTTACCCGTCCCGAAGTTGACTTTTGTCGAAGATAAGGGTACAATGAATATATATCCGTATTTTTTCACCGCAATAACAAGCGAAGCCGATTATTCCGTAAGGCTTGTCGGTACCTTGTTACCAAAACTGATAAAATTGGCGGAGATAGAGAAAACAGTGATAATGCTTGCCGACGAAATAGAGAAAAGCAAACGCAGGGTCAATGCTCTCGAATATATTATGATACCCGACTTAAACGAAACCATTAAGTCGATTTCTATGAAGTTGGAAGAAAACGACAGAAGCAGCAGAACCCGTTTAATGAAGGTAAAATCGATGTTGGCAAATAAGGAGCAATAAAAATGTACGCAATAGGTATAGACATCGGCGGAATGTCAATCAAAGCAGGTCTTGTTAACGGTGACGGCACTATATTAGAGCAAATCCGCGTTAAGACCGAGAAAACGCCTGAAAAATGTCTCGATAATCTTTTTAAGCAAATCGACGAATTAATATCTCACAACAAAATCACCGTTAAAGATATAAAAGGTATAGGGATAGGTTGTCCGGGCGCCGTATCGGTGGATACCGGCGTCGTCGATTTTTTGCCGAACCTCGGTTGGGTTAACGTCCCTATCGTAAAAATAATAAACGAACGCTTCAATGTGCCCGTTCGTATATCTAACGACGCAAACGTTGCCGCATTAGGCGAAGCGATTTTCGGTGTTGCAAAGGGGTACGATACGTCCGTAATGTTTACGCTCGGTACGGGTGTCGGCGGCGGCATAATTATAGACAAAAAACTCTATGAGGGCGGACACGGCAGAGGTGCGGAATTAGGGCATACTACGCTCGTGCTTGACGGCGAACCTTGTACGTGTGGTAGGAACGGTTGTATAGAAACTTACGTTTCGGCAACTGCTCTTATGCGCCAAACGAGGGCTGCGATGCTTGCCGATAACGACAGCATTATGTGGAAAATCGTCGGCGGAGATATAGATAAAATCGACGGAAAGACAGCATTCGAGGGTGCACGCTTAGGCGATAAAACCGCGAAAAAGGTTGTCGATAAATACGTTATGTACTTATCCGAAAGCATTATGAATATGCTTAATATTTTCCGTCCGGACGCGTTTATACTCGGCGGCGGTATCAGTAAGGAAGGTAAATACCTTACCGATATGATAAAAGAGTATTGCGAGAAGTTCGAGTACGGTTATAAAACGGCACCGAAAACCGAGATATTAACCGCGACTTTAGGCAACGATGCAGGAATAATCGGCGCTGCGGCGCTGTTTGAATAAAATAATAGGAGATTGAAGAAATGAAGTTTACACCAAAGTACGACGCCAGGTTTATGCCTATGAGCGTCAAATTAGCCGAATTTAAGAAGGCTGTCGAAGCGACCGACAGCAAAACGCTTAAAATTTGCGTAGAACGTAACGACAAGTATAATTACGTTTATAATCTTAAAATATTTTCGGCGCAAGACAAGCAAGAAGAAAATTACGGCATAGCCGAGCGTATAATCAAATCTATTTTATGGGTTGTCGGCGGTTACAAGATTTATTTGTGCGGCGACGATTATATTTACGACAGAATTAAAGCCGATTATACGTTGACAGGCAAGCGTGCTTTCGACGTTGATTTTATGCAAACCGTGTACGAAACCGCTTTTGAAGTAGTAAAAACCGACGAAAAGGATTTCCCGGCGTTAAACAAAGTCGACGTGAAAATCGGCGGGCATTTGGACGGTTGCAGAATAGGTTTCGACGCCGGCGGCAGCGACAGAAAAGTTTCCGCCGTTATAGACGGTAAAGTCGTATACAGCGAAGAAGTGGTTTGGTTTCCCAAAACGACTTCCGACTATCATTATCACTACGACGGAATTATGGCAGCGATGAAGACCGCGGCAAGCAAAATGCCGAGAGTCGACGCTATAGGCGTGTCCAGTGCCGGCGTGTATATCAATAACAAAATTATGGTTGCTTCGCTTTTCCTGAAAGTCCCCAAAGAGGATTACAAAGAGCACGTTCAGCCTATGTACATAGATATTGCGAAAGAAATCGGCGCACCTTTAGAAGTTGCCAACGACGGCGACGTGACTGCGCTTGCCGGCGCTATGGATTTAAAAGACAACTGCGTTTTGGGTATCGCTATGGGTACTTCCGAGGCGGTCGGCTACATCAACGCCAAAGGCTTGCTTAACGGCTGGTTGTCGGAAGTAGCTTTTGTTCCCGTTGATTATGCGAAAGACGCTATGGTTGACGAATGGAGCGGAGATTACGGTTGCGGCGTTAAATACTTCTCGCAAGACGGCGTCATAAAACTTGCCGAAAACGCAGGGTATAGGTTTGCCGAAGGCGCTTCGCCGGCGGAAAAACTTAAAGAAATTCAGAAGCTTATGGCGGCAAACGACCCGATGGCAAGACAGATATACGAAGACATAGGCGTGTATTTGGGATATGCAATTCCTTATTATTCGGAATTTTATCAAATTAAACATTTGCTGCTTTTAGGCAGGGTTACCAGCGGAGAAGGCGGCAGTATTATCGTTAGCAAGGCAAAAGAAGTGTTGAAAGCGGAATTCCCGCAGTATGCCGATATAGATATTACGATGCCCGACGAGTCCAATAAGAGGGTCGGACAGAGCATTGCGGCGGCGTCGCTTCCCGAAATAAAATAGTTTTTACGGACGAAGCGTAGGAGGTGTTTATGGATTACAAAAGCACGAAAACGTGGAAAGAAATCAACGAAATTCCCGCCGTTTTCGCAAACGTTTACGATTATAATTACGACGAAATGAAAAGGCTTGTCGGCGTTATAAAACACAGCAATATAACGAATTTTATAGCTGCGGCGCGCGGAACGAGCGACAACGCGTTAGTATTTTTTAAGTACGTTTTAGAAATAAACACCAATTACACCGTCGGGCTTTCCGCCCCGAGCGTAGTTACGCTTTATCGCGGCAAAATAAATTATACGAACAGTATAGTTATAGGTTGTAGTCAAAGCGGTATGGCGGAGGACGTGCTGGAAGTCCTTAAAAGGGCAAACGAGCAAGGTGCGATTACGATAGGCGTCACTAATAACGAAAGAAGCCCGATAGCAAAAGAGGCGAAGTTTAAATTGTTTTGCAGGGCGGGCGAAGAGCAAAGCATTGTGGCGACTAAAACCTTCAATGCCGAATTATATTTGTTGTTGTGGCTGGCTTTCGAGCTTGCCGGAAACAGGGTGGAACTTAAAACGTTAAGAGAATTAAAAAACGACGTTTTACCGATTATTCCGCAAATTGACGCGCTTACTTCTTTTTATGCGGAAAAATATAAAGATATGCAAGGCGGTTTTGTTTTGTCGCGAGGTATAAGCTACGCAATGGCTTTAGAGTCAGAAATGTTGTTGCAAGAAACCTGTTGTATTCCCGTTAAAGGGTATGCCGGCAGCGATTTTTTGCACGGACCGCTCGCTCTTGTTGACGAAACTACGCCTATAATTATTTTTTGTGCAAAGAATAACGGGGACGATGAACTTCAAAGTATCGTCCGTGCCGATCAAATAAAACTTATAGAAAAAATGTTGAGACTTAAAGCGTGTATTTTGCTTGTGACAAACGATTGCGTTTTAACGGGTAAATCGCATAGAGTTGACGACGCATTGATAAGTTTTTCCGTTTCGGAAGAAATTTCCGTATTTGCGTTTTCGCTTTTTGCTCAAATGTTTGCGTGTAAATTGTCGTGTCTTAAAGGTAATAATCCCGACGAACCTCGTTCGTTAGAAAAAACAGTGGTGACTAAATAAAAACTATGAAATATATACTTAAAGAAAATATAATAGGTGATGAAAGTAAGTTTTATACTACGGTCGACGTTGAAATGACCGCAACGCACATGGTTTTTGAGTTTTTCTGTAAAAATTCGCAAGCGTATAGCGCAGGGGACAGTTTTAACAGCGATTTGTATTGCGGCGACGTGTGCGAGGCATTTATAAACACATCCGAAGATATAAATAAGTATTACGAAATAGAGGTGTCGCCTAATAACAACGTTTTTCTATCATACGTAACGTATAACGAAAAAGACGAAACTTTTGTCGGCGAATTTATTTCCGAAAATTTTATTGTATCGGAAACTAAGGTTGTGGGGAAAGATTATCACGTTCGTTTTTCAGTACCGCTGGATAAGATATCTTATAACGAAAAACAAGGCATTAGGTACAACGCTTTTAGAATAGAGACGGAAGGCGGAATTAGAGATAAAAATATTTTAGCGCTAAATCCGACTTTAAGAGATACTTTCCATTATCCTAA
>CAZARP010000036.1:0-11974 GCA_964487575.1 uncultured Christensenella sp.
CTTGATGTCATTATAACATAGGTTTTTACCCTTGTCAATACCCTTTTTGAAAAAATTAAAAAACTTTATTCGATAATCAAAAGGACCGAGCCTTAAAAAGACTCAGTCCTTAAACTGCTATTATTGTTTTTTAAGCGTAGGCTGACCGGGGGCGTTTTTGTCGAAAAGTTGAACTTTTTCAAGGTCGAAATCAAAGTAAACGTCGTCCCCGCGTGTAGGATTTTGTTTTAGTTTCATACTTGCCGTAATAGCCGTGGGCGAAGTTTCCAACGTTGCGTCGGGCGAAGGATTGCAGTCGGCGTAAATAATGGTTTCGTTACCTAAAGCTTCGATAACTTCAACTTTGCATTTAACGCTTTGACCTTCCGTGTAAGTATCCGCAAGTTTAATATCGCCGGGGCGGATACCGAGAACTACGTCTAAGCCGTTGCCGATTTTTTCAAGGTCGAACTTGGCGAAAATTTCTTCGGGAATTTGAATATGCTGATCGTTAGCAAAAGTAACTTTTCCATCGGGGGTAACAAAACCGTCAAAGAAGTTCATTTGGGGCGTTCCGATAAAGCCTGCGACGAAAACGTTTGCAGGATCGTCGTAAAGATGTTGAGGCGCACCGATTTGTTGAACGTACCCGTCCTTCATAACGACGATACGAGTACCCATAGTCATTGCTTCGACTTGGTCGTGAGTAACGTAGATAAACGTCGCGCCTAACTTATCATGCAATTTTATGATTTCAGATCTCATCGTAGCACGAAGTTTTGCGTCCAGGTTCGATAAAGGTTCGTCTAATAAGAATACTTTAGGTTTTCTTACGATGGTTCTGCCGAGCGCAACACGTTGACGTTGACCGCCGGACAAAGCCTTAGGTTTACGTTCGAGGTATTCTTCGATAGCCAAAATTTTAGCGGCGGCGTGAACTTTTTCGGAAATTTCTTCCTTAGTATATTTACGTTTGATAGGAATTTCTTCGCCGTTGTCGTCCAAAACGGGATTGCCGAGCGAATCGCGCTTAACGTCGTCGATGCGGCGAAGTTTAAGACCGAACGCCATGTTGTCGTACACCGTCATGTGCGGATACAAAGCGTAGTTTTGGAAAACCATCGCAATATCCCTGTCCTTGGGCGCGCGGTTGTTTACGAGTTGACCTTCTATATAAAGTTCGCCGGACGTGATTTCTTCCAACCCCGCTATCATACGAAGCGTCGTAGACTTACCGCAGCCGGACGGACCGACGAAGACGATAAACTCTTTATCCTCGATGTCAAGGTTAAAATCCGTAACGGCGGTAACGCCGGAAGGATAAACCTTATAGATGTTTTTAAGATTTAAACTTGCCATAAATTTCCTCCATGTTCCGTAAGAACAAAATCTCTTTTTGCTTAATATATTTTACTTCTTTTGTTATTTTTTTACAATAGACAAAATTCACACTTAATCGCACGATGTTTTGTACACCTTGCACAACGCGCTAATCTAATTCGTCCAAAGCGAGTTCATACGCCGGCACGAACTCTTTCATAAAATATTCTACCTCTTTTCTTCCGCAATTTTTCAGTTCGGCGCCGATTGTCGTTTTGGCTTTTTTAAATTCCGAATTCCCCGCCTTTACCTCTTCCACGCATTTTAAATACGCCGCAAGTCTGTCTGCAGCCTTGACTATTTTAGCCGCTTCGCTTTCCGTATCGGGAAGTATCAGCGGACGATATTCTTCCTTCATATCGTCGGGAAGCATATCGATAAGCCTTAAGCAGGCGTTTTTTTCCAAATCTTTATACGCGGTTTTTATTTCGGGGTTAAAATACTTTATCGGCGTGGGCAAATCGCCGGTTATTACCTCGCCGACCTCGTGATACTGCGCGAGCAAAACCACCTCGTTAACGTCGACCGAACCGCCGCATCTTTTATTATATATAATGGCAAGCGCGTGCGCGAGAACGGAAACCTGCTGACTGTGTTCCATAATGTTTTCTTCACGCACCGAACGCATAAGTGACCAACGTTTTATGTACTTCATTCTGTTTATAAACGCAAAAAACTTAAACATACCTCTACCGCCTTTTCTATTACGTTTTTTATTTTAACACATTATTTTGCTTGACGCAAGCCGAATATAGTGATAATATATCGATATAATTAAATCCGCTATGGGTGCCGCAAGGCTGAGATTATACCATTTGAACCCGCAAGGTAACGCTTGAAGGGAAATGCGAAGTCGTTTTTTACGCACCCGAATTTTAGGGGTGCGTTTTTTCGTAGCGGTAAAAAGGAGTTATTTATGGAAAAAATGGAAAAATTCGTTACCGCTCTCGGTTCCGACGGCTTAAAAGCCGCTTACTCTCTGCTACAAGCCTTCGCGCTTTGGCTGACGCTTGCGCTCGCCGCAATTCTGCTTATATGTTTTTTTATCGTCAAATTTAAGAAACCGCAGATGAAAGACGATTTTAAGAAAATCGCTTTAGGCGTTACGATAGGCTACACTATCGCGCTGATAGCCTGCATATCCGTATTAAGGTTCGCAAGAATGAAATTAAAAAACGAGTTCGACGCAAATTTTTACTTCGTCCTCGGGTTTTTGGCACTTTTATTGATTTACGCTATATGCGCGTTAATCACCGCTTCGACGAACAAAAAGGCGTTTAAGGCGTGTAATGCCGTCGGCGCCGCGCTCTCATTGATTTACGCCTTGGCTTTATTGTTCGTCATACCGACGCAAGGCGAAGATTACGCGCCGCTCTCCGACGTCGGGATTTACGGCTTTTCGGCGTTACTCGTTTTGGCAATATCCGTCCCGTGCGTTGTTTTCGGTAAAGACGACGGAACCGCGCCGCCGTCTAAATCGTTGGCGTTCGCCGGGATATGTACGGCTTTGTCGTTCGCGCTGTCGTATATCAAAATCTTTATCATGCCGCAAAGCGGTTCGGTTACGCTTGCCAGTATGCTTCCGTTGATTATTTACGCATACGTTTTCGGCGCGAGGAAAGGGCTTTTCGTCGGGGCGATTTACGGGTTTTTGCAGTGCGTGCAAAATCCGCAGATTTATCAGCCTATGCAAGTACTGCTCGATTACCCCATCGCTTTCGGCGCGATAGGTCTTGCCGGGATTTCAAAAAATATGAAATTTCTAAAAACGCCGTTGCTTAAATTTATATTCGGCGCTTCGCTCGCGTGCGTCGGCAGATACGCGGCACATTTTATAAGCGGCTATTACGTGTTTTCCTCTTGGGCAATGGAAGGCTATACCGCGCTTAGTTGGAGTTTGGTTTATAACCTTTTCATTATGGCGGAACTTGCGATTATACTTTTCGTCGGCGTTATTTTGTTCCGCTCCAAATCTTTCTGCAACGAATTGTCCAAAATAAATCCGCCCGAGAAAATCTCCGCCGACCGATAACCTGTTAAAACAAACCTCCGACAAAGCCCGATAGCGGCAACGGTCGGAGGTTTTTTGCGTTTAAAATTCAAAAAGCAATAAACCAAGTTTACTGCTTCCTGAATAATATATGATAAGGGGGAAAATGATGAGCAAATTTTTGCGAAGGGCGAATACTTTGTGATCCGTTCCCTTTCGACAATGATATTTTACAACATTCGATTTTTTTTGTAAAGCGTTTTTAACCTTTTTTAAATATTTTTTTGAAATTTTTTAACAATTTTTTCGGAATTTTTCTGCTGTTTGTTAATTTGAAACACGTTTGGTTAATATTTTTCCGCACGCGACGCGTTTTTTGTTGACTTGCGTCCGTTTTGGTGTCATAATAAGACGAACTTTAATTATAAGGAAGACGTATGACAGTCGCAATTATTCTTTTCGGCGTTACGATTATATCGATGATCGCCGGGATTTTGTTTTTCCCCACCGTAAAAGTATCGTCTAAAATATCCGTGGGCAGTTATTGGGTAATCGCGCTGACGGGCGCCGTCGCCATGCTTTTGTTTTGCGGCGCGGACGTCGGCGTCGTACTGAAATCGTTCGTCTCGAATAGCGCAGTCAATCCGATAAAAATTTTAATACTGTTTTTGTCGATGACGATTATTTCGGTATTCTTAGACGAATTGGGTTTGTTCGAAGCGCTGGCGTCGTTCACCTTGAAAAAAGCAGGGACAAGCCAAAAAAAGCTTTTCGCATACCTTTATATCATCGTCGCCGTCCTGACGATTTTTACGTCTAACGACGTCATCATACTGTCTTTTACTCCGTTTATATGTTATTTTTGCAAGCGCGGCAAAATAAGTCCTATGCCCTATTTGGCGGCGGAATTCGTTGCCGCAAACACGTGGAGTATGGCGCTCGTCATAGGCAACCCCACCAACATATACCTTGCGACCTATCACGGAATAGATTTTATAAGTTATTTTAAGGTAATGGCTCTGCCGACTTTGTTTGCCGGTTCAACGGCTTTTTCGTGCCTTTATCTTTTTTATTCTAAAAAGCTGAAAACCTCTGTCGACCGAACCGACGCCGACGCGCCGACGGTAAAAGACAAACCCTGTTTGATATTCGGGGTAATCGTGCTGTCCGCGTGCGTGGTCGGCCTTGCGATAAGTTCTTATATCGATATCGAAATGTGGCTGATTTCTTTCGGTGCGGCAGTCGTACTTACGGTTTTTTCGATAATATACTACGCCGCGGTAAAAAAACCGCCGATCGTCCTAAAAGACACCTTAAAACGCGCGCCGTGGCAGATAGTCCCATTCGTAATATCTATGTTCGCAGTAATCTCCGTATTGGAACAAACCGGCGTAACGACGAAATTATCGGAATACCTCTATCTTAATTCCTTCACGACCTTTTCCGTCGGCATAGCGGCGTTTTTGGCTTCCAACCTTATAAACAACATACCGATGAGCGTGCTTTTCGCGCCGGTTACCGCGGCGTTGCCGCAACACGTAAGCCTTTCCGCCGTTTACGCCGCGATTATCGGCTCTAACCTCGGCGCGTTGTTAACGCCGGTGGGCGCGCTCGCAGGCATTATGTTTTCGTCTATTTTGACCTCGTACGACGTTAAATTCAAATACAGAGATTTTTTAATTCTCGGCGCGACGGTAGCAATCCCCTCTCTTTGCGCGGCGCTTGTCTCGCTTTCGATTATAATTTGATTATTCGCCGAAAAAAATTTTTTTCGGCGCCTTTTTTTGTTTGACAAATATACGCGATGCTTCTATAATACTAATTGCAACCAAAATGGTTGCAATTAGTAACGGGCGAAAAACAATGAAGCTTTCATCAAAAACACATTACGGACTGATGGCGTGCCACGTCCTCGGCAAAAGTTATCCCGACAAACAGGTTTCCGCAAGAGAACTGGAAGGGTATATTTCGGTATCGGGCAAATATCTCGAAAAAATAATGCGGATGCTGTCCGCAAGGGGCGTCGTCGCCGCCACGCGCGGTGCGAACGGCGGATATTCCCTTGCTAAACCGCCCGAGGACGTTACGATCGGCGAAATCGTGCGAGCGTTAGAGGACGATATGGTGTTGATAGATTGTTTGTCGGACAATTCGTCTTGCAAATGCTGTCCGTCGAGTGCGGTGTGGCGCAGGCTTTACGACGGCATCAATGAACTTCTCGACTCGATGACGCTTAAACAGATGATAGACGGAGAACTCCGCCGAATATAAAAGGAGAACTTATGGAGAAAGAAATTTATTTCGACCATGCGGCAACGACGCCGCTGTGCAAAGAAGCGTTGGAAAAAATGACGCCGTATTTTTCGACGATATACGGCAACGCAAACAGTCAACACGCTTTCGGCAGAGAGGCGGTAAAAGCCGTCGACGAAGCGCGCGACGCTATATCTAAAATAATCGGCTGCAAATCCAACGAACTGTATTTTACTTCGGGCGGTACGGAAAGCGATAACTGGGCTTTGCGCGGCATCGCGTCCGCTTATCGCGAAAAGGGCAAACACATAATAATAAGCCCCATAGAACACGCGGCGATGCTTTCGACGGCGAAATCGCTTGAAAAACAGGGTTTCGAAGTTTCTTTTATGAAAGTCGACGCCGAAGGCTTTGTGGACTTGGAACACCTAAAAAGCATACTGCGCGACGACACGATACTTGTCGCGTGCATGATGGCGAATAACGAAGTCGGCACCATAGAACCGATAAAAGAGATTGCGCAAATCGCACATTCCAAAGGCGCGCTTACGTTTACCGACGCCGTACAAGCCGCAGGCGTTCTTCCGATTAACGTCAAAGACCTCAACGTCGACCTCATGAGTATGAGTTCGCATAAAATCTACGGTCCCAAAGGCGTCGGCGCGTTGTACGTAAAGTCGGGCGTTAAAATAGACAACCTTATTACCGGCGGACATCAGGAAAGGACCAAACGCGGCGGCACGACCAACGTCCCCGGCGTAGTCGGCTTTGCGGAGGCTTTTAAAATAGCCGCCGAAAATATGCAGGCAAACTTCGAATACGTCAGTTCTTTAAGAGACAGGTTTATCGACCGGATAATGAACGAAGTTCCTTTCGTAAAACTCAACGGTCCCCGTCGCGAAAACAGACTGCCGGCCAACGCGGATTTTTCTTTCGAATACATCGAAGGCGAGTCGATTTTGTTCAGCTTGGATCTTGCCGGAATAGCCGTTTCATCCGGCTCCGCTTGTTCGTCGGGTTCTCTGGAACCGTCGCACGTACTTCTTGCGCTGGGTCTGCCCGAAGAATTGGCACACGGTTCGATAAGGTTTTCGTTCGGCAAACACAATACCGTAGAAGAAATAGATTACGCCGTCGACACTTTGAAAGCGGCGGTTGAAAGATTGAGGGCAATGTCCCCGTTATTTAAAATCGAAGGAGATATTAAAAATGTATAACGAAAAAGTAATGGACGTATTCAAAAACCCCAAAAACGTCGGGGAAATCGAAAACCCGGACGGCATAGGCACCGTCGGCAACGCCACTTGCGGCGATATAATGCAGATAACTTTGAGAATAACCGACGACGTAATTACCGACGCGAAGTTCAAAACCTTCGGGTGCGCCGCGGCAATCGCCACTTCGTCGACCGCCACGGAAATGATTAAGGGTATGACGATAGACGAAGCGCTTAAAGTTACCAATAAAAAGGTAATCGAAACTTTGGGCGGTCTTCCCCCGCAAAAAATCCATTGTTCGGTTTTAGCGGAAGAAGCCATTAAAAAAGCCATAGAAGATTATCGTTCCAAACAGAAAGCGCAATAATTTTAGCATAATCCGACAAGAACCGCGCATACTACCCTTACGTTAAGGGAGGCTTTATGGACGAAAAATTTTTAGTGGGCATAGCGCTCGGAATGCTTGGCGGAGCGGTAATCGCTACCAACTCCGTAAAAACCCGTCAAATGGTAAAAGACGGACAGGAACAAGTTAAAAAAAGCGTGCAAAACGTCGGTAAGAGCGCTAAAAAGAAAAATGCTTAACAACAAGGGTCGCACGATAAAGTGCGACCCTTGTTTAAATTCTTTATATTAACAAAAAACTATTGCAAATCGTTCGGAGTTTCGTCGAGCGCTTGCTCCGACGCGTTTTTAGGCGACTTTTTGATATCGAACCGTATAAGCCCGATAATCGCCGAAATAATGCAAAGCGCCTCGCAACAACTTCCGCCGACGGACTTGTTATAAATATTGTATATTAAACTCAAAGGCGAACCGACCAAAGTCGCCTTTCTTATGACGTCGGTCTTGCCGTTTTTAAACGAAAAGGTAATAACGAACGCCCCTATGATCGGCAAACTTTCCACTATAAAGTTGATCGCGATAGGTTCTCTGTCGAACACCGTAAAAACAAGCACGTACGTCGCCGCGTATAAACAAGAAAGCGCCAACGCCCAGCCTATACGCTCGGCTTTTAACTTTTCTCTGTTAGAATATATCACAGCCCTAAACATGCTTATAATATTGATAATACAGCCGGATACCACGCCGAGCAGATAAAAATGAACGACGAACAACGAACTACACACTAACTGGCATGCCAAAATCGCGTTACGGTTTTTCCCTTGGAAGGAAACAATCCCCATTGCCATTGCGGCTATACCGACTATCTGTGCAACTATCTCCATTGCTAAATCTCCTTTCGTACCCAAAGATAATACATCTTTAGCTATCGGATGTCAAGCGATTTAACGTCCTACGACACAAGCGGAATATTTGTCAAAACCCTTGCTACTTTTGCGATAATGTGTTAAAATATTTATATGAACGTGAAAGAAAGACTTCTTTGTTTGGACATCGGCGATAAGCGCATAGGTATAGCGGTATCCGACCCTTTTAACAGTTATGCGCTGCCGGTAAAAACGTACGTACGTAAAAACCTCGCGCAAGACGTTGCGGCAATACGCGCCCTTGCCGACGAAAAACTCGCCACCGCATTCCTTTGCGGCCTGCCGGTGAACTTTGACGGCACGCGCTCCGTCCAAACGGAAAAGGCGGAATTCTTCATAAAAAAACTGGAAGAAGCAAGCGGACTTAAAGTTTACGTTACGGACGAACGCTGTTCGACTTGCGCCGCCGAAGACGTTTTGATAGAACAAGGCAAGAGCCGCGCGGAAAGGAAGCAAGTCGTCGACGCGCTCGCCGCGGCGGAAATATTGCAAGGCTTTCTTAACGAAAAGAACAGAAAAAATTTTTAGTATATAAGGAGACTATTATGGATAAAGAAAAGAAGATGCATTCGCACGATTGCGATTGCGGTTGCGATTGCGAACACGAACACATTCACGGCGAAGAATGCGACTGCGGTTGCGAACACGAACACTGCGACTGTTGCGACGACGATTGCGATATAGTTACCCTCACCGCCGACGACGGCAAACAACTTAAGTTTTACTTTGTCGGCACTATCGAGTATAAGGGTAAAAACTATTCGGCGTTCGAACCCGCGGAACAAATCGACGGCATAGAGGACGACGACCTCATAATCTTCGAACTCTCCGGCGACGACGAAGAAACCGCAGAACTTCTCCCCGTAGACGACGAAGCGCTTTTAGACGAAGTTTTCGAGGAATTCTGCCGCGTTTTGGAAGAAGACGAAGCCGCGGAAGAAGCGGAAAGTTTAGAAGACTAATCTTAAACCGAATAACAGCCGCGCAAAATTGCGCGGCTGTTTGTCATTCCTTAATAATATTTACTATCCTTCTGCCCTCCATAACAAAAGAAAGATAATCCACCTTGTATTTGTTCTCCCCGTTCGGTAAAATTATGCCCACTTTGTCGTAATCGACAAACGGCGGAGGCGGAACAACGCCTATGTATTCCCCTAAATATCCTTTAAGCTTGTCGAAGTTTTCTTTGACTGTGCCGCCCACGTACTCGCCGCAATCCCCCCCGACCGACAATTCTTCCAAAAAGGCGTACGGCAGAATTCTTCCGTTTAATCTTGCCGGCAAAAAATCCGAGTCTCTTTGTATTTCGACGTTAGCGCAAACCATTTTATCTTCTTGATATTTCCATTCTATTTTTTTGACGTGCTTTGCGACGTCGCAAAATCGTTCTTCCGTAAACAAGCCGCCGTCGACCGAAAAATCGTCGACCGCGCGCGAAAATATTTTTTGAATTTTTCCGCTAAAGTCATACGCGTGCAAAACCTTTTTCTCTCCGTATAAAACGGCAAGAAGGACTTTATCGTAAAGACGAAAAAATTCGACCTTTTCCGTGTCGGTATCGACGTCTTCGACAAAAAAATCCGACGGAGTTTCTATGACGATTTTAACGCCGTTGTCGCATAAAGCGGTCGCTACCAGGTCGGAAAACCTGTTTTGCGCCATAACCGCAAACCCCGAGCAACGGTTTTTCAGACAATACGCAATCGAATAACCGCCTTTTAAGTCGGTTACAATCACCCCGTCGGGCGGCTCGTTAACGAACTCTTCATTTAAAACAAAAGAAAAATACGGCGCTCGTGCGGTAAGCGGACAAAATTCCATAAAGTCCCCGAACGTAGCGTGCGTCGATTTAGGCGTACCGTTTATCAAACCGCAAAAACTGCCGTTCACTTTTAACGCCGCGGCAAACGGCGCCGAAAAATAAAAAAACATATCCATAAAAAAATATGTATATTTTTACTTTATTATGTCAATAACTCGGTCAACGAACCACAAGGAGACTATTAAATGCAAAACAAAACACCGAAGTATATACAAAAAGCAAAAAATTTGATAGATTACGTTCGCAGCAATCCCGAAAAGCCGCTTTCGTATTTATTTAAGGAGTACGCGGCGCAAACGGGTCAATCGGCAGGAACGATAAGAAACGCATATTACGCCGCCGCCAAACGCGCGAACGTCGACGAAAATTTTAAGTTTAACGCGTTAAACGGCGAACCGCTTATCGTAAACCGCCCCGTGGCTTTCGGCGACGACGAAGAACGGGATATTTGCAAAAAAATCATATCTTTAAAAGCAAAGGGGCTTTCCGTAAGACAAGCCGTCAAAAAAATATCGGACGGCGACGACAAGTTGGCGTTAAGACTGCAAAACAAGTACAGAAACGTCGCGTCCAATAAACCGGAACTTATCGACGAATTAAGTAAACAAGCCGGCATAACGCGCCCGAACGAAAAACTTCCGTCGGTTTCGGATTTTCAATTAAGGCGTTTGAAAAAAGAGATAGACGGACTGGTTTTGAAAATCTCGGATAAAGTGCGTAAAGAAAACGAATATCTTAAACAACGCATAGCGGCGTTGGAGACCGAAAACCGCCGCCTTACCGTAGGTAACGACAAAAACACGCTGGCTTTTTTTATTCAAAACAAAAGGCTTTCCGACAAACGCAATTTGTCTTAAATTTGGTTAAGCACGTATACGCGATTATTGTCAAAGCAATAAACTTTAATAAAATCTTTGCCTATCTCCGTTATGCGATAGGCATTTATTTTTACGTCCGTGTCGTCCTTTTGAACATATCCTATCACGCGTCCGTCGATAAAATAATAATATTGTTCCGACGAAATAGTTGCCCGTGGAATATTGCTACCAAACCCCAAACTGTTATCCTCTTTTTCTACAATATTAACGTAATTCCCGGCATCATCTTCCCATAAGCCGACCACGATACAAAGCAAAATCCCGTTTCCATCGCCGTCAAAAACGTAATCATCGGCTAAACCAACAATATCCCAGTCGGAATAAACATCTTTTCTATCTATTAAGTTAAAATACGCTCGTCTTACTTGTGCATAATCGACCCTGTATTCGTCATATTCTTCGGACTCGACACCGATAATCGTTTTCATAAGGTTACAAAATAACGCATTTGTAAAAACATCATATTGACTTTTTATAAACAAATATTCGTTAAAAATTTTATCTACATCTTTATAAGCGTGCGGTAATTTTTCCAGATATTCTTTTATAAGTTCTAAACTTTTTACTTTATTGTCCATCGTCAACATTTCATTTTTTAATTGGACGTAATAATCCGAACAATAAACCTCATCAAAAGCGCCGCACTCACAAACACCACTCTCATATTTATGTTCCGCCTTTGCTATCTTTTCAGACGGAACAATAACCTTTTTGCAAACTTCGCAATGCGAGCCTTCGGTTTTACCTTCTTCCGTACAAGAAGCGTTCTTTCCTTCATCTACAACGATAGTATGCTCCGTTGTGGCAATCTCAAAGTATTCCGCAAAACCACACTCAACGCATTCGCGTTGTTGCAGCCCCTTAGCATAACAAGTCGGCAACTTCACCGTTTGCCACGACGAAAAAGCATGCGTGTGTTCTCCTTTGCCGCAAGCGGTGCAAAACGCTAAAGAAAAAGAAATCAAAATAAACAACGAAAAATTTAATTTCTTCTTAAACATAAACCTTACTCCTAAAACAATTTTTAAATATTGTACCCCCCCCCCCGACAAATTTTGTCAAGCTTTTTAACGCTTTTTTACAAGTAACAAAGCCGCGGGCGGAAACGCTCGCGGCTTTGTAATCTGTCTTTCTTCACTTATTTTATTCTCGTATCGCAGAACAAAAATTGTTCGGCAACCATC
>CAZARP010000037.1:0-11720 GCA_964487575.1 uncultured Christensenella sp.
TCTATCGTTTCGACGCTCTCGCCGATAGTTACGCTGGTTAAAGCATTAAAACCGTTGAATACGCGGGATTTTATAATTTTTGCATATTCTATGGTTATCTTCGTTATTTGTTCGTCGCCGATATAAAACCTCTTGGCGTACGTTAACGGATTAGACCCGAATGCAAAATCTATTTGCACCCATTTTTCTATCGTTTCCTTATAATAAACGCTTGTCAAACTTGTGCAGTTATGGAACGCGTGTTCACCTATACTCTTCACGTCGCTGCCTAACGTTACTTTTTTCAACCCGATGCAACCGTTAAAAGCCGACGCTTCTATACATTCTACGCTGTTCGGGATAACCGCCTCGGTCAGAGCGAGACAGTCACAGAAGGCGCTTTGCCCGATTTGTATTACGCCCGTCGGAATTGTTATGCTTTCTAATTTGGTACAACCGTTGAAAGCATAGCCGCCGATTATTTTACAATTAGCGTTTATCGTACCGCTCGTTATGCGCACCGATTTTACGGTTATCAACGCAAAATACGGATTGTCGTCATTACCCAAATACTGCGCGACGTCGTATTCGTTATATTTCAATTTGCCGCAACCGGAAAATGCCGATTTGCCTACTTTCTTTACGCCGTTACCTATCGTTGCGCTCGACAACGACGTGCAAAACGAAAACGCATAATCTCCTATACTCGTTACGCTGTTCGGGATTTCTACGCTAATTAAACTTTCGCAATAATAAAACGCGGAATTGCCTATGCTCGTTACGCCGCTCGGGATTTCTACGCTTTCTAAACCGTCGCAACGATAGAACGCGGCATCCCCTATACTCGTTACGCCTTTGCCGATTGTGACGCTCGTTATTCCGCCGCGCTCTTTAAACGCTTCGTCGCCTATACTCGTTACGGTATCCGGGACGGTTACCGCGCCTTTTAAGGAGTTAGGCGCGAATAATAATTTCGTTTGGGCTTTGTCATACAAAATACCGCCTACGGAACTATACGTCTCGTTACCTTGCGACACCGATATGCAACTTAACCAGCTGCAATTCGAAAACGAGAAGTAGTCTATATACGTTACGCTGTCGGGGATAATAATCATTTCCAAGTTACTTCTGGAAATATCATAGTAGTCAAAGTCTACGCCGCCTACGGGATACCCGTTATACGTTTCGGGGATACGCAACCTTAAACCGCTCCAGCTGCCTAAGTCGGTCACGAAATAGCAAGACTCTTTTAAGCCGAAATAGTCGTAGTCCTCGTGGTCTTCATCAATGAATTCGAACGTTAGCCCTTCCGCTTCCGCCACTTCGTATCGGCAGACGCTGCATTTAGCCCCGTCGAAGGTGTGCTTTTGTCGATCTATCGCCCAGGTATGAACACACGTAGTCGCGTGCCAGTGATACGTTTCGTCGGTACTCCATTCTTCCGCATATCTGTGATTTGCGTTCGTACTGCCGTATTCTTCGCCGCAGACCTCGCAAATCGCTTGCTTTTCGCAAGTAGCCGTACCGCCGGAGTGACTTTTGTGTCCGGTCGTGTCCGAACAGTTTTTGCATTTATACCAGTGATATTCGTAATTGGACTCGTAAGTCGTGTAATCGTATTCGTGCGCACCGTATTCGCCGTACGGAAAAAAATCGCCGTTCGTATCGCCGCACGAGCAGGAATAATAGTAAAGCGCCGGGCTTTGACAGGTAGCCTCGGATTTCAGATACTGCTCTTCGGGTATCGGGTTATATTCGTGGACGTGTTCGTCGACTGGGTCGTCTATCGATACGTCGCCGCCGGGGCCGTCGTCTTCATGAACGCCGCTCGACAAATCGCACGCGGTCAGCGCAAACGCGCAAACGCACGTTGCCAAAACAGCCAATATAATACTTAAAAACTTCTTTTTCATAGCGTCTCCTTTTTTTCGGTAAAAAACAAATTACTTACCGATTTTATTGTACCCCCCCCCAACGAATTTTGTCAAGCGTTTTGCCCCGCAACACACTTAACAACGGTTGCTTTTATTTATTTATGTGATATAATATTATTAAATACAAGGAAAGAAGGAGATACTATGAACCTTGCGGATATAGATAAAAATTTCAAAAACCAAACGATAACCGAAACCGACGTCGAATGGCATTCTTCGTTGAAAAAAGTTTTCACGCTTCACGGACTGTATTACGAAAAGTCCGAAGAACAATATCGCCGTATGCCGCGCGATATAGCCGCGCCTATAAGCGATAATTTAGATTATCTTTCAGCCAACGTATCGGGCGGCAGAATTACCTTCGCGACCGACTCGCCTTATATCGCGTTAAAAGGCGTGGAAGGTTACAGCGGTCTTACCGGGCAGACGACCATATTCAACAGATACGGCTTTGCGATTTACGATAAAGAAAGGTACAGCGGCACCATCGTACCCGAAAAGGTGGAACTTCCGCCGGACGGTACGCTCGCGCCGCAAAAAGCGTGCAGTAAAATCGACGTGCCCGATATGCCCTTCGACGGCATCAAATATTTTTACGAGGACGGAATGCACAAGGTAACGTTGTTCTTCCCACTCTCGACGGGCGTTCGCAGTTTATACGTCGGCATAAAAAAAGGGAGCAGACTGCTTAAATACAACCCGTACAAAAAACGTCCGCCGATGATTTTTTACGGTTCTTCGATCACGCAAGGCTGCTGCGCCTCTCGCCCCGGCTTGGATTATATCAATCTGCTTACCAGATACTTAAAAACCGACGCGCTTAACCTCGGCTTCAGCGGAAACGCTTACGGCGAAGCGCGCGTGGCGGAATATATCGCAGGGCTTAACGCCAGCGTGTACGTGTTAGATTACGACCACAACGCAAAAACCGTGGACGACCTTAAAAAAACCGATTACCCGTTCTACCTAATCATAAGAAAAGCCAACCCCGAAACCCCCGTCGTGTTTGTTTCGCGCCCCTCGTTCGAATACTTTAAAGACGCGGCGGAAAGGCGCGACGCGGTTAAAGAAGCGTACCTTAAAGCGAAATCCGAAGGCGACGACAACGTTTACTTTATAGACGGCGAAACGCTTTACGGCAAAAAGGACAGAGACGTTTGCTGCGCCGACACCTGTCACCCCACCGACGTCGGGTTTTATCGAATGGCTAAGACCATGCAACCGACGCTTAAACGCATATTAAACGGACAATCGGGCAAGTGAACATATGCACGCGCGTTCGATTAAACCCATAGGGTATATCTCCACCGATTTTAACGAAAAATTCGGCATTCCGAGGCAAAGCGGCAGAGCGCCGTCCGCCAAGGGGATTATAAGGTTGCAAGACGATTTTAACGTCCCCGACGCAGTTCGCGGATTGGAAAATTTTTCTCATATATGGCTGATTTTCGACTTTTCCGCCGTACATACCGAGAACCTTTCTCCGCTCGTCCGGCCGCCCCGACTCGGCGGCAATAAAAAAGTCGGCGTATTCGCCAGCCGTTCGCCCTTCAGACCCAATTTTTTAGGGCTGTCCTCGGTTAAATTGGAAAAAACCACCTTCGACGACGGCGACGTCTGTTTGGTCGTGTCGGGCGCCGACTTACTTGACGGCACGCCCGTTTACGATATTAAACCGTATATACCCTTTTCCGATTGTCATACGGAAGCGATAGGAGGGTATTCGGACGAAAACGCCTGTCATAAACTGAAAGTCGAAATACCAGACAGCCTTAAAGACGCATTTCCCGAGGACAAACTGCAAACGCTGATAGAATGTTTGTCCGACGACCCGCGACCGTCTTATCAAAACGACGACAGAGAATACGGTATGCGTTTTTCAAATAAAAACGTAAAATTTATCGTTCAAAACGACACGGTCGTCGTAATCGATATAAAATAACGCATAAGTAAAGGCCACTTGCAAAATCGCAAGTGGCCTTTGTTTTATTTTACTTTATTTCGCGAATTCCGTCGCGCGCCATTCTCTTATGACGTTAACCTTAATCTGTCCGGGATATTCCATTTCCTGCTCGATTTTCTTCGCGATGTCTTTAGCAAGGAACAACGTTTCGGCGTCGTTGACTTGCTCGGGTTTAACCATTACGCGCACTTCTCTGCCGGCTTGAATTGCATAACACTTTTCAACGCCCTTAAAGCTGCCCGAAATTTCTTCCAACTTCTGCAAACGCTTGATGTAGTTGGTAGTGGTTTCCCTTCTCGCCCCGGGGCGTGCGCCCGATATGGCATCGGCGGAAGCGACAAGCACCGCCTCTATCGTCTTGGGTTCTACGTCGCCGTGGTGCGCCGCAATGGCGTTTACGACCACGTGGTTTTCCCTATACTTTTTAGCAAGGTCCGCGCCTATCTGCATATGAGTTCCTTCCACTTCGAAGTCGACGGCTTTACCCAAGTCGTGCAACAAACCGGCACGCTTTGCAAGCGTCGCGTCGACGCCGAGCTCGGTCGCCATAACGCCGGCAAGGTGAGAAACTTCTATAGAATGGCGGAGAACGTTTTGACCGTAACTGGTACGGAACTTCAACCTACCGAGAAGCTTAACCAGTTCCGGATGAAGCCCGAACACGCCGCACTCGTAAGTCGCCGCCTCGCCTGCTTCTTTAATCTGCTGGTCGAGTTCTTTTTTGACCTTTTCTACCGTTTCTTCTATACGCGCAGGGTGTATCCTGCCGTCTTGAATAAGCCTCTCGAGCGCGATACGCGCGACCTCTCTGCGGACGGGGTCGAAACCGGAAACGATAACGACTTCCGGCGTATCGTCGATGATAAGTTCGATACCCGTCGCGTTCTCTAACGTTCTGATGTTTCTGCCCTCACGGCCGATTATACGCGCTTTCATATCGTCGGACGGAAGCGGTACGACCGAAACGGTGATTTCCGTCGCCTGTTCGGTGCTGCACTTTTGAATTGCGAGAGAAACGATTTCTTTCGCTTTCTTCTCGCCTTCCTCTTTTGCTTCCGCCTCGATGTTCTTCACCATTCCGGCGGCGTCGCGCTTGGCTTCGTCGGTTATGGCATCGATAAGTTGGTTTTTAGCCTCTTCCCTCGACATTTGAGAAACCTTTTCGAACTCTTTAATCATAAGTTCGTGCTGTTCTTTTATGTCGCCGAGCTTTCTGTCCAATTCCGACTGCTTTTCTCTAAGGGCGTTTTGCTGCTTCGTCGTTTCTTCGTTGCGACGAGCAAGCGCGTCCTCTTTTTTATCGAGCGACTCTTCTTTTTGGTTAAGTCTGTTTTCAAATTTAGACAGTTCCGCTCTCTTTTCTTTCGACTCTCTTTCGAAGTCGTTACGTAGTTTTAACTCCTGTTCTTTCGCCTCTAAGATTGCTTCTTTTTTAATCTTCTCGCTTTCTTTTCTTACCTCTGCGAGCATATCGGCTTTAAGTTTTTCAATACCGCCTTGTTCCTTTTCAAAAGACTTCCGCATTAAAAACCGACCGACAAAGATACCCGCTATAGCGAAAACTATCGCGGCAACGGCTGCGATAAGTACCGCAGTGCTTGTCTCCATCGGCGCTAAGAACAGGAAGCCGTAGTTACCGTTTTGCATACTACTATGCCCTCCTGTTTTTATTTCGCGCTTCCGCGCTTTTATCCTTTTATTATTTTACAACAAAACGCACCGTAAAGTCAATGCTTTACGCTTCTTTATTGTCTTTATTATAAAAAGCGGCGAGAATTTTTCCTTTCATCTCCTCGTACACCTCGGGATTGCTCTCGATGTATTCGGTAGCCTTCTCTTTGCCCTGCGCGATTTTCTCTCCGTTGTAAGAAAACCATGCGCCGCTTTTTTCTATAATGCCGTACTGCACGCCGAGTTCCAACACGCAACTTCCTTTAGATACGCCTTTACCGTATATCATATCGAATTCCGCGGTTTTAAATGGCGGAGCGACCTTGTTCTTAACGATTTTGACCTTCGTTCTGTTGCCATACGCGCCCTCGCCGCTCTTAAGCTGATCGGCTTTTCTTACGTCGATACGCACGCTCGCATAGAACTTAAGCGCCTTGCCACCGGCGGTAACTTCGGGGTTGCCGAACATTATACCGACCTTTTCGCGCAGTTGGTTGATGAAAACGATACACGTTTTGGATTTACCGGTTATCGCCGTCAGTTTACGGAGCGCCTGACTCATTAAACGCGCTTGAAGCCCGACGTGAGCGTCGCCCATATCGCCTTCGATTTCGGCCTTGGGCGTAAGCGCCGCCACAGAGTCCACGACTATTATGTCTACGGCTTTGCTGTTAACCAACGAAGCGGTGATTTCCAACGCTTGTTCGCCGGTGTCCGGTTGCGACACGACCAACTCGTCGAGATTGACGCCGAGGTTCTTTGCGTATACGGGGTCCAACGCGTGTTCCGCGTCGATAAACGCCGCGACGCCGCCGTTCTTTTGCGTCTCGGCAATCGCGTGCAACGCCACCGTCGTTTTACCCGAAGACTCCGGCCCGTATATTTCTATTATTCTTCCGCGCGGAAAACCGCCCACGCCTATCGCCAAGTCGAGCGAAAGGCACCCGGTGGGCAAAACTTCTATCGTAGTGTCGCCGGCGGATTGTCCCAAACGCATTATCGCGCCTTTGCCGAACTGCTTTTCTATCTGCGCCATAGCGCCGTCAAGTGCTTTTAATTTTGCTTCGTCCATAATTTGTCACCTTATATCCTTTTTAGTTTTTTTATCGCCAGAAAAAGCGCCGTGTTTTTTGCTTTTTCCGTTATTTCCTCTCTCGAACCTTTAAAAACGTACTTGTACGTATGTACCCCGTCCCTCATTCCGACGGCGATATAACACAAGCCGACGGGTTTTTGACTGTCGTCGGATTTAGGACCCGCGATGCCCGTCGTCGCAATGGCAATATCGCAACTGCCGTCAGCCAAAAGGCCTGCCGCCATTTGATACGCCACTATGGAACTGACGGCGCCGTTTTTGAATAGGTCTTCTTTCTTAACTCCCAAACGGTATTCTTTGCTCTCGTTTGAATACGTGACCATACCTTCACTCACCACTTGCGAGGCACCGGGATTGGATATGATAGACGACACGACCCTGCCGCCGGTAAAAGACTCCGCCGTGGCTATTTTTAATTTTTTCAGTTTAAGCAAATCGAACAGCCTTTCGCCCAACGTCACGTCGTATTCCGCGTAAATGTCGTCTTTAAGTTCGCCGACAATCGACCTTATGACGTTTCCGCTTTCCGAAAGTTCGCTTTCGGAAAACCTTAAATCTATCGTAAAATCGCCGTTCTTTTCACTTATCGCGTAAGAAAAGGCGCCGTCCGAAATATCTTCGGCATTTTCGATTGCGCCGTTCAGTCGCGATTTGTCGCCCATATATTTAAGCGTAAGTTTCTTCGTGTCGATGCGATACTTTTTTTCGAAATACGGAATAAGAAACTTGTCGCAAGTCGCTTTCGTTTGCTTCTTCTCCCCGGGGAGAACCGCCAAAGTAAACCCGTTGTCTTCGATGAGATACCCCTGGAAAACGCCGTTTACGTTGGGTATAAGCGTAGAATTGATGGGCAACGTATAATACTTTTCGTCGGCGTCGCCGCATACCGCTTCGACAAAGGCTTTGGCGTTTTCGTTTTCGGTAACGACGGTGTCGAATTCGTCGCACACTATTTTTTTTATGTCGAACTTGGTTTGCTCGCCGCCTACGATAACGAGATTATCGACTGCGCATACGTTTTTAAGTTCGGAAAGTCTTCTGCCGAACCCCAAATCGTCGTTTTCGGATAAAATTTCAATACCGTCGACGTTAAATCCGCCGTTAAAAAACGCGTTTTCCGCCGCGTCCAGTACCGAACGGCTTAACGGCTTTTCCGGCGACTTAAAAAAAATCAGAACGGTTTTCATTTGTCTTGTTTTTCTCCGTCGGTTTCTTTCAAAACGGCTGAATTTTTAATTATACATTCGGCGCCCGAAACAACCGTCAAAAGCGCCGACGCGCCGAGCATGACAAACCCTATCAGATTGAGCGTATCGAAAACGTCGGGAGTGATTTGCGCACCGATTAGCACGACGATTATCGTTATATCTGTAAAAAACGTCTTTATCTTGCCGGAAACGTCTGCGGCGATGACCATATTCTTCCCCGCAGCCACCAACCTGAAACCGCTGACGATAAGTTCGCGCGCCAAAATCAACGCCACGCCTACCGCCGCCAGCCACTCTAACCCTAACGGAAAAATTTCTACGCCTTGCGGAGGAACCAACGACACGATAAGCGCGGTAGACACCAGAACTTTATCGGCTATCGGGTCTAAAAATTTGCCCATATCGGTAACTAAATTATATTTACGCGCTATGTATCCGTCTAAAAAATCCGTAAACGCCGCCAATGCGAAAACGCACGCCGCTATAACGAAATTATACGGTATTGCCGTAACGTAATATGCCGCAACGAAAAGCGGTATCATTATAATCCTTAAAATTGTCAGTTTATTGGGAAGGTTCATTGTTCTATATCCTCTCTCCGTACAAATCGTAATCTGTCGCTTTGATTATCTTCACGTCGTAATATTCGCCGTACTTCACCTCGTCCGCGGAAAAGAAATAAATCTTTCCGTCAACGTCGGGCGCGTTGAAATACGCCCTGCCGTAATAAACTGTCATATTCTCGTCAAAGCCTTCGGCGCGAACCTTAAACGTGCGTCCCTTCAACGCTTTCGCGTTCTCTTTTACTATCTTTTTTTGAATTGAATACAGTTTTTTAAGCCGCTTGGTTTTAACGCCTTCCGGAATTTGTTGCGGAAGTTTGTACGCCGGAGTGCCTTCCTCTCTACTATACTTGAAAAACCCGACGTTAAACAGTTTGACCTTTTGCAAAAAAGCCGCCAGATTATTAAACGCTTCTTCCGTTTCCCCCGGGAAGCCCGTGATAAACGTGGAACGTACGGCTATGCCCGGTACTTCGCGCTTTAACTTTTCTATCAACTTCTCGTATTCCGCACCCGTTCCGCGCCTGTTCATAAGTTTAAGCACGTTGTCGTCGGCGTGTTGCAGCGGAATATCTATATACCGCGCAATCTTTGCGTTTACGGACATTTCGTGTATCAATTCGTCGGTAATGTTTTCGGGATAGCAATACAAAAGCCTTATGCTTGCCACGTTTTTAAGCGCGCTGAGTTTTCTTATAAGCTCGACCAAAGACGACTTAGGATGCAAATCTTCGCCGTATTTGGTAGTGTCTTGCGCGACCAAAATCAATTCTGTCCCCTCTCCGAGCGCCGCCGCCTCCGCGATAAGTTCGCTTTCCGCTACGGAACGATAACCGCCGCGAATTGAAGGTATGGTACAATACGTACAATGGTTTGAACAGCCGTCCGCTATCTTTAAGTACACATAATCGTCGGTCGTCAATACGCGCTTTGCTTTTATTTCTTCTCTCGGCGCGCCGACCGCGTTTACCCTTTCGCCGGAATATATCCTTTCTATCGTCTGCGGTAAAAGTTCGTAATCGGAAACGCCGAGAAAGGCGTCGACCTCATACAGTTCGTCGAATATTTCGTCTATATGTTTTTGAGGCAAACAACCCGTCACTATCAATTTTTCCAACGCGCCGCTTTTTTTATATTCAGCCGCCGCGAGTATTTCGCCGATTGCCTCCTCTCGCGAACTGCGAATAAATGCGCACGTGTTGATTATTGCTATTTGCGCTTGCGACATATCGTCGGTAAACGAAAAACCGTCGCTTAAAATCCCGAGCATTTTCTCGGTGTCCACTCTGTTTTTGTCGCACCCAAGCGATATGACGCCTATTTTTTTACCGATAACCATATTTTACCAATTCGCTTTAAGCCTCGGGCGGTTGTCCGAAGTTGCTTTCGTATTCCTCTCTCGTAATGAGTACCCTTCTCGCCTTACTGCCCTCGTTCGCGGAGATATACCCCATTCTTTCCATTACGTCGACAAGTCTGCCGGCGCGAGCGTAACCTATTTGAAATCTGCGCTGGAATTGCGATATACTCGCCGTGCCGGAAGTAATGGCGAGCCAAAGCGCCTTTAAGAACAATTCGTCGATTTCGTCTCCGCCGCCGTCGCCCTCGCTCGAAGCGGAGGTTTCTTCCGTCTTCGGGCTGACCGCGTTGTCAAGATATTCTTGCATATCGTCGTCGAAGTACGCCGCATTGTGTTCTTTAATATACGAAACGACGTTAGTAATTTCTCTGTCCGTTATCCACGCGCCCTGATACCTTTCGCATTCGGACATGGACGCGTTTTTATAAAGCATATCGCCGTTACCGAGAAGTTTCTCTGCGCCGCCTTCGCTTAAAATAGTGTTGGAGTCGGCGAAGTTCATAACCTTAAGCGCGATACGCGAAGGCAAATTCGCCTTTATCGTACCGGTTATTACGTCGACCGACGGACGTTGCGTCGCCAAAACGAGGTGTATGCCGACCGCCCTCGATTTTTGCGCCAACGCAAGTATTTTGGCTTCCATTTCGCGCTTGCAAGTTTCCATTAAGTTAGATAACTCGTCGATTACGATAACTATTCTGGGCATCTTGGGAACGGTGTCCGACGCAACCTTTTCGTTATACACGTTAATATCCAAAACCATACAGTCACATTCTTGGAACGTCTTATATCGACGTTCCATTTCTTCGCACGCCCACTGCAAAACCGCGAGCGATTTTTTCGGTTCGGTTATTATTTCGTCTATCATCAAATGCGGAATATGTTCGTACGGTTTGAATTCGACGCCCTTCGGGTCGACCAATACCAAGCGCAGTTCCTCGGGACTGTACCGCATAATAAGACTTATTATCATTACGTTAAGGCATACGCTTTTACCCGAACCCGTCGCCCCCGCGACAAGATAATGCGGCCCTTTAGCGAGGTTGTCGGTTATCGCGTTGCCTACGATATCTTTACCTATCGCAAAAGTCAGCGCACCGGGCTTCGACGGTTTGCTTGCGGACTTTTCCATAATCTCGCGAAGACCGACGGTTACTTTAACCTTGTTGGCGACTTCTATACCGATGAGGTTTTTACCGGGAATAGGCGCTTCTATTCTGACGCCGGCTTTAGACTCTAAACGCATTTTAAGGTCGTCGTCGTACGCCAACACTTTTTTGACCGAAATCCCTGCCGGCATCGTAACTTCGTACCGGGTTATAGACGGGCCCTGCACGTAACTTTGAGGTTCCGCGTTGATATGGAAGTCTTCGAGCGTTTGTTTTATCACCGCCATACGCGCCTCGTGGTTTTCCTGAGGAGCGTCGGCAGGCGCCGCGTGGCTTTCCAACAAATCGAACGGCGGACGGAAGTATTGCCTGTTGATAGGCGCTTTGGGCTTTTCTTGTTTTTCCGTCGGTGCGCTTTTTGCGGAAGGTTCCGCTCCGCGCGTAAAGCCGCCGCCGACCGACGAAGAAAGATTATCGTCGGCTCTCACTCTGCTTATAAATCCGTCTTCTTTGTTCGGTAGTTTTTTCTCTTCTTGCAAGCCGAACAACGCGCTTCTCGTTCTGCTTTCGCGTAAAGTCGGTTCCTTTTCGCCGAACAAAGCGTTTTCTTCCCTACGCGGCGCAGGCGTCGCATCTGGTTCCTGCGTCGGGTCGGGTTCTTTCGCTTCTATAATATTTTCGGGAATAATACGCCCCAAACGACATTCCGACGTACTCGTATCGACGCGCGGTTGTTCGGAAATCTCCGGAGCGGGTCTGACGATTTCCTCGGGTTCTTCCGATAAACCGCCGACGCCCTCTTCGGTTTCCGCGTATTTTCTGCTAAACTCCTCGGCG
>CAZARP010000038.1:0-11560 GCA_964487575.1 uncultured Christensenella sp.
GTACGCAGTCGTTTTTAAAATTACGATAATTACTTCATTTTTTTATACGCCGTCCAAAGGATGGTAAGCACCTGCAAAGGTATACCTATTAAATACAGTTCCCATAGACCTGCAGGCGTCGGGCTGAGTGTGAACAAAAGGGTTAAAAAAACCGCCGTTATTGTTGACCAAATAAGTAAAGAAACAAAGATTGCCGTAGTTAAGTTTCTGCCCCATACGCGCGCCAGCGTAAGAACGACGATGCACGAAACGGGTATAGCGTAAATAAACGCCAACCATTTGTGGTGTATTTGCGGTGCGAAAATCCCGATAAGCACGAACGCGACAAACGCGACCAGCCAGGCAAGGCACACCGACGCCCAACATATTATCGTACGGATTTTGTCTTTGTTAAGTATCGTTTTCGTTTTTTGAGATTTCGGTTCGGAAATCAGGCTGTCCAAGGTGACGTTGTAAAAGTCGGCAAGTTGTGCCAACACGAAAACGTCGGGCGCGCTTTCGCCGCGTTCCCACTTCGATACGGCTTTGTCGGAATAATTGAATTTTTCGGCAAGTTCCGCCTGAGTAAGACCTGCGGCTTTGCGCAAAGCGGTGAGATTGACCGCTAAATTTTCTTTTATATCCATAATCGTATTTTATCACATTTTTTTGCCTTTGACAACAAAATAAGGGTAATATAATTATTTCTACCTTCGGTAGAGAGACGAAAATGTATAAAAAATCGACACTTTTTGCAAAAATAAAATATAACCGTGGTCTTTTTTGTCATCGTTGCGGTCGGATAAGATTTTAAAAAAGTCCCGTATTCGGGTAAAATTGTGCGATTTTTGCCCGAAAAGCCGCTCTACTTAAAGTAGAAAAATGAAAAAAGGTAAACCGCGACGGTTGTTAAGTGTAGAAAACAAAACGGGTGCGGTAGGTTGACCAAAAAAGGCGAAAAGACTAAAATGTAAGCGTACGTTAATAGGAGGACATCATTTTGAAAATAGCTATTTCTACCGAGAGTATGGCGGATTTAAGCGCGGAGGTAATAGAACAATATAATTTACACGTGGCGCAGTTTTCGGTTTTGCTCGGCGATAAAACGTATAAAGATTGCGATATAACGGTTGACGATATAATAGACTTCGTGAACAAAAACAACGTTTTGCCAAAAACAAGCGCCATTAACGAAGAACAGTATACCGAACATTTTGAAAATTTGCTCAAAGAATACGACGGAGTGGTGCACTTTGCGGTTTCGTCTAAATTATCGTCGTCTTACGAACATTCGGTCGCGGCGGCGGCGAAGTTTAAGAACGTGTACACGATAGACACTCGCACCTTATCTACGGGCATGGCGTTGCTGGCGATATACGGCAGCAAGTTGGCTAAAACGGATAAAACTGCGGAAGAGATTTATAACCTGTGTCTGCAAAGGGTGCCTTACGTCGAAGTCAGTTTTGCGCTGAAGCGTTTAGATTATTTGTATAAAGGCGGCAGATGCAGCGCGCTTGCGTACTTCGGGGCGAATTTGTTAAAAATAAGACCGCTTATCGTCTTAAAAGACGGGCAGATGGTCCCCGGCGATAAAAAATATCGCGGAAGTTACGAACACGTTATGAAAAAATATTGCGAGGACGTGCTTGTAAATTGCGAAAATCCCGATTTGTCGGAAGCGTTCGTTACGTACAGCGCCGCTTCGGACGAGGTGGTGCAAACTGCATACGACGCCTTAAAAGAACGCGGCTTTAAAAATATCCACGTAACCAGAACGGGTGCGACGATAACAAGCCATTGCGGCGAAGAATGTCTGGGGTTGTTGTTCATAAACGACGGTGAGCATAATGTTTGACCCTTGCCGTTACGATATAACGGTGTTCGGAGACTCCATAACAAAGGGCGTCGGCTATCGGAACGGTCGATTTGTGCACATGGATTGCTCTGCCGTCGAGATTATAGAAAGACATTACGGTATAAAGATACGTAACGTGTCGTCGATAGGGCAAACGGTGAAAAAGATATACGAGCGCGACCTTATAGGTTCGCTGATAAAGGACTGCGACGTCGGTCGGCAAAAATGTGCGGTTTTCGCCCTGGGTGGAAACGACGGGGACTACGACTGGGTAAAGGTCGCTTCTTCTCCGAAGGCACATCACGAGCCGTTCACTTCGCCGGAAGAGTTCAAAGCGATGTTGGACGAGATGACCGAACGACTTGTTTCGCATAGAGTAAAAACCGTTTTCGTTTCGCTTCCGCCGATTGACGCCGAAAGGTATTTCGAGCGGATAGGGGACCTCGCCGATAAAGATAAGATTAAAGAATTTTTTTGCGGCGACGTTACGTGTATATACAGACGGCAGGAGATATATAACGACGCGGTGATGCGTTGCGCTTTCGAACACGGCTGTAAATATATAGATACGCGTTCGAGGTTTTTATCCGTTCCGTCGCTTCTCGATTACCTCTGTGAGGACGGAATACACTTAAACGACGCGGGGCAAAAAATTCTTGCGGACGAGGTTATTAAACAATTAAGTTGAAAAACGTCGTAGGGACTGCCGAAAAACGGGCAGTCTTTTTCGTTAAATTTTTCAAGAATGAATAAACGATATTTTTATTATATAAATTATTCATAATTTTAAAAATAATGTATATTTTTTCGAAAAAAATCAAAAAAGCGGTGCAAAACGTTTGACAATCGGTCGAACGAAGAATATAATAGCCGATGTACAAAAGAGAAGCGCCGTTGTGCGCAAAAAAAGGAGAATTATATGAAAAAACTTATTACGTTTATAATAGCTGCGCTTACGTGCATGTGTTGCGCGTTCGGGTTTGCCGGTTGCGGTAGCAAAACGTACGTGGAAGAAGGTAAATTTATCGTGGTGACAAATACACCTTTCGGTATGTACGAATATCTTGGCGATGACGGTAAAATATACGGCATAGATATCGAAATCGCGGGGATGTTTGCAAAAGAAAACAATTTGGAATTTGTGGTTAAAAACATTAATTTCGATGCAATCTTTACCCAGGTCGACGTCGGGTATGCAGATGCGGGTATGGCAGGCATTACCGTAACGGACGCTCGTAAACAGATGTATGATTTTACCGATACTTATTGTGAAGCTTCGCAAAAGCTTATAGTTTTAAATGATAATAACGATTTTGCGGCTGCAACGTCTGCTGCGGAAGTGGAAAACATACTTGATTCTTTAAGCGATAAAAAGATAGGATATCAGTCGGGTACGACCGGTGAAATGTATATTATAGGCGATAAAGATTTCGAATTTGACGGTTTTTCAAACATTAAAGGAACCGGGTATGCTACGGCGGTAATGGCTGTAAACGATATGATAAACGGAAATCTTTATGCGGTTATCGTCGACGAAGGCCCCGCAAAAGCCATAGTGGACGCCGTTGAGGGTGTTAAAGTAGTTGACGTAAAACTTACCGACGAGGAATATGCTTTTCTTTTAAGGAAAGGGAATTCCGAACTTCAGAAAAAGTTCAACGAATTTATCAAGAAGATAAAAGAGGACGGTACTTATGCGGAAATCGAAGCAAAATACTATCAAAGCGTCGGCACTAAAATCGGTTATGCGTTGACGGTCGAATAAAAATCTAGTTAAAAATAATTCCACATAAAAATAAAAATTTCTGCCAATATTACGGCAGAAATTTTTGGCGTGAAGGAGAAAAATGAATTTTTCTGTAAAATTGCAACAATTTTGGCAGGCGATTTGCGAAGAATACTGGCGGAACCTTTTGTTAAAAGGTATTTTAAATACCGTCGAGATAGCCGTATTCGGCTTGCTGATCGGTATTATTTTAGGCATGTTAATTGCAACCGTTAGAGTTTCGCCCAAATACAAACTGGCTGTTAGGATATTAGATAAGATATGTTCTTTTTACGTCGCTTTGTTTCGCGGAACGCCTATCGTCGTTCAATTACTTATTGCATATTACGTTATTTTGCCGTTGCTCGGTGTGGGTAACGTTGATGCGTTGATTGTCGCAATAGTGGTTTTCGGTATGAATTCCGGCGCGTATGTTTCCGAAATAATGCGTGGCGGTATTAATTCGGTAGACGAGGGACAGATGGAAGCCGGCAGAGCGGTCGGTTTAAGTTACGGCATAACGATGATTAAAATCGTAATTCCGCAAGCGATAAAAAATATTATTCCCACGCTCGGCAACGAATTTATAACGCTTATAAAAGAAACCTCCGTTGTCAGTTTTATAAGCGTTTACGATTTGTATACCGTAATTGAAACGATTGGCAATAATAAGTTAATCACTATTGTGCCGTATCTTTTTATGGCGGCGGTATACATAGTTTTGGTCCTTTTAATTACGCTTTTGATTAAAATCGTAGAAAAGATTTTCGCCAAAACCGACAGAGACGCCGCGGACAAAAAAGTTAAGAAAAAAAGCAAGGTAAAGGTGTCGTAATATGTGCGAAACTGTTTTAAATGTCATCGGTCTTGAAAAATCCTTCGGCGACAACGACGTCTTAAAAGGCATAGATTTAGAAATAAAAAAAGGCGAAGTAATCGCAATCATCGGTCCGTCCGGTTGCGGCAAGTCTACGTTGCTTAGGTGTATCAACTGTATGGTCGACCCTACCGGCGGAATGATTATGTTCGACGGCGTCGACCTTGCGGATATGAGGGTCGACATAAATAAGTATCGCCGTAATATCGGTATGGTTTTCCAACATTTTAATTTGTTTAACAACAAAACCGTTAAGCAAAATATTATGTTGGCGCCCGTTTACGTTCAAAGCAAACAGCGGAAAAAACTCGGAAAGACGGTGAAAGAAATAAAAGCCGAGAACGATAAAAAGGCAATGGAACTCCTTAAAAAAATCGGTTTGGAGGATAAGGCGGACGAATATCCTTCTACCTTGTCGGGCGGTCAAAAACAGCGTATCGCTATAATTCGCGCGCTCGCAATGGAGCCGGAAGTCATTCTTTTCGACGAGCCGACCTCTGCGCTCGACCCCGAAATGGTCGGCGAGGTTTTGGACCTTATGAAAGAAATCGCGGAAGCGGGAATGACTATGGTTATAGTTACGCACGAAATGAATTTCGCAAAAGAAGTCGCCTCGCGCGTGTTGTTTATGGACGATGGCGTTATCGTGGAGGAGGGGACGCCGGACGACGTGTTCAATCATCCTAAAAACGCACGGTTAAAAGAATTTTTATCTAAAGTTTTGTAATATATGTCAGCGAGTAACGGGTTTGCCTTTATGGCGAACCCGTTCTTACGTCGGTGGAAAATCGATCGTAAAAACCGCCGAAATATAATTTTTTATTGACTGAAAAACTTTTGTATGGTATTATTAATGGTATGAGAATTATAGTAATCGGTGCTGGCAAAGTCGGCGAAGCGCTCGTTAAAAATTTTGTCGAAGAAAATCACGATATCGTCGTTATAGATTTAGACGCCGCCGCGGTTAACAAGGTCGTTAACCGTTACGACGTCAAAGGTATAATCGGCAGCGGTTTGCAACGTGACCATCTTATCGAGTCGGGTGTGGACGGGGCGGATTTTTTTATCGCTTGCACTTCACGCGACGAGATGAATATTTTATGCTGCGTGCTTGCCAAAAGGTTGGGCGCGCGTAAGACGATCGCGAGGGTTCGCGACCCCGAACTTTTTTCCGAAAAAGACGTTTTGCGTAGCAACCTCGGCATAGATTTGTGCTTTAATCCCGAATATCGCACCGCAATGGAGATTTTTCAGGTATTGAAATTTCCGTCGGCTAAAAACGTGGAAAGTTTTGCCGACGGCACCGCCGCGATGGTTGAATTCGTAATCGGTAGCGGAAACCCGATGATAGGCAAGTCGCTTATGGAGATTTCTTCGTTCGGGTATAAAATGCTTTTCGCAATGGTGGTGCGCGGCGACGAAGTGATAATTCCTCGCGGCGACTTCGTCATACACGACGGCGATACCGTAAACATAATAGCCGACGAAAAGGAACTCGCGGCGTTTTGTAAAAAACTTAAAATATTTAAGCCGAAAGCGCGTTCGGCTTTTATCGTCGGCGGCGGTAAGGTGGCGTACTATCTCGCAAAGGAACTGTTGAAATCCGGGGTCGACGTAAAGATTATGGAAAACAATCGGTCCAGATGCGACGAACTTTGCGAGGAGCTTCCCGGCGCGTCCGTGTTGTTCGGTGACGGGACGGACCAAGCGTCGTTGGACGAAGAAAACCTTAAGGGCAGCGACGCTTGCGTCGCGCTTACGGGAATGGACGAGGCAAACGTGATAATATCGCTTTACGCCCGTTCGAAAAAAATCAACAAGGTCGTTACGAAAATCGACAGGGAAACGGTTAGCGACATGGTGCAACTTTTGGGACTCGATACCGTCGTGTCGCCGAAGAAAGCCATTGCAAACCATATTATACGGTTCGTTCGTTCGCACCAAACTCAGGCAAATTCCGGTGTTAACACGCTTTATAAACTTTATGACAAGGCGGAGGCCGCCGAATTTACCGTGGAACACGGGTTTTCGAAGCAGGGCGTCGCGCTTAAAGACATGAAGATTAAAAAAGGCGTCATAGTCGGCGGCGTGGTGAGAAACGGCGAATTTATTCTGCCGGTCGGCGATACCGCTTTTTATACCGGCGATAAAGTAATCGTCGTGACTACGGAAAAACAGATAAACAGTTTAGAGCAGATACTCAGATGAATTATAAAGCCGTTATTAAAATTCTCGGCAAAACTATGATTATAGTGGCGCTGCTGTTGTTGTGTCCTATTGCAGTCGGGTTTTGCTACGGAGAAAAATATTTTTTAAGCTTTTTGTTGCCGGCGGGGCTTTTATGCGCGATAGGTGTGCCGTTGTCGTTGATTAAAACTCAAGATAAAGCCATTTACGCGAGGGAGGGCGTGATAATCGTCGCGCTGTGCTGGATAATTTTATCGTTATCCGGCGCGATGCCGTTCGTTATCAGCGGCGTCATCCCGAATTTTTTTGACGCGTTCTTCGAGTCTGCGTCGGGTTTTACGACTACCGGAGCAACGGTGTTGTCGGGGACTCAACTTGCCGAACTTATGTCGAGCGGCAGAAGTCTTATGTTTTGGCGCGTGTTTACGCATTGGATAGGCGGTATGGGCGTTTTGGTGTTCGTGCTTGCGGTGTTGCCTTCTAAAAACGAAGGCTCGATGTATCTGTACCGCGCGGAGTCTCCCGGTCCTTCCGCTTCGAAATTCGTGAGTAAAATGAGTTATACTGCGCGTATTCTTTACGGTATATACGCGGTTATGACGTTGGCGCAAGTCATTGTTTTATTGTTCGGCGGTTTGAGCTTGTACGACGCGGTGCTTACTGCGTTTTCTACGGCGGGGACGGGCGGTTTCGGATTGTACGGCGACAGCCTCGCACACTACAACAGCGCGTTCGTCGAAATGACGGTAGCCGTGTTTATGTTGCTTTTCAGTATAAATTTCAACGTGTATTTCGCGATACTTACGTGCGGATTTTTTAAGGCGTTCAAAAACGAAGAAGTCGTTGCGTATTTGGTGATAGAAGTCGTCGCGACCGTTGCGATAGCCTTTAATATAATCGGCTCGTGCGCAAACTTTTTCGAGGCGCTTAGGTATTCTTTCTTCCAAGTGACGTCTATTAGTTCGACGACGGGGTTCGCGACGGTGGATTACAATACTTGGCCGTCGTTCTCTAAAGGAATACTGTTGTTTTTAATGATAGTAGGCGGTTGCGGAGGAAGTACGTGCGGAGGCATAAAGGTGTCAAGGCTTATTATTCTTTGCAAGTCGGGTGCGGAAGACATCAAAAAAACCGTTCATCCCAGACGCGTTTCGTCGGTTATGTTAGACGGCAAACCTATCGGCAGGGAAACCGAGCGCAACGTTTTGTCGTATATCGTAATGTGGGCGATAGTCGTTGTCGTCGCGACGTTGCTTTTGTCTTTAGACAGTTTTTCCGGCGGCGACCTGTTGACGGATTTATCTGCTGCCGTTACGTGTATAGGCAACGTGGGACCGGGATTTAACTTGATCGGACCGATATATAATTTCAGCGGATACAATTCTTTTTCCAAGTTGGTATTGTCGGTCGTGATGATAGCCGGCAGATTGGAAATTTTTCCGCTTATCGTGCTGTTCAGCCCGAGAGCGTGGCGTAAAAATTATTAAAAAATTTATAGAAAGGAGATTAAACCATGAACTACAAAAGCGATATTGAGATAGCTCAAAGCGTAAAACCTCTACCGATTACCGAAATAGCGGCAAAAGCAGGCGTGCCTGAAGATTACCTCGAACGTTACGGTAATTTTAAGGCGAAAGTCGACCCGTCTTTAATAAAAAAATCGTCTAAAAGCGGTAAACTTATTTTGGTGACCGCCATAACGCCTACGCCTGCCGGCGAAGGGAAAACGACTACTACCATAGGTCTTGCGGACGCGCTTAAACGCTTAGATAAAAACGTTATCGTCGCGCTGAGAGAACCGTCGTTGGGACCTGTTTTCGGAGTGAAAGGCGGCGCAACGGGCGGCGGCTACGCGCAAGTGGTTCCGATGGAAGACATTAACCTTCATTTCACCGGCGATTTCCACGCGATAGGCGCGGCGAATAATTTGCTTGCGGCAATGTTGGATAACCATATATATCAAGGCAACGCGCTCGGCATAGACCCGAGGCGCATAACCTTAAAACGTTGCGTCGATATGAACGACCGTCAGTTGCGTTACGTAGTCGACGGTTTGGGCGGAAAGGTGAACGGTGTTCCCAGAGAGGACGGTTACGATATAACGGTGGCGTCGGAAGTCATGGCGGTTCTTTGCCTTGCGAGCGATATAACGGATTTGAAAGAACGCTTAAAGAGGATAGTAGTGGCTTATACCTACGACGGACGTCCGGTTACGGCGGGCGAACTCAACGCGCACGGCGCGATGGCTGCGTTGTTAAAAGACGCCGTTAAGCCGAATTTGGTGCAAACGTTGGAGGGTACACCGGCGTTCGTGCACGGCGGTCCGTTTGCGAACATAGCACACGGCTGCAACTCGGTAATCGCTACAAAACTTGCCTTGTCGCTTTCCGATTACACGGTTACGGAAGCCGGGTTCGGCGCCGATCTCGGCGCGGAAAAATTCCTCGATATAAAATGTCGCGCAGCGGGACTTAAACCCTCCGCAGTCGTTATAGTGGCAACCGTGAGAGCGCTTAAAATGCACGGCGGCGCTAAAAAAACAGACTTGGCGAACGAAGACCTTAACGCCTTAAAACAAGGCGTACCTAACCTTTTAAGGCACGTTCACAATATAAAAGACGTATATAAATTACCGTCGGTAGTGGCGATAAATCGCTTCCCGACGGATACGGATAGAGAAATCGAACTTATAATAAGCGAATGCAAGAAGTTGGGCGTTAACGTAAGGCTGTCTACCGTATGGGCGGACGGCGGCAAGGGCGGCATAGAACTTGCCGAAGAGGTAATTAACCTTTGCGAAAAAGACAATTCGGGTTTTTCGTTCGCGTACGACGTTAACGACGACATCAAAAAGAAGATAAACGACGTAGCGGTCAAAGTGTACGGCGGCGAGGGCGCCGCTTTCACCGCGGATGCCGAAAAGCAGATTGCCGCGCTTAACGAAAACGGTTACGGTAAGTTGCCGGTATGTATAGCCAAAACGCAGTACTCTTTCTCGGACGACCAAACCAAGTTGGGCGCGCCGGAAGGGTTCGTCGTTACCGTTCGTTCGGTTAAGGTATCCGCCGGCGCAGGGTTTATCGTCGCGTTGACGGGTAGCATAATGACGATGCCCGGTTTACCCAAAGTGCCTGCCGCAGAAAAAATCGATATAGACGAAAACGGCGTTATAAAGGGTTTGTTTTAATGCGCGGTTATATAATCGTCAATCCTTTTAAGGAACCTAAGGCGTGCGTGCGGCAAGCCGAGCGGCTTAAGGACGAGTTCGAAAAAAAAGGCGTGTCGGTCGAAATCGTTTTCGACGCGTATTTGCATTCGGGCTTGCGCGACGGCGAACTTGCGACGGATTTTACCGATTGCGATTTTTGCGTGTATCTGGATAAAGACAAATACGCTTCGTCGGTGTTGGAAAAAAATGGAATAAGACTTTTTAACTCTCACTCCGCCGTGCGCGTATGCGACGATAAGGGCGAAACGTATATAGCGTTAGCTGGTAGCGGACTTAATATTCCGGACACGATATTCGGGGCGTTGTGCTATAGAGGAGAGTGTCTAACCGACCCCGAAGCGGCAAAAGTCGTTGCGGACAAGCTGGGGTTGCCGTTGGTCGTTAAAGAAAGTTTCGGTTCTTTGGGTAGCGGCGTGTACATGGCAAAAACGGTCGCCGAACTTGCGTCGATTATAGAGAAGATAAAACTAAAACCGCATTTGTTTCAAAAATATCTGGGGCGCAAAAAAGGCACCGACGTTCGCGTTATAGTGGTTGGAGGCAAAGCCGTCGCCGCTATGGAAAGAAAGAACGACAACGATTTCAGGTCTAATATATCCTCGGGCGGTACCGGCAGAGCGATAGTTCCGTCGGAGGCGTTTATAAAAGCCGCCGAAAAGGCGGCGGCGGTGCTGGGTTTGGATTATTGCGGCGTCGACCTTTTATACGGAGACGACGGGAAGCCGTACGTGTGCGAGGTTAATTCCAACGCGTTTTTCGAAGAAATGGAACGCGTGACCGGCATAAACGTCGCGAAGGCATACGTCGAAGAAATAATAAAACAGTGCGACAATATACAAAAAAAGCGGATTTAACAATTTAGAAACAATTCTTTTACAAAAAAAATATAATGGATTAACTTTTCTTAAACGTCGGCGGTGTATAGTGTAACCATAACAAACAAGGAGACGATAAGATATGTCGAACAATGTAAAAGAAAAAGCAACTATAGAGCGTATTCGAGGAGAATACGAAGAAAAACCCGTCAGCAAAACGCAAGAAATTAAGGCGTTAGACGCAAAGGTGCGCCGTCCGGCGGAAATCTTCGCATATAGCTTCGGCGTGGTCGGCGCTTTGGTTTTCGGTACCGGTATGAGCCTTGCCATGAATGTTATAGGCAAAACGTTGCACCCTGCAATCGGTATCGCGGTCGGCGTCGTCGGAATGGCGATGTGCGGCGTGAATTACTTAATTTACAAAAAGTGGTTGAAAAACAGAAAAGCAAAGTATGCCGAAGAAATCATAGAGTTGTGCGACGAAGCGTTGGATAACGATAAATAACCCGAAAAAATTATCTAAAAAAAACCCGACGTTAACAAACGTCGGTTTTTTGTTCGTATGCAATTATCAATTTTGATACAATTTGTATACACCTTATTAAAAGCGCGTACACCCATTTCGCGTTAGTATCTGTTTACAAAATTACAAGAGATAACCGGCTCGCGTTTTAGCGAGCCGAATTTCTCTATTACATACGGTCGTTAGACCTAAAAAAGGGGGAGTCACTACGACACTCCCCCTAGTGTTCTGTGTTCAGTGTTCACGATTTTTTACTAAAAAATTGCAGTTTCCGTTAGTAAATTACTATCGATTTTGCGGTTTTAACAAGTTCAAATTTTACGTCGTTTT
>CAZARP010000039.1:0-4376 GCA_964487575.1 uncultured Christensenella sp.
CGTCTTTTATCCTCGTTTGGGTATCGTAATCGTCGTAAACCCAGTCGCCGTACACGAAGGTTATTCCGTTTTCGGGTCCCCCTGTATAACCGCCGGTTTTGAACTGTCCCCACGCCTTGGCGTTATGCCATTCCGCGATATAGTGCTCGTTTTCAGAACCGTCTTTAAGCGTTCCGAAAAGTTGATTGTTACCGTGTATACACAACACCGTCGCTTTTTTGGTTTTACTCGTTTCACCGCGCGTCGCGACAAGTTCGGCAGTCCAATCTTGTTCCGCAGCCTCGCTCCGGGTCACCTGATATTGCGTTTCGGTTCCCTCGTATACCTTGTTACCGTTTAAGGTCAACGTATACTTGGTAGCGCCTACTACGGCATCCCAAGTGACGAGCAACGTTTGTTCGTCCATAACGATATCGCCTATATCGCCGAAGAAATTCAAAACGCAGTCCTTAGATTTGCTCGTGCCCTCGGCTATCGCCTCTATTGTCAACGTACAAGAAAGTATCTCGTCGTTATCGAGTGCTTCTTCCAACACGACCGAAGTTGCGTTACCGCGGTACAATTCGTTAGAACCTTGTTTTACTACGTATTCGTTCGCACCGAAAACCGAGTCCCAAGAAAGGGTTTTTGTTTCAACGTCGTATGCGACGTTGCCGACGTCGCCCAATCTTTCATAACGCAAGTTATCTATATAATGAGAACCCGCCTTCGTCGAACGCTGATACACGCCGATTTCACGCACGCATTCTAAATCGGAATTGTTTTCTAAAAACTCGGAGATGTTTACGGACACCGTCTTCCACGACCTCCAAGCCGTTTGACCATCCGAAATCGCATAATATGCCGTATGACCTTTGCCGTCGCTCAAAGCCAACCCCGTCGTCGCACCGTCTGCCCTATATAAGTCGAGACTTAAAACGCCGACCGACAAGTCTTTCGGTAAACGAACGGTTATACCGCACATTCTGCCTACATCTTGCGAAGGAGCATAAATAAGCAACGCGCCGTCGGAACCTTCCGTATAATCGCCAAAAGTCGCTCTGTCGACTATTTTATATTCCGCAGCCGACGAAACCGCGCTTTGCCATTCTTTATATTCGCCGGAATAAACTATATCCGCGGCGGCGGCAGAGTTGAAATCGAACAAATCGAAAACCCCGTCGTTATCTTCGTCGGTATCGAACTTTGCCGATGTATAAGTGGCGTACTCTATCTCCGCCGACGCTCCTGACGAACCTTGCGAATTAACCGCGACGACTGAAATATTATAGACGCCGCCGGGCAATAAAATCTCTTGATTTGTTTGAGCGGTCTCGCCCTCGTAAATATAATCCGCGTCGGTAATGCCCGTTACGGTTATTTTATACTTTGTCGCGTTTTCCGCCGCGTCCCAAGACAATTTGTTTTCCGCTTTGTTATAGATGAGGTTGTCGGGCGTACCCGGGTGAACGAAGTCAAGAGACAGCTCCGCCGTGATTGCGCCGATGCCGATTTCCGTTTTGTCTTTATAAGCATAAACCGTAATGAGGTTTAAGCCTTGTTGCAGTGATAACTGTTGCGATAAATTAACGGTTTCGTACGTTGTAACGACGCCGTCGTGATGGCGTAAATTTATAACCACGACGTACTTCGTCGCATCCTTGACCTTGGTCCAAGAAACGACGCCGCTTTCCTCGTTGTAAGAAACCTGAATATTTTCTTTCTTTACAACGTTTTCTATGCCGGAATTATTATTTACGGGGTCGTCGTTGTCGGGTTCTTTAGATGAACACGCCACACCCAAGCAAAGAAAGGCAACCGCACATAAAACCAAGCACAACAACTTAACTATAAATCTGTTTTTCATTGTCTTTCCCCTTATTTCTTTTCAACGCGAACTTCGTCAATATACAACACGTTACCCGTTCTTACGTTGTCCACGACACTGATAAAGAAGCCCGTAACGTATTCAGCCTTTGCCTGCAACGCTTCTGCCGGAACGACCAAGTCGACAAGCGCGTCTACCTTGCCGAGGTTATCGAAGCCGCCGTTCCACGGCACGCTGTCGGGATTAGCCGAAGTATCGTACCAGTTTTGGACGCCGGTGGCGCCGCTACTGCGGTAATCGCCGAGCATAAAACCTATCCATAAATTGCCGCATTTATACACGCAATCAATCGAGATGATAAGCGAAGAAATCTCCGAAGTCTTTACGGGCGTATCGAACATATAGGTGAAGCCGCCCATATTACGCGTGGTCTCTACCTTAAGCACCTTTTTGGAAAGGTCGTTGGGATAATCTACGACGGAAAAATTACTTCCGCCGGCGGTCGCATATTCAATGCCGCTGTACATACATTGATAGATGTTTTCTACGTAGCCTTCTTCGTCGAAATCCGCAAGAACGTTTTCTGCCAAATTCTCGTCTTTCCAACGGTCTTCGTACGTGATTTCGTCAATCCATAAATTCAAACCTTTGTCTGCGCGAGAAACCAAGTAGAAGTTTGTAAATTTGCTACCGTATCCGAAATCTATCGGGTCGACGACGAAATCTATCCATTGATCTTTCTTTATAAGCATTTCACGACCGCAAACCGTTCCGTCTGCCAACATCAGTTTGACGAAATCCACGTTCCTGTCGGTTGCGATGCGGAAATGAATTTTCTTTGCGTTGTTGGCGGTAAAACCGGTATATAAAGCAAACCTTGCGTAAACGTTGCCGTAATTATAATCGGTCGTCAATTTAAGCACTCCGTTGCCCTCCGCCTCGTCTGCGATTTCCGGATATCCGTCGTAAACAACGGAAGGCGTAAAACATTCTCTGTCCGAACTACCGTAAACGAGGTTTAAATATCTGTCGTCGTTAAAAGAGTACAAAACGTTGTCGCCGACGTTGTCGTCAACCCAATCTAACCTTGCGGTTATGTAGGTGTCGCTCACGGTTTTATTGCCTTGATTATCTTCCGCCTCTACGCGAACGGTATATTTGCCCTCCTCGATTGTCCATTTCCCGTCGGTGACGCTTTGTTCGCTTCCGTCGGGTTTTAAAACTTTAACCGACTTATTTTTAATACCCGAATAATCGTTAACTACGTATTCGGGAATAGAAACTACGGAACCGACGGTTACGTCTGCTTCGTACACCGCAAAAGTGATTTTAGGTTTAACGGTGTCACGACATACGATTTTAACGGTTTGAGATTGCTTACCGTCTTTAGTCGTGTATACAGCCGTATACTCGCCGACCTCGGGCGTAAACGCGCCGTGTCTGACGCCGGTAACCTTTTTACCTTTGCTGTCGGTAATCGTTACATCGAAATCCACGTCGGGTCTTACGGTATATTTTTCGCCGTACTCGACGACGTATTCGCTTTTTTCGAGCAAATTATTTGAGGAACCGCAACCGACCACACCGAGCAACGTGCAACACGCAAGTATCAGTGCAAGTAGCTTTTTCATCATCTTCACCTCTTGTTTTATAATAATTTAAGCCCCGCGGACTCCAACTTATTCGCCCATGCCGTTTTGCCGTTAACTATTTGTAAGTTAATCTTTTGATACTGCGCATACAACTTTTCGGGCGAGCCGTATTGAGAAGTCGACGGCGTAAAGAAGTTACCTTCGACGTTAGGCGATGAAATATATATGCCGAGTCTGCTCCACGGCAAAACTTTGCCGTCTGAAAAATTAACAATGCTCGCGATTGTCTTATCGAAATCGTTCAGATATTTGTTTTCCGCGTCGACTTTAACGTAGAACGGGCTGAAACCGTGCGTTACCGATGTATAAATGGAGCCTGCGTAATCGGAACAGAAGAAACGCAAAAATTTCTTTGCCAAATCGGGATTGTCGGATGTCGTGGGAATAAACGCGTGCGCTTGGTCTTTCATAAACGCGATACCGCGAGCTTCGCGAACCCTTTCGATGTCGGAGTCTTTTATATCGAAGCCCTCGACCTGAGTCGGTTTTACGTCTGTCGTGCCGTCGACGTAATCGATAATCGCTACCAACGCCTTATCGAGTTTTTGCCGTTCTGTTTCAGACAACTTGCTGAATTCGCCTCTATTGCCGTAATAAGAGAGTTGTTCGCTCAAAGAAGACAAAATCGGCGCGCTCATACATCCGACCTGACCTAAAGCATATTGGTCGATTTGCGCTTTGGACTCCTCGAACAACCAACTGCCGGTAGGAACAAACGCGACCTTTCTCTTGTCGGCTTCGCCGTATCCGCCGCCTGCAAACGCGGTTTGCGATTGTATAAACGACATGCTCGTGCAATATTGATGAGAATATCCGCCGTCATACGTTCCGTCGTTTCTAAAAGTACATTTGTTTACGTATTCGTAAGCGGCTTCGCCGGCGCGTAATTTACCCAATCTCGAGAAGATGTGCTCGCC
>CAZARP010000039.1:4476-8072 GCA_964487575.1 uncultured Christensenella sp.
CCCAACACGCCGACTTCCAATATCCAAGGCAACGAATAATAATTGCCGTCAACCATACAATAGGCGTCCGCGTATTCCGCCAAAGCCTTTTCTTTTATGGTTAATTCCTCTTCGTCGGACGCTTTGGAATTCCAAACGTCGTTGATATTCAACATCTTTCTTTTACGCATCGTGTCCCAAACGGAGTTTGCGGTAGCACAAAAGAATACGTCGGTATCGTTGAGTTCTTGTTCTACCTTAACCAACTCGTCGGTGCTTTCCGCCGTAGGCGTAATTTTTACGGTGACGTTATATAAGTCTTCGAACTCTTCCGCTATGGCATACATCCACTCCAAGCCGAAGCCTGCGTCGGTCACCATCACCTTTAACGTGCTCGGGTCGCTTTTATTTTGTTGTCCGCAACCTGTCATACAAGCCAAAGACATCATGCCTGCCAGCATAAGCACGCCGACTTTTTTAATAATCTTCATAAATATATCCTCACTGTTTTATTTTTTTTTACAAATTTACGTTAACCTTTAATACCGCCGCCGAAATTCAAATTCAAGAACTTATCTTGGAAAGTAATGAAAAGCGCTATAGCAGGTATCATACACAACACGACGCCGGCAAAAAGCACGGGTATGTCCTTGCCCCTCGATTGAGTTAAATTTCTAAAACGATACAACCCGGTCGACAAAGTCAAATAATCGGGCAAGAACATAATGGACGTCATATAATCGTTCCAAGTAGAGATAAACGACATAATCCATAACGCGCTAATAAGCCCGGTTACCTGCGGAAGCATAACCGTAAAGAACACTTTGAAATGACCTGCCCCGTCGATAAACGCAGCTTCCATATAGGTTGTGGAAACGCCCTCGAACGTAGCGATAAGCATCATATTGCCGCCGAGTCCGCAAACGGCCGAAACCAAATAAAGCGGCGAGTTATAAATACCCAACATCTTATACATTTGGTAACGGGACGCGGTTGCGCCGTAAATCGGTATAACCATCAAAGTAACCATAATACCCCAGATAAGTTTTCTACCGGGGAATTTATACTTTGCCATTACGTAAGACGCCATTGCCGCGCTGAACAAATTGATAGTCGGCGTTAATATCGAAAGCCATAACGAGTTGAACAACATATCGAAAAGGCTTGTGTCGTTTATTGCCAACACTTCGAACGCTCTTACGTAATTTGAAAGTTGCGGAATTTTCGGTAAAGCCAAACTGCTTGCCGCGAACTCCGGATCGGTCTTAAGCGACGACATAACCGTCCAACACAAGGCTATAACAAGACTTAACGCGTAAATACCGAATACAACCACACCTATAGCAGTTATTACTTTTTGACCGACCGTTAGTTCGGTTTTATAAGATTTTAATTTAGTACGTGATGTCATTGTTCACCTTCCCCGTAATATACTTAACGAAAAGCGCAAGAGGCGCGACCACTGCGGTCATACATAGCCCCACTGCCGCCGAGAAGCACATAGTGTTTTCTCCGCTACCTTGTCCGTATACCTGCATATAACTCCAGAACCCGAGCGTATACGTATCGTAGTTTCCGTTCGTCAACAATAATATCGGTCCGTCGGCGCTTAATATACCGGCGACTTTTTGCAACAATATAATCTGCAAGGTCGGCCAAATAAGCGGCACGCATATCTTAAAGAATTCTTTAAGCGGCGAAATTCCGTCAAGTTGCGCGGACTCTATAATTTCGTTAGGAATACGCGACAACGCGGCGGTCAACAATAAATACGCGCCGGAAAAGCCTATCCACGTGTTATATATCCAAATCATCCATATCGACGTGCCGTACATTTGCAGATACGGTTTCATCGCCGTCCCGGTCATACGAAAAACTATCGTGCTTATAACGCCGCTCGGGTCGACGAAGTTTTGGAAGATAATAACCGTTACGACGCTCGATATAATCTGCGGGACGTAAAACAACACGCGGAATATTTTAGAACCGTACATCTTCTTCCAGAGATAATAACTGATAAAACACCCCATCGGGAGAGTTACCGCGTTACCCATAACGAACAGAAAAAGAGTGTTCTTCAACGCCATAAGCAATTTTTCCGACGAAGTCGGGTCTGTCAACGCTTGCCAGACGTTGCGGAATTGGTCGAACGACCATTCGTAGTGTCCGATGTCCATAGGATTGTCTTTTACGTGCACTTTAAACGCCAGCATTATAGACTGAAAATTAATTCCGACGTAAAACACCGCAAAAGACAATACCGATAAACATAACATTGAAACAATGCATAAATATTTGTGTTTTCTCAGCGCTTTAGGATAATCGTCATATTTGCGCATGTCTAAAAACTTCATACTGTATAAACTCCATTAAAACGGGATAACGAACGCGCCGCCGCCTGCTTTTAACGTCAAATCCAATTTACCGTTGTTAAGCGTAACGACCTTCTGTGCCTCTCCGTTGGTATAAACCAATGCCTTAGTAGCATTCTTAAAAGTAACCGATACGTCGTTAGTCGTATTATTTTGAGGAAGTGCCTGACTTGCGAGCATAAAACCTTCGTTTCCGTTCCCGTCTTTCATAATCCCCATAAGAGCGTCTTCCGTCGACGTAAACGATTTAACTCTGTCGTAAGAAGAAAGCAAACTGTTTGCGTTAGCCCAAGGCTTTTCGTCCACGGCAGTCGTGCTTTGCGTGCCGCTGCTTACCATAACGCCTTTCCAATCGTCTACGAATTGCATATACACGTTTTCGAACGATTTGACTTCTTGATGTGCCGCTTTATAGTAATAGTAATTGTCGTTTTTATTGCCGAGCGCGTCTATGCTGCATGCGTTAGTGCCCCATGCGGAACGATAACAATAAGTAATGAAATTCGTATACCCGTACGCCATAGCGGTGTAATATTGATACAAAACGCATCCCGTGTTTTCCATATCGACGTGGTTCATCGTATACGTCCACTTTTCGCCGTTTAACTTTTCCGCCCTATACGCATTGTCCTCTAAACTGGCTATCCAACATAAACGAATGTACATATTAGACGCATTGAAACTATAAGCATAAGAGTCCATAGAACAAATTCTTTCTTCGTACGGAATGTACTGAGTAACTCTCTCGTCGAAGTAATCGAGATATTGTTCGTAGGTTTCCAAACCGGCTTTTTGATACCCCATGGTCTCGCCCGGGTTCGCGTCGCGCAGCATAACTACTTCGAAAGCCTTTCCCGGGTAATTGTGTTTAAAATAGATGTATTCGTCCAAAATATAGTCTGTGACGTTTTCATACGCCCTTTGCAACATCGACGGGTTGTCCGCCGACAACGACAAAGCAAAAGAAGGTTCGTCGTACGGCATGTACCCGTAAAAGGTGTCGCTGTCTTTCCATTTTTGAAGGGTATCGTGCATCTTGTCGTCAACCCATTCGAAAGGCGTCGCGTTTGTTTGATTGGTATTCCTCGTGTTCATAGCCAAAATTACGTCGATGCCGTATTTTTCAGCTAAAGTAAAGTGCGTATCGAGTTGTTCGTTAAGTTTTTTGAAGTCAGCCACGCTCGTGCCGCCCTCTACGTGAACGCTGGTGTTGTTAAAATGCACGCGATTATATCCGCACTCGGC
>CAZARP010000039.1:8172-11469 GCA_964487575.1 uncultured Christensenella sp.
CGTAAAATCTTTATACATCGCGGTCGTTTCGCTCATACCTATCGACCAAGTGTACTTCATACAATACCGGCGCATTATGCTGCAAAGTTCGCGGTTGTCGGCAACTGCTTTTGCCTTTTCTTCCTCGGTGCCGTTTTGCATAATATCCTTCATCGTATGGAACAACCTATACCAAAGCGTACCGGCACGCAACATATGTACCCTGTCCCGTTCTTCGGAACCTGCGAGCACCTCGGCTTTACATATCTCGTCTTCTAAAAGTTTGCAGACTTCGTTAACCTTTTCTTTCGGCATAAAGGCACAACGAACGGGTATGCCGTCGTCGCCGATAATATCGTGACCGTCTTTGTCGCCGACGTTGCCAAGCACGCTGTCGTAATGCGCGTCGTCGGTCTCCTCTGCCCAGATTTCTAAAAATCTTCTTAAATGCTTCCAACCCTTGCCGTAATAGCCTTGCAAAAATTCGTCTATATGACTGTTATATTCTTCGTCGGACATATGCGGGTTCCACATCAGTTTCGCATATACGTATGCACGCAATTCTTCCATACACGGACTGTTTTGATTGAATATGTCCATTTCGGAATAGATACCGCGCACCTTGCAGTCGGCAAAAAACTTCATCTTTTCTTTTAATCTAAAGATGTCGGGCATAAATTGCAGAAGGTGCGCCTCGCTCGAAATATAATCGTATATAAACAGTTCTTGACAACTTGCCGATAATTTTTTTAAGGAATTAGAGATTACGACGTTAAGCTTGCACGACGGGTCGCTTAAATCGTGTCCTCTGCAACTGCGCAAACAATACTGCAAAACAACGTTTTTATGTAAGGTAACGTTGCAATTTTGAGCAGTCATATCGTATGCGAAGGTGTGTACTTTTACGTTGGGGAACTCTTCTTCCAACGCTTCCGCAACCCTATTTACGAAACCGAACAGCAAACCGCCCAAACCGATTTCTTTTTCTTTTTTTAAGCACTCGTCGCATTCGCACCAGTTATTGTTGTCGTTTTGCGACACGCTGACGTATTTTGCGTTAGGATTTTTACGCAAAATTTCTTTCACGTTTTTAATTATTTCTTGCAATGCTCCCTCGCAAGAAAGGCAAATTTGCCCTTCGGAGCCGCCGATGCGCTTCCCGTTTACCAAAGAGAAATATTCGGGATGAGCCTCGAAATATTTATCGTACGGCAACAACTTAAAAAAGGTATGTCCGCCGTCGTCGGCAAAACGCTCCGCACCGCCCATATAATCGGGCGTGTTCTTTAATCGCCAGATGTCGCCGTTAATTTTGTTTTTAGCACACCAATCTTCGTCAACGGTCGCGTGCCCGTAAAAATCACGGAACAGTATACCGGGAGTTTCCTCATAACGAGTCGTTTCGGTTATCTCGCTATAACGCGGCTGCATCAACTTTTCGCAACGACGCATATACGCGCCAGTTTCAACGCCCTTAAACTGCATTTCCGCGGCAAAGAAACGCCAACCGATAAATCTCTCCAAAAAATCGTAAACGGCGTAAAGCAACGCTCTTTCGCTTTTACCTTTAAGATAGAAGTTGCCCCCTTCGTAAAAACCGCAAAAGCCGTCCTCGTCCTTTCCGCCGTCAACGCAAAGTACTATTTGTTTACCGTCGCGTTTATTCGACACTATATCGAGCGAATAGCCGAAGGCGGATTTAACGTAACGTCTCAGTTGTTCAGCCGCATACGACGCACAAACGCCGTCCGACCCTACGTAGATTGAAAACTCACTTAACCGTTGCCCTGCTATAAACATAAATCCGCCCCCGACGCACAACTGAAAAATTCTAACATTTTTTATACTTTGTTAACTTTCAATTAATAATAACATTACCCCCCCCCCATTTCTTCTCGTTTTTTTACATAAACTTCTCATATTTTTACCACTTTTATTGACAACGATAAACGAGCGGTTTATAATATACGTGAAATAGGAGAGTTTAAAAAAGTAATGAACAAAAATTCGTTTTATGAAAGTCATACCGACCAAGGTCTAAGGGTTGAAGAATATTTTCACACTTGGGAAATTCCCGCTCACTTCCACAAAGCGGTAGAATTTCAATACATTCTTAAAAACAATTACACAATCAATTTACAAAACGACGATTTAACGGTTAAAAAAGACGAAATTCTGTTGGTTTCCTCACGTACCGCACACTCGGAACCCGTTCAGGACAGCGTTAAAAGCGTTATGCTTTTAATTCCGTACGACTTTTTCACGTACTTTCCGTCCTTCCAAAACACGTCGGTGCCGTATTTCGTGCTTAACGACAAAACGTTTAACAAAAACACCGTTTTGCCGGTTTTGCGTTTACTCGTAAAGCATTTCGAACTTGCTTCCTCGTCAAACCAACCTTTTAGCGACCCGCTTGTAATAGGATGGACGAATATCGTTTTCGGAGAATTGTTCTCTCATTACAAACTTTCGTTTGTCGATAAAGGTAAAATCGCGCCCAATTTTTTCGAACAAGTCCTCGAATTTATTGATTTACACTATATGGAACAAGATTTATCCTTAAAAAAAGTCGCGAAAATCTTCGGATACAGTCCATCGTATTTATCGAGATATTTTAAGAAAGGTTTTTCGATAAATTTCAATCAACACATACGTTCGGTCAGAATTAAAAAATTTATAAGCCTTTATCCCTTGCAAAACGGATCTAACATATTAGACCTTGCTCTGCAATGCGGCTTTTCGTCTTTGGCGGCGTTTTATCGCGCTTTCCACGACGAAACGAATTTGTCGCCGAAACAGTACTTCCGTCAAACGACGCCACCTACGGAGCAACAAAAAAAGTCCGAACGGTAAGTTCGGACTTTTCAATTGAAAAATCTTTTATCTATCTAATTCTTCTACGTAGTTAACGTATTCCAGTTGCGATATCGCGGCAATTACGTCATCGTGACTGACTTTTTTGAATTGTTCGGTCAAAATCGTCAGGGCAACAGAGTAAACGAACAAGCCGGAATTAACGTATGCCGCGTTAAATTCTATATCGTCTATCTTTAGTCCCAGCCGACGCACCGCGGTAACAAAGTCGCGCAGAGAATTTTTATTATTCAGTTCCAAATGAATTTCAAAATATTTGGAACGCTTTCTGAATGCGTATTCTATCTTGATAAAGGACGTCAGACACAGCATATACACGACGAACGAAACGACTGCTACGAAGTATAAATCGAGACCGATTAACGCGGATACGAAGCACGCACCCCAAAGCGCGACGGACGTCGTTAAACCTTTTAATCTGTTTTTGGAACTGTATAAAATGGT
>CAZARP010000040.1:0-11373 GCA_964487575.1 uncultured Christensenella sp.
TGCGGACTTTATTTGTTTAAGAGCGATAACACGGTATCGCAAACGTTTTCCGCGGTAAAGCCGTATTGAGGGAACAGCACTTTTGCCGGGGCGGAGACGCCGAAGCTGTCCATACCGATAACCGCGCCGTCCAAACCGACGTACTTATACCAACAGTCTTTAGCGCCTGCCTCTATAGCGACGCGAGTGCGTATTTTAGAGGGGAGAACGCTTTCTTTATAAGATTTGCTTTGGCGTTCGAAGACTTCCATGCACGGCATGGAAACCACGCGTACCGCGACGCCTTGCGCTTCCAACAGCGCTGCGCCGTCCAATGCCGTTTTAAGTTCGCTACCCGTTGCGATGACTATCGCGTCGGGGCGTTTTTCGGTATCTTTTACGATATAACCGCCCTTCAACGCGTCTTTGCCGGTGCAATCGAGGCGAGGAAGCGTTTGCCGCGAAAAGAACATACACGACGGATTTTTACCGGTCAACGCCGATATCCAGGTGGCGGCTACTTCGTTACCGTCCGCCGGGCGATAAACGTCCATATCGGGCATCGCGCGGTAGGTCGCGAACTGTTCTATGGGTTGGTGAGTGGGGCCGTCTTCGCCTATGCCTATCGAGTCGTGAGTTAAAATATACGGGATCGGTAAGCGCATAATCGCCGCCATGCGCATAGCGTTCTTCATATAGTCGGAGAACACCGCGAAGGTCGCGCAATAGGGACGCAAGCCGCCGTGGAGATATAAGCCGTTGGTTATGGCGCACATGGCGTGTTCTCTTATGCCGTAATGCAGATTTGCGCCGCCGCGATTGTCGGCGGAGAAATCGCCTTTACCCTTCATTGCCGACTTGTTGGTGGGTGCGAGGTCGGCACTGCCGCCGATAAGGTTGGGAATTAACGTCGCTATTTTATTCAGTACGGTGCTGCTGTAGCCGCGCGTAGCATCGTCCTTTTCGAACTGCCAAAGTTCGTCGATGTTTTTAATGTCGGGGAGGGAGTTCTTCATCCACGCGCGATATTCTTCGGCGAGGTCGGGATATTTTGCGGAATATTCCGCGAAAAGCGCTTTCCATGCGCGCTGAGCCTTTTTGCCTTTGTTGCCGAACTTTCTGCAATGTTTGTAAACGGCTTCGGGCGCTTCGAACGGTTGACAATCCCAACCGAGCGCTTCTTTTAATTTGTCAACGTTTTCCTGCCCTAAAGGCGCGCCGTGACAAGCCGCCGTGTTGGCAAGGGGGGAACCGTAGCCGATAATCGATTTTACTATTATCAGCGAAGGTCTTTCGGTATCGGATTTGGCTTTTTTAATCGCCCTGTTCAACGCTTGCACGTCGTTTGCGTCTTTTACTTTTATAACCTGCCAGCCGAGCGCTTCGTGACGTTTTGCCACATCCTCGGTGAAGGTAATGTCGGTATTGCCTTCGATGGAAATATCGTTGTCGTCGTAGAAGACTATCAGTTTGCCGAGTTTAAGGTTGCCGGCGAGAGAAGCCGCTTCGTTTTCTATACCCTCTTGCATACAGCCGTCGCCGCATAGCGCGTAGGTGTAATGGTCGACGATAGGGAAGCCTTCTTTATTGAATTTGTTTGCAAGATAACATTCCGCAATCGCCATACCAACGGCGTTAGCCACGCCCTGACCGAGCGGACCGGTGCTGGTTTCCACCGCCGGGAATACCCCGTATTCGGGGTGCCCTGCCGCGCGACTGCCGAGTTGACGGAAGGTCATAAGTTCTTCTTTTTGCATACCGAACCCGAAAAGGTGGTAGATGGAATACAACAGCATGGAAGCGTGTCCTGCGGACAGAACAAATCTATCCCTGTTGTCGAATTGCGCGTCTTTGGGGTTATACGTCATATTGGTAAAAATAGAATACCCGATAGGCGCGGCGCCGAGCGGCATGCCGGGGTGACCGGATTTTGCCTTTTCTATCGCTTCGGCTGAGAGAACGCGAATTGCGTTTATCGTAAGCTGCTGAATTTGTTTTTGGTTCATAAAAAATAGACCTCCCGATGTGCGGCGATAAGTGCACGTTGTGAACTGAACGCCTTTATAACTACATTATATAGTATATATCGGTTTATTTCAAGCCTTTTTCAATTCTTTTTGGCTATTTTGTAAGAAAAAACTTGTATTCTTTCGTTTGTCCGTGTATAATATAAACGAGAAGATATTATCGTTAACGTAGGTGAAATTCAAATGGGAAGCAATAATCAAGGAAAACAATTCGTTACGCAGATAGCGGACATTAACGAAAATTTTACGCAATGGTATACCGACGTGGTTTTAAAAACCGAACTTGTCGATTACGGCCCGGTAAAAGGTACGATGGTAATTCGTCCGTACGGTTACGCCATTTGGGAAAATATTCAAAAAGATATGGACAAGAGGTTTAAGGAGACGGGTGCGAAAAACGCATATTTCCCGTTGCTTATTCCGATGAGTTATTTCACTAAAGAAGCCGAACACGTAGAAGGCTTCGCGCCGGAAGTCGCGGTAGTGACCCACGCTGGCGGTCAACAGTTGGAAGAACCTCTTGCGATACGTCCGACCAGCGAAACCATAATCGGCACTATGTATTCTAAATGGATACAGTCTTATAGGGATTTACCCGTAATGATGAACCAGTGGTGCAACGTTATGCGTTGGGAAAAGACCACGAGGCCTTTCTTGCGGACCAGCGAGTTTTTGTGGCAAGAGGGGCATACCGTCCACGCTACCGAAGAAGAAGCTATGGAAGAAACGATGAAGATGCTCGAAGTGTATAAAAACTTCGCGGAAGAAACGCTGGCTATTCCGGTTTTGTGCGGCAAAAAAACCGAAAAAGAAAAGTTCGCCGGCGCCGTGGCAACCTTCGGTATGGAGGCTATGATGCTCGACGGCAAAAGCTTGCAAGCCGGTACTTCGCACTACTTGGGACAGAATTTTTCTCAGGCGTTCGATATAAAGTTTTTAGATAAGGACGGAAAACTTAAGCACGGTTACACGACCTCTTGGGGGACTTCGACCCGTATGATAGGCGCCGTTATAATGGCGCACGGCGACCAACGCGGATTGGTGCTTCCGCCTCGCGTGGCGCCTATTCAGGCGATAATAATCCCTGTGGCGGCACATAAGGGCGGCGTTATAGAAAAGGCAAAGGAAATCGAAGCCGCGCTTGTCGGTGCAGGCGTTCGCGCGGAAACCGACGTTCGCGATATGAGCCCCGGTTGGAAGTTCAACGAGTGGGAGATGAAGGGCGTTCCGCTTAGAATAGAAGTCGGACCCAAAGATATAGAAAACGGGCAAGCGGTCGTCTGCAGACGCGATACTTTCGAAAAGTCTTTCGTTCCGTTCGACAAACTGACCGAGTACGTAACCGAACTTTTAGAAACCGTACAGCGCGATATGCTTGAAGCGTCGCGCAAACGCAGAGACGCTAAAATAGTCGAAGCCGACAGCTTAGACGGGATATTGAACGGCGTGGAAGGCAAGAACTTCGTAAAAGCCGGTTGGTGCGGTTGCAGAGAATGCGAGGATAAGGTGAAAGAGGTTGCCGCCGCGACGTCCAGAGTTATGGTCGACGAGGAAGGCGTTCCCGAACGGTGCGCTATCTGCGGAAAACCCGCCAAACATAAAGTTATTTTCGCAAGGGCGTATTAAGCCTAAACCGAAAGGGAGCAATATATGGAAATATATTTTAGTCAACTAAACATATTGTATATGGAACGCGGTGCGCTCGTCGCATATTATGCGCTTGTTTTCGCCGTGGGCGTGGCACTTTACGTTCTGCGTTCTTTAGGATTGTATAAATTAGCGAAGAATGCGGGGCTGGAAAATACTTGGCCGGTGTGGATACCGTGTATATGGATATATACCGGGTTAATGCTTGTCGGGGAATATAGGTTTTTCGGCAAACAATTCAAAAAATGGGCGCTCGCGATTACCATAGTTTTCGGCGTTTTCGCTCTTTTGAGCGCAGTCGATTTTTGCCTTACTTATTTGCCGGTTATCGGATATTACCTCCAAGGCGGAGAAAAAATCGCCACAAGCACGTCGACGTCATACGTTCCCTCCGGCGAATATTATCATTGGCTGGGTACCGGCGTGTTTTTGGGTAAGAATTTTGTCAGCCCGTACGCAAACGAAACGTCGGTGGAATTGGTGCTGGACATAATCGGTATTTTTACCTATTTTTACGATTTGGTCGAAATAGTCGTTTTAGTAAGTTTTTACATCGCTATTTTCAGAAAATACTGGCCGGTGCACTATATACTTGCGGCGGTGTTGTCGTTTTTTGGGCTTTTCCCGATTTTTATTTTCGCGATACGAAACAAAAGGCCGGTCGTGTTTTCCGATTACGTCAGAAACAGATACGGCTACAGAAATCCTTACGGACCGAACCGTTACGACAACCCTTACGGGAACGGTTACGGACAAAACGTTCACAGACCAAATCAAGATCAAGCCGACGCGCCGTTTTCGGAATTCAACGCAAAAGACGACGAACCGTTTTCGGAATTTAACACAAAGGACGACGACAAATAAATGTTGGAAGATAACATAGCCGCCATATCTACCGGGCTTACCGCGTCGGGCGTGGCGGTTATAAGATTAAGCGGAAACAGTCCGCTGTCGATTGCCGGGCAAATGTTTAAACCGCTCGGCGATGCGGCGGTGAAAGACTTCGAACCGAATAAAATGTACGTGGGGGAGATACTTGCCGAAGACTTTAAAGACTTCGGCATGTGCGTTTATTTTAAAGCTCCCAAAAGTTTCACTGGCGAAGACGTGGTGGAATTCCACTGCCACGGCGGCGTGGCGATAACGCAAGGCATATTGAAAAAGATTTTATCGCTCGGGGCGCGGCTTGCGGACAGAGGAGAATTTACAAAACGCGCCTTTTTGAACGGTAAGTTGTCGCTTGCGTCGGCGGAAGGGCTTATCGATATGATAAACAGCGAAACCGTCGGCAGCGTTAGGGCGGGATATTCTTTATATAGAGAAAAGTTGACGAACTTCGCGATTTCAATGCAGAACGAACTAACCGACGTTTTGTCGGAAATCGACGCCGATATGGACTTCCCCGAAGAGGATTTGCAAAGTTCGTTTAAGGGCGGTATGCGGCAGACTTTGACCGATTTAAGCAAACGTTTAGACGGGTTGATAGCCTCTTACCGTAGCGGCAGGGTGATTAAAAACGGCGTTAAGGTTGCGGTCGTGGGCAAACCCAACGTGGGTAAGAGTTCGCTTTTTAACGCGCTCTTAAATTACGATAAGGCTATCGTGTCCGGCATCGCCGGTACGACGCGAGACGTGGTCGAGGGGACCATAGACGTAAACGGCGTCAGGTTTCATTTTTCCGATACCGCAGGTATCAGAGAGAGCGGCGACGAGATAGAAAAAATAGGCGTAGACCTTTCTCGCAAAGTCGTAAAAGAAAGCGATTTGGTCATATTCGTAATCGACGCGTCGGATACGGATAAAGAAGACGAAGAAATATATCGCGAGATAGAAGATTTTAAACCGCTTGTAGTGATGAATAAAACGGATAAATCTTCCTTTAAAGACGACAGGGTCGATTTGTACGTTTCGGCGCTTTCCGGAGAGGGTATCGACGACTTGCGCGACGTTATATTCAAGCGCGCGGTCGGCGAGGTCGACGTCGGTGCGGAATTTCTCTGCGAGGAACGCCATTACGACGCTTTTAAAAGGGCAAAGAACAGCGTGGACGCCGCGCTTGCAAATGCCGACGCGGTTCCTATAGATTTAACCGCCATCGATATTAAAAACGCGTGGGACGCGCTCGGCGAAATATCGGGCAAGACGGCGACGGAGGAGATTATAAACAACATCTTCTCTAAGTTCTGTGTGGGAAAATAGTCGTATGATAGATTTGGAATTATACAGAGTTTTTTACAGCGTCGCAAAATGCGGGAGTCTGACAAAAGCTGCGGAAGAACTGTTTATATCTCAACCGGCGGTATCGCAGGCGGTCAAACAGATGGAAAGGCGTTTGGGCGGACAGTTGTTCGTGCGGACGCACAAGGGAATGGAACTTACCGAAAGCGGAATGAGATTGCTTCCGCAGATAGAGTCGGCGCTCAATATTATAGAAAACGCCGAAAAGAGTTATTTCGATTTTAAAGACTCTGCGACGGGCGTGCTCAGGCTTTGCACCTCGGACACGGTTACGACGCATTTTTTGCTTCCGTTTATAAAAAAATATCACGAAAAATTCCCCGACGTGAAAATAGTTTTTCAAAACTGCACGTCTGCCGAAACGGTTACGGCGTTAAAGGAAGGCAAGGGCGACGTCGGGTTCGTCAATTTACCTATCGACGACAGCGAAATAGACCTTATCAAAACGGTTATGTATCTGCACGACACCTTCGTTGCCGGCAGCGATTACGCCGACTTGTCCGGGAAAGAAATCGATATCGCGTTACTTCAGGATTATCCGCTGGTAATGTTGGAAAAAAACACGGCGACGCGCAGTGCCTTCGAGGAGTTTTCTCGTTCGCAGGGGGTAGAGCTGAAGCCGGAAATAGAAGTCGCCAGTTTGGAACTCACAACGGAATTCGCCAAGGCGAATATGGGCGTGGCGTGCATACCCAAGGAATTCGTCGTTCGAGAAATAGAAAACGGCACTCTTAAAGAAATAAAAACAAATCCGCAGATGCCCACGCGCGCGATAGGGCTTGCGTTGCCTAAATCCGGAGCGGTAACGAAAACGGTGAAAGAATTTATAAAAATGTTTAGCGAGAGGTAAAAATATGGAAATTTGGCAGGCGATAGTGCTGGGCGCCGTGCAAGGACTCGCAGAGTTTTTGCCCGTATCGAGCAGCGGTCATTTGATTTTGCTGCAACACTGGTTTAATATAGAAGAAAACGTTGTCTTTTACAGCGTTATGTTACATATCGGTACGCTTATCCCGGTTATTGCGGTTTTGTGGCGGCAAATATTGGAATTGTTTAAAAAGCCGTTTAACAAAATGGGATATTTGATTTTGGCAACCGTACCGGCAGGCGTGATAGGCATAGCGTTTTCGCTGGCGTTCGATTTGGACGCGTTGTTTACCGAACATATTTGGTTGTTGTCGATTGCGTTTATATTGACGGCGGCGGAATTGCTTTTCGCCGAAGCGTTTTCCAAACGACGTCCGCTTGAAAACGGCATAAATTCTAAAACGGCGTTTTTTATGGGGTGCGGTCAGGCGTTCGGCGTATTCCCCGGGATATCGAGAAGCGGAAGCACGATAACCGGCGGAACGTTCGCTAAGGTTAATAAAGATGACAACGCGGCGTTTACCTTTTTGATGAGCGTGCCGATTATCTTGGCGGCTGTCGCGTTGGAATGTCTTAAAGGCATAAAAAACAATTCGTTCGGCAGTGTGGAGGCGCTTCCTTTGGCGTTCGGCGTGGTAACCGCGGCGGTAACCGGATACGTTGCCATTAAGTTTATGATGCGTATGATTAAGAAAGCGGACTATAAATGGTTTTCTTTGTATTTGGTCGCGATCGCAGTCGTAAATTTGATAATCGGATAATTATAAAACAAAAGGAGAAAAAGATATGAAAAAGTTTTTCGGGGAATTCAAAAAGTTTATTACGCGCGGCAACGTGTTGGACCTTGCCGTCGGCGTTATCGTTGGCAGCGCGTTTACGGCGATAGTGACTGCGTTGACTTCTAATATTCTTCAACCCGTCATTAACTGGTTGTTGTATCTTATTGCCGGGAAAGGCGGTTCGCTCGACGGCGTATTTACCTTTTTGGTCGGTTCGGCAGAAGATTTGTCGTCGGCTATATATATAAACTGGGGCGCTTTCTTGAGCGCGATAATCAATTTTATTCTCGTGGCGTTCGTGCTGTTCTGCATCGTCAAAGCGATGAATAAATTGCAAGAAGGCAACCAGCGCTTAAAAGCCGATATAGTAAAGAACGTCCTTTCGAAAGAGGATAAAGCGGAACTCAAAAAGAGGGGGATTTCTCGTTTCGATAAGGTTAAGGTCGAGGAATACTTAAAAGAAAAAGCCGAAAAGGAAGCCGCGGCGGAAGAGCAAAAAAAGGCAGAAGAAGAAGCCAAGGCAAAAGCCGAACGCGAAGCCAATCCCACGGTAGAAGACCTTTTGAAGGAAATCAAAGCGCTTCTCGAAAAGAAAGCGTAAACGTTAAACACAAAAACGCTTTTTCTTCATACTATAAAATATGTTGAATAAAGCGTTTATAAATTTGTCCGTATTGCAAAAAAACGCGCTCGCGGTAAAAGCAATGCTGCCGTCCGCGACTCGGCTATGCGCGGTTGTCAAAGCGGACGGATACGGACACGGGGCGTGTAAAGTCGCGTCGGCATTATACGGCATCGCGGACTGTTTTGCGGTCGCTTTGCCTGAGGAGGGCGTAGAATTACGGTATGCCGGCGTCGACAAACCTATTTTGGTATTGACCCCCGTTAGCGTAAGCGAGATACGTCGGGCGATAGATTACCGTTTGACGGTCACCGCTTCGTCAGAGGGTGAAATCGACGAGTTTGAAAGCGAGTGCGAAAAATGCGACGGTTATATGGATTTTCATGTCGCTTACAATACGGGTATGAACCGTTACGGCGCCGACGGCTTGGCGGAGCTGCAAGGTATTCTAAATAGGGCAAAGGTTTGCAAACGAGCCAAACTCAGCGGGTTTTTTTCTCATTACGCCGCGCCTGAAAATCGACGAGCGTTCGGACGTGCGACGGCGGAGTTTAAAAAAGCTGTTCGTCTGGTTAAAGAGTACGATAAAAACGTCGTATGTCATATTTCCGCCAGCGGCGGTTTTATAAACGGCGAGAACTTCGATATGGTGCGCATAGGTTTGTTGCTGTACGGTTACACGCCGTTTAAGACGGATAAAATATCGGTAAAACCGATAATGCGCGTTTACGCGCCGGTAGTCGAAAACAGAATTCTGCCGTGTTTCGGCAGAGCGATGTACGGGGTGAAAACAAACCTTGTCGGCGGAAAATTTCATCTGGTTAGGTACGGGTATGCCGACGGCTTGTTCAGAAAGCGCAAGGGGAGGTTGCTTCGTAACAGATGTATGGACGTTTCCGCATATAAGGGAGAGGCACAAGGCAGTATTGCGATAATGACGGACGCGGAAGCAACCGCAAAAGAAAACGGGACTATAAGTTACGAAGTGTTGGTTAAGGTTGCGGCGCGTGCGGAAAAAATATACGTAGATTAAAGGGTAACAATATGTGGACATATGTAAAACAATCGTTTATGTCGTTCTTTTATATGGTTTTTATGGCTGTAACGTCTTATGCCATATTGCTTTTAGAGTCTAAGGCGTTGAAAATCGTACTCGCCATATTAAACGTCGCGCTGTACGTCGTAATCGTTTCCATGGCGGCGGTAAAAGACGGCGAAAAGGCTTGCAAGGTGCGGTATGCCAACGATTTGGAACGCGAAATGATTGTTGCGACCGGCGAAAACAGGACGATAAACTATAAAGAAGAATACGCGCCTTATAAAGGGTTTATATGCGGATCGGTTACTTGTTTGCCGCTTATCGTACTGCTTGTAGTTCATACGATTATAATCTTAGCTTCGCCTGCGACGGAAGTCACTTGGGCGGGCGCTATCGCAAGTTTTTTATACGGAATAGTAGCGATATTATTTAGAATAGACGGTTCTGCGGTAACCAAATTTACGCCTTACTATTCGCTTGTTGCGATACCTTTGATATTGCTTGCGACGGGCGTGCCGTATATTATCGGCGCTATGCGTCAACAAGCGACGTATAACTCGATTAAAGAAAAAGAAAGACGTATAAGAGGGGACAAGTCGTGAGGATAGTAGGCGGCGTATACAAGGGCAGAGTGCTCGAAAGATTTAACGTCGAAGAAATTCGTCCGACTTCGGATATGGTTCGCGAGAGTCTTTTTAATATTCTGCGCGACAAAATTCCCGGTTCGGTTTTCTTGGACGCCTTTTGCGGAACGGGTGCGGTGGGTATTGAAGCCGCTTCTCGCGGAGCGCAAAGGGTGACGCTTACCGAGGTGTCGAGGAACGCTTTTAAGGTGGCTGAAAAAAATTTGGCGAAGCTAAAGACGGAAAACGTCTTGCTTAAAAATTGCGATGCCGTATCGTTTATGAAAAACAATCCCGACGCGTTCGACGTTATTTATCTCGACCCCCCATACAAGGCAGGGTTGAAAGACGCGGCGATAACGGCGGCGACGACTGCCGTTCGCGACGACGGCATTATAGTTTTCGAAGACGAAAAACCGTGCGCGGAAGAATACGACGGCTTGATAAAATACGACGAACGGCGTTACGGCAGAGCGTTTTTGACGTTTTTTAAAAAGGCGGCGGAATGATGGCGGAGTGCGTTTTTGCGGGCACGTTCGACCCGTTGACCAAGGGGCACGAGGCGATAATTAAAAAGGCGGCGGAACTTTACGGCGGCGTTTTGGTCGTCCTCGGCGAAAATCCCGACAAAAAATGTTTTTTCTCGGAAGAAGAAAGGTTAAACGTTTTATCCTCCGCGCTGACGGAGGGCGGGGTCGAGGTCGTTTCGTATTCTAAGGTGCCCGATTACGTTTCTTTTTTGAAAAATCGCGGCGTAAAGTATTACGTACGCGGCATACGCGACGACGCTGATATGAAATACGAAGCGGCTGCGGAAAAAGTCAACGCTAAGTTATATCCTTTTTTAAAAACGGTGTACATCCGTGCGGACGACGTGAACGCGGAAATAAGTTCTACGGCGGTTCGCAAAGCGATAGCGTGCGGCAAGGACTTTTCGTCAATGTTGTCCGAGCGCGCGTACGCGGCTATTATGGATTTGCTGGCTAAAAGAAAATAGCGGAAGCAATACAACCTAAACAGAAATTTAAGACCGACGATACAACCTTCGAAAAGAGGAAAGGCGCGGTCTTTATTTTTGCCTTTTTTAAAAAAGCGGTCGATTGCGCTATGACCGACAGACCGCCGAAACCGCAAATACCCGCGCATACGGGGAGCGTTAATCGGGTTGTTTCGACGGAAGTTATTTTTTTAAGTCCTCGCGTGCTTTCTATCAACCCTAAAACTATGCCGTCGCCGAGTTCGCGATTGCCGAAAACAAATCGCGACGCCTCGCATATCGGCGTTAATATTTTGAAATAAATCAGCATATCGGTCAAAACCGAAAACAGCGCGATTAACCCTCCTACGGTTAGCGCCGACGTTACCGAAGCGTTGACGGCGTCGTATAAGGACGGGAGCTTTTTAGGCGTTCTTTCGGACGCGGACAGGGGTTTTTCTTTCCTTTTATAGAAAGAAAAAATCACGCCGACGGCGACTGCGGATATAAGGTGCACCGTGAAAAGCGCCAGTCCGAATTTAACGTCGCCGAGCATAATTCCGCCGACCGTGCCGA
>CAZARP010000041.1:0-5051 GCA_964487575.1 uncultured Christensenella sp.
TAAATTATCACAATTATAGAACGCATATTTCCCTATACTTGTTACGCTGTCCGGGATTGTTATACTTGTTAAATCATAGCAATTATGGAACGCCCACTCACCTATACCCTTTACACTGTTACCGATTGTTATACTTGCTAAATCATAACAATTTTCGAACGCATAACTTCCTATACTCGTTACACCGCTACCGATTGTTACACTTGTTAAACTACTACAACCATAGAACGCACTATATCCTATACTCGTTACACTATCGGGGATTGTTATGCTTGTTAAACCACTGCAACCCTCGAACGCATCATGTCCTATACTTGTTACACCGCTACCTATTGTTACACTCGTTAAACTATCGCAATTATAGAACGCATAAGCGTTTATCTTTGTTGCGGACGTTATATTTGCTTCCGTTACCAGTTTATCATTTATATATAAATTCTTTACATAATATGTAGGATTAGAATACTCACTACCAAACTTTATCTGCACCCACTGGTCTATCGTTCCCGTATAGCTTACTTTTGTTAAACTTTTGCAATTTTCGAACGCAGAACCACCTATGCTCGTTACTCCGTTACCTATTATTACGCTTGTTAAACTAGTGTAGTAACCGGAGAACGCCCACGTTCCTATACTCGTTACGCTATCGGGAATTGTTACGCTCGTTAAACTACTGCAACCGGAGAACGCCCTCTCCCCTATCCACGTTACGCTATCCGGTATTGTTATACTTGCTAAATCATAGCAATCATAGAACGCATAAGCTCTTATACCTGTTACGCTGTCGGAGATTGTTATGCTTGTTAAACTACTGCAATCATAGAACGCACCATACAAAATATTACCGCCAGTTACAGTTACTTTTTTTAAACTACTCGGTATATAATACGTACTACTCGTTACATAATTTGTCGAACTACCGTAGTAACATTGTGTTGTTTTTGTTCCGCCAGTGTAACTTGTTGTTCCAAATAAATATCCGAACGGATATTGATATTTATCGCTTGATGTTACACCAGCTTTCGCACCCACAAACGGTATTGTTATTTCTTCTAATTTACTGCAACCCATGAACGCATCATACCCTATACTCGTTACACTGTTACCGATTGTTACGCTTGTTAAACTAGTGCAACCGGAGAACGCAGAATTTCCTATACTCGTTACGCTATCCGGTATTGTTACACTTATTAAACTAGTGCAACCGGAGAACGCAGAATCGTTTATCTTTGTTGCGGTTGTTATGTTTGCTTCCGTTACTAATTCGTTATTTATATATAAATTATATTTTGTAAGATTAGACCAATAACCATCAAAATTAATTTGTACCCACTGGTCTATCGTGCCCGTGTAGTTTGCTTTTGTTAAATTATTGCAATCAGAAAACGCATAACTTCCTATACTCGTTACCCTGTTACCTATTGTTACAGTTGTTAAACTATCACAACCGTGGAACGCATAATCGTTTATCTTTGTTACAGTTGTTATATTTGCTTCCGTTACTAATTCGTTATTTATATATAAATTTTTTGCATAAGACGTAGGATTAGAAAGGTTGCCCTTGAACTCTATCTGCACCCACTGGTCTATCGTTCCCGTATAGTTTACTTTTGTTAAATTGTTGCAATCAGAAAACGCATAACTTCCTATGCTCGTTACACCGTCAGGTATTGTTATACTTGTTAAATTACTGCAACCCTCGAACGCATCACGTCCTATACTTGTTACACCGCTACCTATTGTTACACTCGTTAAACTATCGCAATTATAGAACGCATAATCGTTTATCTTTGTTGCGGTTGTTACGTTTGCTTCGGTTACTAATTCGTTATTTATATATAAATTCTTTGCATAATATGTAGGATTTGAACTACTGCCATCAAACTCTATCTGCACCCATTGGTCTATCGTTCCCGTATAGTTTACTTTTGTTAAATTGTTGCAATCAGAAAACGCATAACTTCCTATGCTCGTTACACTGTCGGGGATAACTATACTTGTTAAACTACTGCACTTATAGAACGCATATTCTCCTATACTCGTTACGGAATAACCGTTATAAATAGAAGGAATAACTACTACGGTATCCGTACCGGTGTAGCCGGTAACCGTATATTTAGAATTATAAAGCGAATACGTTAAACCTTCAGAACCTTCAGCCCATACGGCATATAACGTATATATTTCCGTCTGTCGGAACTCAACTGTTGCGCCGTCGGTGTATTTAACTTCACCGTCCGAACTTTCTGCCCAACCGATAAAATGATAGCCTGTTTTTGTGTATGTATTATTTAACAAAACGATATTCTCGTTTTTCTTTATAATTATATTATCCATACTTCCGCTCGTGGCGCCGTTGCCGTCGAAAACGATAATATTTTCATTCAAAATCCACATCGCGTACAAGGTATATTCGCTGCCGGTACCCATTGTATATTGCGCGCCGTCTGCATATACGACCGCTCCGTTTGCAGAAGCAGCCCAGCCGTCGAAAACGTAACCCGTTCTTGTAAAGCCGTTTAAGGTAAGCGTTGCGGTTTCATCCGTTTTTATCTGCATTGACGGTGTAGAACCGCCTTTAGCGCCGTTGCCGTCAAAGTTAAGCGTATTCGTGTTCGCTTGCCATTTAGCGTAAAGGGTATAGCTTGCGTTTGCGCCCATCGTATACGTTGCGCCGTCGGCATACTTTACTTCTCCGTTCGGCTCTTCCGCCCAGCCGATAAAGGTATAGCCGGTTTTAACGAAAGAATTTGACGGAATTGCTTTTGTTTCGCCTGTCTTTAATGCAATAGCAGTCATAGAGCCGCTTGTGTTGCCGTTACCGTTAAAATTAAGCCCGTTCACGTTTTCTTGCCATACGGCATAAAGGGTGTACGACGAATTTAAACCCATAGTATAAGTCGCGCGATTAGAATATTTTACCGAGCCGTTTTTGCTTTCCGCCCAACCGACAAAGGTGTAACCCGACCTTATAAAGCCGTTTTGGTTAAGGCTTGCCGTCGCGTCCGAACGTATTTGCATTTGCGACGTGGAGCCGCTCGTTGCACCGTTACCGTCAAACGTTAAGGTATTGAGATTGGCTTCCCACCGCGCATACAGAGTATAATTTTCTTTTTGAACGAATGTTGCCGTCGCGCCGTCGGTGTACCTTACTTCTCCGTTAGCGCTTTCCGCCCAGCCGATAAAGTGATAACCTGCCTTTACGAATGCGTTGGCGTTCAAAACCTTGTTGCCGTTGCTATAAACGGTTTGATTTTGCATACTTCCGCTCGTATTGCCGTTACCGTTAAACGTAATTTCATTCTCGTTAAGGTTCCATTTTGCGTAAAGAGTGTAGTTTGAATTCGTTCCCATGGTATAGGTCGCACCGTCGGCGAACTTCACCTCTCCGCTCTTCGTGGCAGACCAACCCGCAAACAGATATTTGTTGCGAGTAAAACCGTTTTTACTTAATTTTTGGCTATCGTCGGTTTTTATTTGCATTTGAGCCGTAGAACCGCCCGTCGCACCGTTTCCGTCAAAGTTTAGCGTGTTTGTGTTCGCTTGCCACTTGGCATACAGCGTGTAACTCGCGTTTGCGCCCATAGTATACGTTGCGCCGTCGGCGTATACGACGTTACTGTTTGCAGAAGTAGCCCAGCCGATAAATGTGTAACCCGTTTTAACGAAAGGGTTAGATGGGATTTTTTTGCTTTCACCCGTTTTTAATTCGATTGCGGACATTTCTCCGCTCGTGTTGCCGTTGCCGTCGAAATTAAGTCCGTTTACGTTTTCCGTCCATTTGGCATAAAGTGTTAGAGCGCCGTGGCTGCCGTTTAATATTTGCGTAATTTTATTTGCAAACGCGGCGTCGGTATACCAACCGTTAAACGTAAACCCGTCCCTTGTCGGCGATTTTAAAGTTATCGTCGACGTTTCGAAATTATACGTCATAGGATTGGCGTTATCGTTCGTTCCGCCGTTCAATTCGTAAACGATATTGTAGTCTACGGGCGACCATTTTGCATAAAGGGTAATTTTGCCGTACGTGCCGACAAGTATGCCGTTTATCGCTTCGCCGTTAAATTCGGCGTTATTAAACCAACCGTCGAACGCATAATAATCACGCGTCGGCGCGTCGAACGTAAAATATTCCTCTATCGTATATTTAATTCTGTCGGTTTCAAGCGAGCCGCCGTTTAAGTTGTAAACAATATCGTATCGGATAGGCGTATACACAGCCGAGAACACGACGTCGCTATACACGGCGTACGGAAATTCGACTTTACTGTCGTCAATCGCCCAACCGCTGAAATCGTAACCAGTCTTACTCGGATTTGTTTCGGGAGCTGAAAGTTCGGAACCTTCTTGAATTGTGCCGTCCGACCAAACGCTTAAACCGTCCGTAAACGCATATTCCTTCATATCGAGACGATAAATACTAAGCAAATACCTGGTAAAATGCTCGCCGTCCGGGTGAAATACTATTATATAGGCCTTGTTCGTGCCTACTTCCAACGTCATTGCCTTTAAGGAATATTCGGAATTACCCGTAAAATCGGAAAACAATTTCCAACTGCATCCCGTGCTGACTGTAAAACGACTGCCAAGGTCGATGTTTTCGGTAACATAAGGCACGGTTATGCTTACAAGCGCAGGCTGTTCGTTATAATCGATAGTAAATCCGTCTGCGTTTTCTATACGATAATCGAGCCATTTTGCATAAACGGTTACATCGCCGTAGCTGCCGCTTTTGATTTCGGTTATTTTGCTTTCGTCGGTAAACGCCGGGCTTGTATACCACCCCGAAAACGTTTCGCCAATTGACTTTTTCGGCGTGTAAAGAACGAGAGAAGGACTTTCTATCGTGTATTTGACCGGGTTATCGACGTGGTTAACGCCGCCGTTTAATACGTACGTTATCGTATACGTTTTGGGCGTTTTGACTATCCCGACCGTTATGTCGCTCGTAACCTTATCGAAAGAAGTGCGTTCCCACTCAACGTTGTACCCGTTTACCTCTTGAGGTTCGGGAATTTTTTCCGCATTAAGCGATGAGCCGTCGGCAACTT
>CAZARP010000041.1:5151-8644 GCA_964487575.1 uncultured Christensenella sp.
ACCTCTTGAGGTTCGGGAATTTTTTCCGCATTAAGCGATGAGCCGTCGGCAACTTCTTCTACGATATCGGCATACCCCGACTGCACAAAGGTAATTTTATGTAATATATCGGTAATTTTAAGCTTCGCGATAAGCGTTAAATCGCTATAATACTCTTTAGTTATCGTTGCCGTAACAACGTATTCGCCCGACTCGGTGTAGCTGTTCGACGGCGCGTAGGTTACGTTTGCGCCAAAAGGCAAATTTTCAACCTCTATCGTCTGTTCCAGTCCGTTGTATATTACTGTCTTGTCGTTAAATTCAACGCCGTAAAATTCGTGATACTTTATCGTTAAAGACAATGCGGTCGTTCTGCCGAAATAATCGACGATAAGCGTATGTTTGCCGACGGTCGCCGTTTTGGCTTGATCCTCCGACGACAGATATTCGGACTTTAACAAAGCGTCTTGCCGAGAACCGTCGTCATACGTCGCGGTAATCACGTAATCGGAATAATCGAATTCGTCTATATAGACTTCCTACGGTCCGCTTACGGATATACTTACGAGCTGCGGACTTTTGCTTCCGCAAGCACTGACCGTAAACAAACACATGCAAGCCGATAAAGAAAGAAGCAAACAGAATAAAATTTTCTTTTTCATAAACACCCTCTCCGCTTTAATAAAAAAAATGCGTCACCTCAAACGAAATGACGCACCGAAGAAGTACATCGTTTCGCTTGCTGCGACACAACCATAGAACCTTTTTCAGAAAAAGATTTATATGTAACGCGAAAACAGTACACTTCCGCCGAGAAGTATACTTTTCCTGAAAAAAATTCAGTTATGTCGCATTTTTATTTTAACACATTTCACATCGCTTGGCAAATATTTTTCAACGTTCAAATCGAAGCTCTCCCGAGCGACGAAAAAAACGGCTCGAATGCGAAAGCATTCGAGCCGTTTTTTTCGTTTTTACTTAAACTTTTTTGCTTCTGTCTTCTTCGATTAAGCGCGCGGTTATATCTTCCAACGTCATCGCCCCCAAATCGCCCTCTTTGCGCGAACGGACGGATACCGTCTTTTCTTCCGCTTCTTTGTCGCCGACTATAAACATATAAGGTATCTTTTCCAGCTGAGCCTCTCTTATTTTATAGCCTATCTTTTCGTTACGAAGGTCGGCTTCCGCCCTAATACCTTTCTCGCGAAGCGCGGCGACTATACCGTTGACGTATTCCGCCGTCCTGTCGGTAAGGCTCATTACTTTGACCTGAACCGGACAAATCCAGAACGGGAAGGCGCCGCCGTATTTTTCGATAAGCAATGCGAGCGTCCTTTCGTAACAGCCTATAGAAGAGCGGTGTATAACGAAGGGATATTGTTTTTCGCCGTTTTCGTCCACGTAAGTCATATCGAAAGAATGAGCTGCGGCGAAATCCAACTGAATGGTTATCAACGTATCTTCTTTGCCGTACACGTTTCTTATCTGGACGTCTAATTTAGGTCCGTAGAAAGCGGCTTCGTCGTCGGCTTCGACGTAGTCAAGCCCGATGTCGTCCAAAATCTTTTTCATCAACGCCTCGGTCTCGTTCCACGCTTTGTCGTTGTCGATATATTTAGCCTTGTTTTTGCCGCGTTTGCTGAACCTGTAAGTCACGTCGTCGCGCATGCCGAGACACTCGAGGAAATAGTAACTTAAATCCAAACAACGCTTAAACTCGTCCTCAACCTGTTCGGGCGTACAAATAATATGCCCGTCGGAAAGCGTAAACTGTCTTATGCGGATAAGACCGTGCATTTCACCGCTTGCTTCGTTACGGAATTCCGTAGCGGTTTCCGAATACCTGCACGGCAAATCGCGGTAGCTCTTCAAACCGTTCTTAAAAATTTGGTACTGGAAAGGACACGTCATCGGACGAAGCGCCATCGCTTCCGCCGAATTTTCGTCGCCGATGATAAACATCTTATCCCTATAATGGTCCCAGTGTCCCGAAATACGATAAAGGTCGTTTTTAGCCATGTTCGGGGTCTTGGTAATCATAAATCCGCGTTTTTCTTCCTCGTCCTCCACGAAACGCGAAAGTATCTGCATTATTTTAGCGCCCTTCGGCATCAAAATCGGCAAGCCTTGTCCGATAACCTCTTCGGTCATAAATATGCCTAAATCTCTGCCGAGTTTGTTATGGTCGCGTTTTTTAGCCTCTTCCAAAGCGTTTAAATATTCTTCGAGTTCGCTTTTCTTTTCGAAAGCGGTGCCGTAAATACGGGTAAGCATTTTGTTCTTTTCGTCGCCGCGCCAATACGCGCCCGTAACGGACGTAAGTTTAAAAGCTTTGACCCTGCCCGTAGAAGGCAAATGCGGACCGCGACACAAATCTACGAAATCACCCTGTTTGTAAAAGGAAATAACGCTGCCGGCAGGTAATTCGTTTATCAATTCCACCTTGTAAGGTTCGGAAAAATCCCTGAATATCTTTAAAGCGTCCTTTTTGCCGTACACCAAACGTTCTATCGGGAAATCGCTTTTGATTATATCCTTCATCTCGTTTTCTATCTTGGTCAAATCGTCGCGAGTAATGGGCGTTTTGAATTCTATATCATAGTAAAATCCGCTTTCTATCGTGGGACCTATGGCAAGTTTACTGGTCGGATAAATGTTTTTAACCGCCTGAGCCAGAATGTGCGACGCGGTGTGACGATACACTTGCAACCCCTCTTTGTCTTTGAGGGTGATTATCTGCAAATCGCAATCTTCGCTTATCGTGCAAGAAAGGTCGACAAGCGCCCCGTTAACCTTGCCGCAAACGGCGTTGCGAAACAAACCTTCGGAAATACGTTTCGCGACCTCGCCTACGGTAACGGGAGAGTCGAATTCCAAACAACTACCGTCTTTTAATGTAACCTTCATATACCTTTTACCTCCGTAATATAAAAAAAATCCTTAAAGCATCTGCTTTAAGGACGAATAAAATCCGCGTTTCCACCTTAATTGCCGCACGCAAGACGTGCGACCGCTCGTTTAACCGGCAAAAGCCGAGACGTTCTCTACTCGGTGGTTTCGTTAAGCCCCGCCGACGCGCTTGCACCGACCGCGCGCTCTCTGTACGGCAAAAAGGAAAAACTACTTGTCCGAATGTCGTCGAACAATTCAATTTACGACTATAATATAACTTTTTTTCTCGCTTGTCAACCTTTTATACGAAATATCCCGTCGAAAAAATAATTTTATCGGCATAAAATTCTTTAAGATAGTATTCGTCTTCTTCGGGGATTTTTCCGCAGATTTCCACTTCGCCGCAGTTGGACAGTAAAACTTCCCTCACCACGTTCACGCCGTCGCCGCCCAAAAGCGCGCATCTTTTTAATCTTTTATAGTGGCAATCGTACACTCTGCCGTTGTCTATATACACGCGCTTTTTCTTGTTTTCCAAAAGATACCCGACAAAATCTTTCAGTTGCGGACTTAAAAAACACTGCGGCATGTACGATGCGATGTCCGCCCATTTTTTCGTAAG
>CAZARP010000041.1:8744-11371 GCA_964487575.1 uncultured Christensenella sp.
GACTTAAAAAACACTGCGGCATGTACGATGCGATGTCCGCCCATTTTTTCGTAAGACGACACATACGAAAACGGTATACCCCGTCGATACTAAAGTCGGAAGAATTTCTGTAACGTTCGACGGCGTATTTTTTGTCTTCTTCGAAGTCCGCCGCGATAAGCGACGCCAATAATATTTCGCGCTCGGTGGAATTAAGTCCTATCGCGCCGACGTTCTTTTGAAAAAAATCGTATTTATAATTTACAACGGCGACCTCCGCCGCCCTATCCGCGATCTCCGCTTTGATTATATCCGCATAACAATCGGGCACTTCGACTTTTAAAACGGCACGTTCTCCGTCTTTATAGGTAGACGCCTTGCAGTTGGCGTGAGAGAAAAGTTCGGAAAGCGTCGTTTGTATATATAATAAATTGGAAGCGTTCTTTTTACATTCGCTGACGATTATTTTAGTCATACGATTTAGTCTATGCTCCCTAAGACGTTTTTATTTACGTTTAACGCCTTTTTCGATGAGCCGTTAACATATTTTACGCCGACAAACGCGCGATATAACCACTTAAAACCTTCCGAGGCGACTACGATACCGAAGGCAACGACAATACATTTAATCCACGTTACGGCCGACAACGGATCGACCCCGAAAACGCCGCTAAACGCCTGCACGATTATTACGTGTACTATAAATACCGACGCGAACGTCCATAACATTATTTTGTTCTTGCCGACGTTTTTAAAAATGCTTTCCGTACCCAGTTCGCGACTGTTGAAGGCGTTAAACAACTGAAATAAGATAAACAAGGTAAACACTACGCTTTTTTCTTCGTTAAACGGCACCTTAAGCCAGTTAAAAAACGTTTGACATATCAACGCCGCACTCATAATCGCGCCGGTGCACGCTATCCTTAAAAACATCTTAAAACTGACTATACTTTGCCCTCGCTTAATCGGCATCGCCCCGGAAAGTTTATCTCCCGAGCCTTCCAGCCCCAACGTCAATGCGGGCGGTCCGTCCATAATCAGATTTATCCACAACAACTGCAACGTGTTAAACGGAGCGGACAACCCGAACACCGCGCAAGCCGTAACCAGCATCAGTGCGGTAAGATTGACCGTAAGTTGAAAGGTTATGAAGCGTTGCAGATTTTTATAAACCGACCGTCCGAAGGCTATCGCCTTCACGACCGTGGCGAAACTGTCGTCGAGCAGAACCACATCGGCGGCTTCTTTTGCTATTTCGCTGCCGCCGATGCCCATAGCGACGCCTACGTCGGCGTGCCTTAACGCAGGCGCGTCGTTTATTCCGTCGCCCGTAACGGCAACCACCTCTCCGCTTTCCTTTAGCGCACGGACTACTCTAAGTTTCAGTGCCGGCGTACTACGCGCTATAACCGTTATTTTTTTCAACGCTCGCTTAAACGAGGCGTCGTCCAACCCCTCTATATCGGCGGCGTTTACCGCTTGATTTTTGCTCGACGCTATTTTAAGTTCTTGAGCCACGGAATACGCCGTCGCGAGATTGTCGCCCGTCAATATTTTAACCTTAATACCCGCCGAGCGACAAGCCGATACCGCTTCCGCCACGTCAGCTCTTACGGGGTCGCTCATTACGGCATAGCCGTCGAAAATCATATTTTCGTTTCCGCCGTCCGCATGCGCGAAACATAATACGCGCGCGGCGCGCTGTTGATATTTTTCGATATCGCTTTCGAGTTTACGCCTTTCCGCGTGCCCTAAATCGCACGCCGCAAAAACCTTCTCGGGCGCGCCCTTCAACAACGTGCGTTTAAAACCGCCGACGGAAATCGTCGTGACCATCCGTTTGGTTTCCGAAGAAAACGGTTCTCTGTACAAAACGGGGTGCCCCTCTCGGTAATCTTTATACGATATACCCGCCCTGTTTTGTACTGCCGCGATAAGGGCGCATTCGGTTCCGTTCCCCATATATTCGGTTTTTCTGCCGTCGGTAAGTATTTCCGCCGTACTGTTGCATATAAAATTTTGCAAAATATAATCTTCGGTTACGGCACCGGGACGTCTGCAACCGCTTCGGTCGCAAAAATGCGTTACGGTCATTCTGTTTTCGGTAAGCGTCCCCGTTTTATCCGAACATATCACCGACACCGACCCCATCGTTTCGGTTGCCGTCATTTTTTTTATCAAAGCGTTGCCCTTCGCGAGTTTTATCATATTGAGCGCCAACGAAACGGCCACTATCGCCGGCAATCCCTCCGGGACGGCGGCTACTATCAAGATAATTGCCGAAATCACCAGTTCTTGAAAGGTGTCGAAGCTCAATCCTCCCGCGGCAAGCGTCCTCGCGACGGATAAAATCAAAACCAGCACGGAAACCGCCGCGCCTATAACGGTAATCGCCTTACCTAAACCGTATAATTTTTGTTGCAAGGGCGAATTTCCTTTTACCTCGCCCGATAATTCTTCGGCTATTTTTCCTATCTCGGTAAAATCTCCGGTGGCAGTAACGAGCATCTTGCCGCTTCCGCCAGTAACGAAAGTACCGGAATACACGCAGTTGACCCTTTCCGCAAGAGGCGTCGCCGAACCGAGCGTCACGTCCGCTTGTTTTTTTACCGCAGCGCTTTCACCCGTTAAAGCAGACTCGTCTATAG
>CAZARP010000042.1:0-5898 GCA_964487575.1 uncultured Christensenella sp.
AGTTTAATGATTTAAAGCCGAACCTTTCGGTTCAACTGCTCTAACGAATTTCGCTTTTTTAGCGTTTTGTCATTTAATGACTGTTTTATTAAAGTACATATTTTATACTTCAAAGATTTTGACAGAAACTTTCAAAATAACTATTATTTTGTCTTATTTCCTTCTATTCAATTTTTAAACAACTCCCATCAGCATCGGCTGATGTTTTGCCGCCGCTCACCGCGACAGCCTACTCATAATACCATAACCATTTTATTAAGTCAAGCGATTTTCATAAGTTTTTTAATTTTTTTTGAAAAACTTTTTTATTCATTCATCAGCAAACTGCCGTTGCAAATCACCGACGATACCGAGCCGCAGCAGGTGTCCGCTGCGTCAACGGTCAAACCGTTTGAAAAAACCTAACGATTTAGTTTTTGGTACGTCCCTCCGTTCAGAGGGTAATATGGATTATAAAGGAAAAAGATAAAATAGTCAAGCGTTTTACAAAACTTTTTCAATCTTTTTTAAATAAATTTAAAATCGTCTAAAACAGTCCTTTTTCGCCACGCCTCCGCCACCCCTTTTTTCGTTATATTATAAACATTATATAATATAGGGCGACTTGTTTTTAATTTTAATCGGGTTTTATCCTATAATCGCTGTCATTTAAGGATGCAATGTGTTATAATTAAGAAAATGATTTCGGAGATTAAAATGAAAAAACTTATAGCCTTGCTTTTGTGCGTCTTAACGTGTTTATCTTTCGGCGTATGCTTGGTCGGCTGTTTTTCTTCCCAAAAAGACGATGAACCGATCGACAACGCACAAAACGGCGACAAGCAAGGCGACGACACGAACGACGACGGTCAACAAGACAACAGCACAGACGACGCCTCGTCATTACAAATCAACGGTCTTTTGTACCACTTAAACGACTCGGGAGAAAGTTATTCGGTGAGCGGCGTCGTTTTTGACGGCGTGTACGTATTTACCGTCGAAGACGAAATCGACGATAAACCGGTAACCGAAATAAGCGCCAATGCCTTCAAAGAACAAAAACCGAAACAAAAATTCGAAGTAACCTTAGGGAAAAACGTAAAAACAATCGGCGAATTCGCTTTTTACAAATCCAAGGTAAAAAAAGTTAAGTTTAACGAAGGTCTGGAAACAATCGAACCACACGCCTTCGACGACAGCAAAATTACCGAAGCGATTTTGCCGAACAGTCTTACTTCGCTGCAAGAGTACGCCTTTTATAATTGCTCGCGGTTAGAAACCGTCGTCATCGGCGACAATTTGGAAGCGCTTAAAACTCACGTCTTTTCGAAATGCAATTCGATGACAAAATTGACAATCGGCAAAAACGTCAAAGAAATAACGCTTGCCTTTCAGGAATGCGCCGGTTTAAAAACAATCGACTTCGCCCCCGACGGCGTTTTGGAAACAATCGGGATAAGCGCGTTTTACATGTGCGGACTTACCGAACTCGATATCCCGGACACGGTAACGACGATAGACAACCAAGCGTTTGCAAAAAACACCGACCTAAAAAAAGTTACCATAGGCATAAAGATTAGTTTTATAGGCGAAGGCGCGTTTGCTAACGATTACGATATATATCAAGCCGGCGGCAACACGAATGGTTACACCAAATCAATCGAAGAAATTATTTTCAAAAATCCGGCAGACTGGTTTCAAACGACGCGCAGAGAAGCGACGTCATCTCTGGACTTCAACGTCAGCGCAGAAGAGTTGAGCGACCCGAAAGAAGCCGCAAACTGGATTGCAAACCTCAGAAGATTTTTCAACTGGAAAATCTCTCTCCCCGCATAACGGACAAGCAAAAAGCGCCGAGAACAACTTCGGCGCTTTTATCTTTTTGATTTTAATCGACTATTTTTTTACCGGTCGCGACTTCGAAATGATATTTGACAATCCCCAAATCGACGGCGGCGTAAAACCCGAATTTACGTTTGACGCAAACCGTCCCGTCCGAACGAAGTTCGAAATAAAATTTCTGTTGGTTCATCGCAGTCGGTGCCGAAAGCGCCGCGTTAACGCCGCTTATAAACCATTCCGGAGAACTTTCCGTACAGTTACAGACCTCTTGCAAAGTTTTATTTTTATGAGCAACGCCGTTAGTTGCCCCGTAACCCAAGGCAATCAAACATACTTCTTTTTCGCCCTTGCCGATAATCGCTTTACTTTTGCCGTGGGTCAACGCGACCCAACAGGTGTTAAGCCCCAGTTGCTGCGCTTTAAGCGCTATTTGCTCTCCGCAATAACCGAGAGTTTCGTCCAACTTATCCGACTTTTTACCTACGAGCGCTATATAATTGGCAACGCCGCTGAATTTACCGTATTTTGCACGAAAGCCCTCGAAACAAGCCGGTTCATCGTAAAAAATCTGAATGTTTAAATCCGAACGTTCGTTGATTTCCGCAGCCAAAGAGTCAAGCTCCGCGCGCTTTGCAGCCTCTATCGGTTTATCGAGATACTGACGGACGCTGCGTCTTTCTTTCATCGCTTCTAAAATATCCATATATCAAAACCTCCGTTTTTATTCGTCGTTACGTCTGTCGGGCAAACTTTCGGATATATCGACAGCCAGTTGCAAAACGGAAATCAACTTCTCGAACGCGTCTAATTCCGCCGCGAAGTAATAATAATTTTTGGTACCTTCTTTTCTGACGTTCACGATACCGGCTTTCTTCATTATCTGCAAATGACGAGAAACCGCCGGTCTCGACAAATTGGTCCTTTCGACGATTTCACCCACGCGAACGCCGTTACACTTGCCGAACTTCATCATCTCTACGATAAGCCGCTGACGAGTTTCGTCGCCTATCGCCTGTAACACGTCGGCACACCCCTCGAAACCTTCCGCCAAAGCAAATATCCTTTCTTGCATTTTCAATCGAATATCATCTCCGTACAAACGCTTTAATCAAAAACAGTATACCACTGCAGAGTCAAAAAACGCCGTTCGTAAAGAAAATCGAGACGAACGGCGTTTTATCATTTTAAAAAATCGCTTTTTCTATCACGCCGCCGCCGATGCACCTGTCTTGCAAATAAAACACCGCAAACTGCCCCTCGGTAATCGCTCTTTGTTTTTCGGCGAAGTCGACGCGCAACCCGTCTTCGAGTATGCTGACCGTGCATTTCTGTTCGGGTTGACGGTAACGGAATTTTGCGGTGCATTCGAAAACGGAATTTTTCGGCGGTTCGGGTATCCAGTTGCACCGTTTCATTAAAAGCGCCTTGCTGTAAAGCCTGTCCTCCGCCCCGTGAGCCACGTAGAGCACGTTGTTTTTAAGGTCCTTTTCGATAACGAACCAACGACTGCCGTCGTCGCCCTTCTGACCGCCTATGCTAAGCCCCCTCCGCTGACCGATGGTGTAATACATCAATCCCGAATGTTCGCCTATGACCTTGCCGTCGTAGGTTTTGATAAGACCTTTCTTTGCGGGAATGTAATTCTGCAAAAAATTCCTAAAATTCCGCTCGCCGATAAAGCATATCCCGGTAGAGTCCTTTTTCGCTGCGGTCGCCAGTCCGTTTTTTTCCGCGATGCTTCTCACTTCGGTCTTATCCAACTTGCCGAGCGGAAACAAAACGCCGTCAAGCTGTTCTTGCGACAACTGATTTAAAAAATAAGTCTGGTCTTTGTTTTGGTCTTTCGCTTTGAGCAAGTAATGCTTTCCGTCGCTCGCGTGCAGAACGTCGCAATAATGCCCCGTCGCTATATAGTCGGCGCCGAGTTCTTTAGCCTTGCGCTTAAAGTCTTTAAACTTAATTTCCCTGTTGCACAACACGTCGGGATTGGGCGTGCGCCCGGCAGAGTATTCCGAGAGAAAATACGAAAAAACTCTATCAATATATTCTTTGGCAAAATTGACGGAATAGTAAGGAATATCGAGAAGATTTGCGACACGACGAACGTCGGCGAAGTCTTCCTCGCCGGTACAATGTCCGCAAGCGTCCTGCTCTTCCCAATTATTCATATACAGTCCTATAACGTTGTATCCTTGCTCTTTCAACAAAAGCGCCGCGACGGAACTGTCGACGCCGCCGCTCATTCCGACCACTACGGTTTTTTTCATAATCGCCTCTCCTCGTGAATATATTAACATATTCGCGAAAAGAATTCAATCAAAAATTTCATACGAACGGCGTTTTTATTAAAATCGCTTGATTATTTACCTTTTTTGATGTAATATATATGATACGGCGTACATGACCGCGATTTTATTTTTTTGGAGGATTATATGCCTGACGGCTCAGTTCCTTTACTGGTAGCACTAATCGTTTTAGTTCTTTTTTCCGCTTTTTTCTCGGCGACGGAAACAGCTTATTCTTGCGTCAACAAAATTAAACTTCGCACTATGGCGAATACCGGCAACGCGAAAGCAAAAAAAGTTTTATCGCTTGCCGAAGACAATTACGACAGATTTTTAAGCACGGTCCTCGTCGGTAACAATATCGTCAACCTTACGGCGGCAACGCTGGCGGCGACTTTTTTTACAAAGCTACTCGTCGGCACCAACGTAGACGCGTCGGTGGTATCCACCGCGGTAACGACGACGGCTGTACTTATATTCGGCGAAATAACTCCTAAATTCATAGCAAAAGTTTATCCCGAAAAAATAGCCTTCCTCGTATATCCGTTAATCAAATTTTTCTATTACGTCTTATACGTTTTCAACTTTATTTTCGGCGGCTGGAAGTGGCTTATCGCTAAAATCTTCCGTCTTAAAAACGAAGATAAAATAACCGAGGACGAAATTATGTCCGTCGTGGAAGAAGCCGAAGAGGACGGCACCTTAAGAGAGGACGAAAAGGACCTTATCCGTTCGGTTATCGAATTCGACGATTTAGAAGTCAGCGACATCTTGGTTCCGCGCGTAAACGTGGCGGCGATAAACGTCGACGCCTCTATGGACGAAATCAAAAACTTTTTCAATAAAGAAGGTTTTTCCAGAGTTCCGGTATATAAAGACGACGTCGACACCATAATCGGCGTGATACACGAAAAGGATTTTTTCAACGCTTACCTGTCCGGCAAAAAAGGCATCGACGGCATCTTGCAGAACGCTTTTTATACGACCGAACACGTAAAAATCTCTAAACTGCTTAAGCAACTTCAAAAAAAGAGAGTGCATATGGCGGTCGTGTTGGACGAATACGGCGGAACGCTCGGCATCGTCACGCTGGAAGACATATTGGAAGAACTGGTCGGCGAAATTTGGGACGAGCACGACGAAGAAGTAAACTTCTTCAAACAAACCGGCGACAACTCCTATTTGGTAGACGGCAACGCCCCTCTCGACGATTTTATGAAGTTCTTCGAAATTCAAGAACGTTCCGAAGAATTCGAAGCCAATACCGTCAGCGGATGGATAATAGAGATGATAGGCGAAATTCCGAGGGCGGGATACAAAACGACCTATGCAAACCTCGATATAGAAGTGCTTAAAGCGACGGTGCGCAGAGTCTTCCAGATAAAAGTCACGGTGCAGCCCGTGCAAGAAAAAGAATAATACGTTGTTTTTGCCGTTTTTATAAAAACGGCAAAAATTTTCGCGCTTGTAGTCTAATTGGATAAAACAGGGGCCTCCGACGCCCCCGTTCCGAGTTCGAGCCCCGGCAGGCGCACCAAAACCGCAAGTCAACTCTTCCGATTTGACTTGCGGTTTTTTATATTCGTTTTCGATACGCAAAAAAGATGACTTTTTCGGATTTTTATAGTACAATTAAGTACGGTTTTACGACGGATGGTGTTTATGCAAAAAAATCTAACGACGGGCAACGCGTTTAAGAACGTAATTTATTTTTCTTTACCGTTCTTTTTGTCTTATTTTTTACAAACTTTATACGGTCTTGCAGACCTTTTCATTATCGGCGTATACGACG
>CAZARP010000042.1:5998-10659 GCA_964487575.1 uncultured Christensenella sp.
TTGGACGGTACGATAAGTTACCTTACGGTATGTTTTATCGGCATACCGTTCATAACGGCATACAACGTCATAAGCGCCGTCTTAAGAGGCTACGGCGACTCTAAAAGTCCGATGTACTTCATCGCCGTCGCTTGCGTTTGCAATATCGGTTTAGATTATCTTTTTATCGGCGCAATGGACATGGGTCCGGTCGGCGCGGCGTTAGGCACCACGCTTTCTCAAACGGTAAGCGTCGTTATAGCGCTCGTCGCAATGATAAAATCCAAAAACGGCATACGCGTAACGAAATCGGATTTCAAACCGCACGGCGCGACGCTGAAGTCGATTTTCAAAGTCGGCGTTCCCGTCGCCGTACAAGACGGTTGCATACAAATATCCTTTCTCGTAATCACCGTCTTTGCCAACCGACGCGGTCTTACCGACTCCACCGCCGTCGGTATAGTGGAAAAAATAATCGGCGTGCTGTTTTTGGTCCCCTCGTCGATGTTGTCGGCGGTTTCGGCAATCGGTTCCCAATCTTTCGGTGCGAACGACCCGAAACGGGCAAAACAAACGATGTTTTACGCAATGGGTATTTGCGTGACGTTAGGGACTATAATAGCAATAACGGTACAATTTGCGGCGCCATATCTAATACGGCTTTTCGACGACACGCCGGAAGTCGTACGTTCGGGCGAACAGTATCTTAAGTCATATTCTTTAGACTGTATAATCGCCGGCGTGCATTTCTGTTTCAGCGGATATTTTTGCGCGATGGAAAAATCAATACTCTCGTTTACGCACAACCTGATTTCGGCGGCGGTGCGCATACCGTTGTCGTACTACGCCTCGCAAATGTTTACGGACACGCTCTTCCCCATGGGGCTTGCTTCACCGATAGGCTCCGCGGCGTCGGCGATAATTTGCGTAGCGATATTTTGCGTGCTTAACGCAAGGGCGAAAAAGAAAATTTCCGAATAACTTTTACGACAAAAAGACCTCACGCAATTTCGCGGGGCCTTTCTTTACGTTTTTATCAATGTTCAAATTGAGAATTATAAAGTTCTGCGTAAAAACCGTTACGTTCAAGCAGTTCTTTATGAGTGCCGCGTTCGATTATATTACCCGATTTCATAACCAATATAACGTCGGCGTGCTTTATCGTAGAAAGTCGATGCGCCACTATAAACGACGTTTTGCCGTTCATTAAAATATCGAAAGCGCGCTGTATTTTAATCTCCGTACGCGTATCTATGGAAGACGTGGCTTCGTCGAGTATCAACATCGGCGGATGCGTCAACATCACCCTTGCGATACATAAAAGTTGCTTTTGCCCTTGAGACACGTTGCCGCCGTCGTCGCCGAGCACGGTATCGTAGCCGTTTTTAAGCCTCATTATAAAATTATGAACGTGCGCCGCTTTTGCGGCTTCTATTACCTCTTCCCTCGTCGCAGAAGGATTACCGTACGCGATATTTTCGGCAACCGTGGCTTTTTTCAGCCACGTATCTTGCAACACCATTCCGTAACTGCGCCGAAGCGAAGCCCTCGTTACGCCGCGGACGTCTTGCCCGTCCACGCGAATTGTCCCTTCGTCGGCGTCGTAAAAACGCATAAGCAAATTTATAAGAGTGGTCTTTCCGCAGCCCGTCGGGCCGACTATGGCTATTCTCTGTCCGCTCTTTACGTCTAAAGAAAAATTTCGTATAAGCGGTTTAGCCTTATCGTAAGCAAAGTCGACGTCTTCTATACGAACGTCGCCGCGAACGTCCGTTAATTCCGGAAGCCCACGGTCGGAAGACTGGTCGACGGCTTCTAACAACTCGAATACCCTACCTGCCGCAGACGACGCCGTTTGAAGTTCGGTAACGACGCCGGTTATTTCGTTAAAAGGTTTAGTGTATTGGGTAGCGTACGACAAACAACAAGACAATCCGCCCACCGTCAACGCGCCTATACCGGACGCATCGCCGCGTATAACCAACAAGGCGCCGAGTATACATACCACGACGTAAACGACGTTGTTTACAAAACGGGTACACGGATTGACCATCGCCGAATAAAAAGCGGCGTTCTGTCCCCACTTTTTCAATTCGCCGTTTATTTTGCCGAAACGTTCTTCCGCCCGTTCTTCGTAATTGAAAATTTTAACCGTTCGCTGGTTACTTAACATTTCGGTCACAAGCCCCGAAAGTTCTCCGCGCTTTTCCGCCTGTTTTGCAAACATATCGTGGCAGCCTTTGGCTATAAAATACGCGACGAACAACGACAGCGGCGTCAACACCACGACAGCCGCCGCGATTAACCAGTTGTAACCGAACATGAAAATCAACGTGCCGATTATCGTCACCACACCGCTGAACAGTTGCGAAAACCCTTGTATAAGTCCGTCGGAAATCTGGTCTATATCGTTACCGACGCGCGACATAAGATCGCCGAGAGAATTTCCGTCGATATACGACAAAGGAACGGAATTAAGTTTTGCGAAGGCAAAACGGCGCAAGTCCCTTATCGATTTAAAAGAGGCGGCGTTTATCAACAGCGAACTCGCATACTGAAACCCGACCGCAACGACGATGAGCACGACGAGCAACCCGGCGTCTTTTAAGATTACGCCGAAGTCCACCTGCCCCGCACCTATTATATAGTCTATCGCGTTCCCGATAACCACCGGCGCGGCAAGCGTTGCGGCTATCTGAACGGCGGAACAAAGCAGAGCGAGTATAATAATCGGAAGATACGGCTTAGCATAAACCAACAGTTTTTTTATCGAAGAAACGTCTAACTTTTTCTTTGTTTTTTTAAGAGAAGTCTTTCGCATTTTTATAAATCCTCCTCTTTATTTTGCGACATAAAAATCTCTCGATACACGTCGCAACGTTCTAAAAGTTCTTCGTGCTTGCCGACGTCGGCGATTTTTCCGTCGTCCAAAACCACTATGGCGTCGCAATGGATCAACCCCGCCACGCGTTGAGATACCGTTACCGACGTCAAATCCTTTTCTTTTCTCAAATTATTTAACGCCTTCCTCAACTTTGCGTCGGTCGCAAAGTCCAACGCGCTGGAACTGTCGTCCAATATCAATATTTCGGGCGAAGACACCAGCGCGCGCGCTATAGTCAGCCTCTGTCGCTGACCGCCCGACAAATTTTTACCGTCTTGAGCGACGACGAAATCCAATCCGCCCGGGAGTGCGGCGACGAAATCCTTCGCTTGAGCGATTTCCAGTGCGGCATAAATTTCTTCATCGGTCGCGTCTTCGGCACCCCACTTCAAATTATCGCGTACGGTACCGGCAAACAGCACCGCCTTTTGCGGCACCACGCCGAAAATAGCCGAAATTTCAGCCGACGTATATTCCTTAACGTCGTTACCGAAAACTTTGACCGAGCCGCCGCTAACGTCGTATGCGCGTATCATCAAATTTATAAGCGTGGATTTTCCGCTCCCCGTTCCGCCGAGCACGCCGACGTTTTCGCCCCTTAGTATGGTAAGGTTTACGTCCTCGACGACCGGCACCGAGCCGCCGTAACCGAACACGACGTCCGTCATTTGAATAGCCGGCGCCGTTTTATCCGCGACGGCGCCCCTGCCGCCTTGCATAGAAGTTTCGACCGCAAATACTTCGTTTATACGCGCAGCCGAAGCCGAAGCCTTGGTGAACGTAACCATAAGATTTGCGAACACCACCATCGCGTTTAGTATCTGGGTCATATAGTTTACGAGAGCTATTATTTCGCCCTGCGTCAGTCCGCCGTAGTAAACCGCAGTACCGCCGAAATACAATATCGCTATGATTGCAAGGTTAAGCACCGCGTACGTCAACGGATTTAACAACGAGGAAATCGCGCCGACCCTCATCGAGGAGGTTGCCAAATTGTCTGACGCATTGTCGAAAGCAGCCTTTTCGCGCCCTTCTGCGCCGAAAGCGCGCACCACCCTTGCACCGGAAAGATTTTCTTTGGTTAGTCTGGTAACGTCGTCGAGATGCGCCTGCACGGTTTTATATTTAGGCATCGACACCGACATCAACAACCATAAACTTCCGCCGATAACAAGCGAAGCGGCGGTAAATATCAACGAAAGTTTAACGTCGATTATCATCGCCATAACTATCGCGCCGACCACTATAAACGGCGCGCGAAGCACCAATCGTATAAACATGGCGATTGCCTGCTGCGCCTGATTGACGTCCGCCGTCAAACGCGTTATCAGCGACGCGGTTGAAAATTTATCCAGTTCCGCATAAGAAAAAGAATTTATATGCGCATAAAGTTCTCGACGTAAATTAGTCCCGAACCCGAGCGACGCACGACTCGCGAAGAATTGCGCCGTAAGCGCGAACGCAAGCCCGAAAACGCCAAGTCCCAATACGATACATCCGCCGATTATCAACCCCGAATAATCGCCGACCTTCCCCATCGGTATGGCGGTATCTATTATCCACGCGACGACCAGCGGCGTAATCAGTTCGAAGACCGCTTCTATCAACTTAAAAAGCGGACCGAAAACCGTCTTTAATCTATATCCTTTTAAAAACCTTATTAACTTTAACATACACCCTACCGACGATAAACGAATAAAAAACTATCACGACTATTTTAACACAAACCTTTTTTTTCGCAAAACCTTTTATAAGCGTCTGTCTTATTATTTTATGCTTAATATAAAACTTGCGGCAT
>CAZARP010000043.1:0-9605 GCA_964487575.1 uncultured Christensenella sp.
ATGGCGTCGGTTTGCGGTTCCACGATGGCTTTGATGGATGCCGGCGTTCCGATAAAGGCGCCTGTTGCGGGCGTTGCGATGGGATTGATTAAAAATCAAGAAACCGGTGAATTCCGCGTTATGACCGATATACAGGGTTTGGAAGATTTCCTCGGCGATATGGACTTTAAGGTAGCAGGTACCACGAAAGGTATCACCGCTATTCAAATGGACATTAAGATTAAAGGCATTTCGGAAGAAATTATGCACACCGCAATCAATCAGGCGAACGAGGGCAGACAGTTTATTCTTTCCAAGATGCTCGAATGCGTTCCCGAAACCCGCCCCGAGCTTTCGGTTTACGCTCCTAAGATTTTGAGCTTCGAAATCGACCCCGAAAAGATCGGCGACGTTATCGGCAAACAAGGTTGCGTGATAAAGAAGATAATGGAAGAGACCGGCACCGAAATCGACTTTAACGACGACGACAGCGGAAGAGGTTATATCTCCACCGTCGGACCTATCGAAAACGCAGAACGTGCGAAAGCGATTATACTTTCCATCGCAAAAGATCCCGAAGTAGGCGATATGTTTATTGCGGAAGTCGTAAGAATTTTGCCGAAGGTCGGTGCTTTCTGCGAACTCGCACCCGGGAAAGACGGATTAATCCATATTTCCAGAATTAGCGATAAACGCATTAACAGCGTCGAAGACGTTCTTCACATCGGCGATAAAGTGAAAGTAGAGATAATAAAGATAGGCGATAAAGGTATCGACTTGAAACTTCTGGAAATCATAAAAGACTAAAAAGTTGATATGCAAGGCAAAAGCCTTGCATATTTTATTAAAAAAACTTTTCTTGTAATTTACAGTTGCTTTTATTCATAAAATAACGAATAGAGGCAGGTATAAATGAAAAGACTAAATACCAGAATATCCGTTATTACCAATACGTCTCTTGCGATAGTGTTGGCGATAGTCGCGGTCGTGTGTTTTTTTCCGGAAAGTTCGGCGCCGATGTACGGCGGTAAGGTAAAGGATCCGCTTTACTTCGTCGATCAAGGGAAAAACGCGGTATGTATAACGGTTAACGTGTACGAAAACGCCGACGTCGTCAAAGGTATGGCAGACGTGTTTGAAGAATACGGGGCAAAAGCGACGTTTTTCGTCGGCGGTTGTTGGGCGGACGACAATGCCGAAACGATAAATTATCTTATCGATAAAGGTCACGAAATCGCAAATCACGGATATTTTCATAAAGACCATAAAAAACTCGATTACGACGGTAACCGAAAGGAAATCGAACGAACGGACAAGGTAGTGGGCGAATTATGCGGCGTTAAGCTTAAACTTTTTGCGCCTCCGTCGGGCAGCTTTTCCGACGTCACGCTCGAAGCCGCTTACGACCTCGGTTATAAGGTCGTTATGTGGTCGAAGGATACCATAGACTGGCGAGATAAAGATAAAAGCAAAATATTTAAGCGTGCTACCGCAAGCGTTAAAGCGGGGGACATAATACTTATGCACCCTAAAGAACACACGCTCGAAGTTTTGCCGAACATATTGTCAGTGCTTGTCGCCAAAGGGTTTTCGCTTACCACGGTATCGCAGGCAATATCTAACGAAGTATAGTTTTACACGTTATTGGAGAGAAAATGTTATATAAAAAATACGACAACGGTTTAAGGGTGGTTATAAACAAAATATCGGGGATGTTTTCCGTCAGCGTCGGGGTATTGGTAAAAACCGGCAGCGCAAACGAGAGCGAGGAGGAAAACGGGATTTCTCACTTTATCGAACATACTGTGTTTAAGGGGACCGAAAACCGCTCGGCTTTCGAAATATCCGACTGCATAGACCGTATAGGCGCGCAGATTAACGCTTTTACGTCAAAAGAGCTTACCTGTTATTATACTAAATCAACGTCGGAACATTTAGAGCGTTCCGTCGACGTACTTTCCGATTTGTTCTTTAACGCGGTTTTCGATAAGGACGAGTTGGAAAAAGAGAAAGGCGTTATTATCGAAGAAATCAATATGAGCGAAGACTCTCCCGAAGATTTGTGTCTTGATCTTTTGGCGGAAAGTTTTCACGGCAGAGAGGGATTGGGCAGAACGATACTCGGTACCGCGCAGAACGTAAAACGTTTCACGAGTAAAGACGTAAAAGCATATATGGATAAATATTATACGGCGGACAACGTGGTTGTTTCCGTTGCCGGCAACGTCAACGTCGAAAAGACCGTCGAACTTGTCGAAAAGTATTTTGCGGACAAGTTTACTCGATATCAAAGCGCCCCTCAAGCCGTCTATCCTTACGATAAGCCGTCTCATTTGTTGAAAACGAAAAAGACCGAACAGACGCATATAGCGTTTGCTTTGCCGGGCGTTTCGGTTACCGACGAACGCAGCGACGCGTTAAGTATCGCCAATATAATATCCGGCGGCGGAATGAGCAGTCGTTTGTTTCAGCGCGTACGTGAAGATTTGGGTTTGGCATACAGCGTATATTCTTATCTTTCTCAATATAAAGATCAAGGCGTAATAGAAATATATGCCGGCGTGAATACTTCGTCGAGGACGCGTGCGGTGAACGCCATAGTAAACGAATTGAGAACTTTTCAAAATCGCGGTATAACCGAAAGCGAATTTTTAAGAGGAAAAGAGCAACTTAAAAGCGCTTTCGTGTTAGGACGTGAAAGCACTTCGTCGCAGATGTTGCTTTGCGGTAAATACGCGCTGTTCTTGGATAAACAATTCGATTTCAAAGAAAGAATGAAAAAGCTGGGAAGCGTATCGCTTAAACAAGTCAACGACGTGATAAACGAACTTTTCGACGTAAGGCTCGCGTCTACCGCGGCATTGGGACCGTCGCGCCGACCGATAACAATTCGTTAAATCGTAATGTAAAGGATTTCCTTTTCGGAAGTCCTTTTTTTATGTCCGGCGGAATATACTTAAAATTATGAAGATATTACGAGTGATTTTCGGCGGAATAATTGCAATTTGCGCGTTTTGCACCTTGTTCTTCGGCATAAACACGCAGACGGAAGCGAAAAACGATAAAAGCGACGACGTGTATAAGGGGATAATTACTTTGTGGCACGTGGAAACTTTTGAGGGCGGAACGGGTTCTCGTAAACAATTTTTGTTAAAAGCGGCGAGGGGGTTCGAAAGGAATAATACCGGGACGCTTATCAGCGTTGTTTCTCATACTTCCGAAAGTTTTAACGAACAAATATCTTCGGGGAACTATCCCGACCTTGTATCGTACGGCGTCGGAGTAAACGTTAAAAACCAAAGCGTAATAGACGCCGATAAAACTTTTTATGCCGGCGTCTTAGGAAATAAATCATACGCGCTGCCTTGGTGCGGAGGCGGATACGTTCTTATTCGCAATCCGAGGATTACGGATAAGAACAATATCGTGCTTTCTTGCGGAGAAAACAATCTCCCCGAATGCGCGTTGCTTTTACGCGAAGAAAAATTTTCAGAAATAAAAAGAGAAAAGCAGAGAGATGCATATCAGTCTTTTTGTACCGGTAAATTCGCATTTTTATTGGGAACGCAAAGAGATATTGTCAGATTGACTAATTCCGGTATGGAATTTTCAGTCGAAGGCGTGCCCGAGTTTAACGACCTATATCAGTATATATCCGTAACTTCGCTAAACGACGACAAACTATGTGCGTGCAATGAATTCGTTAAGTATCTTTTGTCGGAAGAAGTACAAAAACAATTAAGCGTCGTCAATATGCAATCGATATATTACGACGTTGAGGGAAATCCGGAGGAATATCGAAAACTACACGTAGCGACGGCAAAGTCGACGGTATCGGCGTTTTCGTCTAAAGACGATTTGGCTATAATTAAATCTATAGCGTCGGCAGATTACGTCGATAAAGAAGCGCAAACGAAAAAATTAAAAAATGTTCTGCTTATGCCTTGAAAAAAAAATTGTATTATAGTAAAATATAAAAAGGAGATTTATGGTTTTTATCGACTCTCTGTCTAAAATAATCGATACGGAAGTAGAGTTCAATTATCCGCTGTCCGAATGCTCGGGGTATAAAGTCGGCGGCAATGCTAAATATTATATAGAAACTTATTCGCTCAAAGCTTTAAAAGAAGTAATACAAGCGGTTAAAGAGTGTAAAATCTCTTATAAAATAATAGGCAACGGAACCAACGTCTTGTTTTCGGACGAAGGTTTCGACGGCGCTGTAATTTGCACGAAAAAGTTGTCGGGCGTGTTTTCGGACGGGAAGACGGTTCGTGCTATGTGCGGCGCAAGCTTAAATAAATTGATAGAGATTTCCGTTTCCGGCGGATTTACCGGTATAGAGGAATTGTATGGTATACCTGCCTCCGTCGGTGGCGCGGTGACGATGAACGCCGGGGCGTTCGGTAGGAACGTATCCGATTATCTGTCGTACGTAGAGGTTTTAAAAAACGGCAGAATAGTAAAGGTCGATAAAGGCGATTGCCGTTTCGCGTATAGAGGTAGCAGATTTTTAAACGGCGGCGGTATAGTGATTGCCGCGGACTTTTCATTTCCGACGTACGTCGGTTCGGATTGCCTTATAGAAAGGATAAAACCGATTATAGAACGTAGGTCGTCGATGCAACCGCACGGTACCAGCTGCGGTTCGGTATTTAAAAATCCGCAAGGTTCTTCGGCGGGCAGACTGATAGACTTGGCAGGGTTAAAGGGCAAAAGCGTCGGAGGCGCGACCGTATCTAAGATACACGGTAATTTTATCGTTACCGAAGTCGGTGCGACGGCAGGCGACGTTTACGCCTTAATTCAATATATAAAAGAAAAGGTTAACAGGATATTCGGCGTCCGTTTGCAAGAGGAAATCGAATACGTAGGTGAATTTCAATGAAACTTTCGGCAGACTATCATACCCATACGATTTTCAGCCACGGCAAAGGCACCATTTCGGATAATGCCGAAAAAGCGAAAGAAAAAGACTTGTTACAACTCGGGATTTCCGATCACGGGTTCGCGCACAATGCGTTCGGATTAAAGAAAAGAAATTTGCCGTTGATGAAACAACTGTGTAAAGAGGCTTCCGACAGAACGGGGGTTAACGTGCTTTTGGGTATCGAAGCGAACGTGATAGGCGTGGACGGAACGACCGATTTGCCGCCTAAACTGTACGATAGTTTCGATATATATCTTGCCGGATTGCATAAATTTATTATGTATAAATTCGGTTCTGTTTTTTCGATGGCGTTACCGAACCTCGTTTTGTCGACTTTCGGGTGCGAAAAACCGCCGAAATCGTTAGTTAAAACAAACACAAAAGCCATAGTAAACGTTATAAAAAACAATCCCGTCGACGTAATAACTCATTTAAATTTTTGTAGTTTTACCGATGTGACGGAAGTTGCGAAAGCTGCGGCGGACAACGGAACTTATTTAGAATTGAACGCGAAAAAAGTTCATTTAACCGACGACGATATAGCCGTCGTGCTTAAAACGGACGCGCGTTTTATAATATCGTCGGACGCGCATCGTCCCGAGTTAGTGGGAAATGTCGACCTTGTTAAAGAAATGCTCGACAGGACGGGCTTTCCCCTCGAAAGAATAGATAATATAGACGGTCGAATTCCGGAATTTAGATTTGCAAAAAGGAAGGGTAAGCAATGAATTTCGGTGAAGGTATAAAAGCGGAAATTTTATCTAAGCCCCCAAAAGAGTTCCATTGCAAACGCGCGTTTTTGGCAGGGTTTATTCGCGGTAGCGGTGAAATTTTTGTAGACGGAAAAAAACTCGGGCTGCAATTTAACGTTTTTTCAAAAGAGGCGGCCTCGCTTATAACCTCTTTGATAAAGGTTGTTTTTGATTGCGACGTTCAAGAGATAGTCGCTTCGGAGGACAGACTTAACAAAAGGGATAAGTTTACCGTATCGGTAGTCGGGGGCGATGCGGTTACTATATTGACGTCGCTCGATATTTTAAAAAAGACGGACGGCGATTACGTCGTCAATCTCAAGTTTTACGGCGAATTAACCGAAAAAGAATGTTGCTTGCATAACTTTATAAAGGGATTGTTTTTGGCAACAGGGGCGTGCGTAGTTCCGAGCGATAACGCGTCCGACAGCGGTTATCATCTCGAAATGCAGTTTTCTCATTATACGCCCGCGTCGGAAACCGAAGAAATTTTAAGAAAGTTCGGGATAGACGCTAAAATAATGAGAAGAAAAGAGTTGTATGTTTTATACGTAAAAAGCGGCGAGGGCATAAAGGATTTTACCGCGTTTTTGCAAACGCCGAAAAGTATGTTAAAACTTACCGGGTTGATGATAGACAGAGAGTTAAAGAATAAGACCAACCGACAAAAAAACTGCGACCTCGGCAACGTGTCGAGGCAGGTCGAAGCCGCGGCGAAACAAATCGAAGCGGTGAACGGGATAGAAAAAAAGCGCGGATTGGATTTTTTAGGCGCGGAACTTGCCGCTACGGCTCGCGCGCGTCGCGAAAACCCGGAGGACACGCTTGCGGAACTTGCGGAAAGCCTCGGCATAAGCAAGAGTTGCTTAAATCACAGATTAAGAAAAATCGTCGAAATATTCGAACGAATTTAAAAAGGAAGTTACGATGTCAGATTTCGTACATTTACACGTCCACACCGAATACAGCCTGTTGGACGGAGCGACAAGAATAGACAATGTTTTCAAAGCATGCAGAGAAAAGGGTATGCACGCCTTAGCGATTACCGACCACGGAAATATGTTCGGTACGCTTTATTTTGCCGAATGTGCAAAAAAGGCGTATCTTAAAGCGTTGGAGAACGGTGCTTCGGAAGAAGAAGCCAAAATGCAGCCTATTATCGGGTGCGAGTTTTACGTCGTCGACGACTATAAAGAAAAAACAAGCAGAGAATACGACCACCTTATATTGCTTTGCAAAAACAAAAAAGGATATAAAAATATAATTAAACTGGACTCCGTCGCATACGTGGACGGTTTATATTATAAACCCAGAATAGACTATAAGTTGCTTGCCGAACATACCGAAGGGTTGGTATGTTTGTCGGCGTGTCTGCAGGGCAGAATTCCCAAACTTTTACTCGCCGGCGATTATGACGGCGCAAAAAAGGCGGCTTTATTTTTCAAAGACATTTTCAAAGACGATTTTTATATAGAGTTGCAAGACCACGGTTTGCCCGAACAAAAGAAAGTTTTACCGCTTCTTATAAAGCTCGCGCGCGAACTCGACATACAAGTCGTCGCGACGAACGACGTTCACTATATCGAAAGACGCGACAGCGAAGTTCAAGACGTTATAGCGTGTATTTCGACCAAGTCCACAATCGACGATCCGTCGAGGTTTAAGATGGACGGCAGCGAATTTTATCTGAAATCGCCCGAGGAAATGTCGGAATTGTTTTCTTATATTCCGGAAGCTATTTCGAATTCGCTCGTCATAGCGGAGAAATGCAACGAAGAACCTATTTTCGATTTGAACAAAAAGTGCGAGCCGATAAGAGATAATTCGTTGATACCGGGATATGTCCCCGATAACGGACAAACCGCGTATGAATTTTTAAAAGACCTTGCGGAGAAAGGCGTGCGTGAGAGATATCCCGTAATTACCGACGAAATACGCGAAAGGTTCGATTACGAACTCGAAACGATACACTCTATGGGGTATATTGAATACTATCTTATCGTATGGGATTTTATCAACTATGCTAAAAGTATAGGGATTTCGGTCGGCGCCGGACGAGGAAGCGGCGTGTCGTCGATTATCGCATATTCTATCGGCATCACGGACGTCGACCCGTTAAAATATGATTTGGTTTTCGAACGCTTTTTGAATAAAGAGCGCGTCAGTATGCCCGACTTCGATATCGACTTTCAAGACGACCGTCGCGGAGAGGTCGTGGATTACGTAAGAGGGAAGTACGGTGCCGACCGCGTAGCGCAGATAGTAACTTTCGGCACTCTTGCCGGCAGAGCGGCGATTAAAGACGTCGGTAGGGTGTTTAGGGTGCCGTTTGCCGAAACCGACAAGGTTACCAAACTGATGGACGGTAAAAGCAGTATATCCGAAAGTTTCGGCTTTGCCAAGAACAAAGACGGCGAAGACGTGTCGGTAAAAGAATTAAAAGATATGTATGCCGAAGACGAGGTTGTAAGAAAAGTCGTCGATATGGCTATCCGCGTAGAAGATATGCCGAGACAAACGGGTATGCACGCGGCAGGCGTGGTAATTTGCGCTAAGCCTATTGCAGATAACGTTCCCTTACAACGGAGCGGCGACGACGTAACGACGCAGTTCGACATGAAAGAGGTCGAGCAGTTAGGAATGCTCAAGATGGACTTTTTGGGATTGCGCACGTTGACGGATATCGCAAAGGCAAAACAGTATATAAAAGAAGACTTCGGCGCGGAGTTAGATTTTCATAAACTCGGTTACGAAGATCAAGAAGTGTACAAACTTATCGGCGACGGAGAAACGGACGCCGTATTCCAGTTAGAGTCCCCGGGAATGAAAAGGTTTATGCGCGATTTAAAGCCGTCTACCTTCGAAGATATAATAGCAGGTATTTCGCTTTATCGTCCGGGGCCTATGGACTCTATTCCGACTTACGTCAGTTACAAGCATAATCCGGACAGCATTCAATATAAATCTCCGCTGTTGGAGCCGATTTTGAAAGCGACGTACGGCGTATTGATTTATCAAGAGCAAGTTATGCAAGTATGTCAAAAGCTCGGCGGTTTCTCGCTCGGTCAATCGGATATAGTCCGTAGGGCGATGGGTAAAAAGAACGTTGAGGAAATGGCTCGCCAAAAAAAGATATTCATTAACGGCGGCGTCGCAGAAAACGGTAAGCCGATATGCGGCGCGCTCGCAAACGGTGTTCCTGAACAGATCGCGACGGAGATTTTCGACGAAATGGCTGGGTTCGCTAAATACGCTTTCAACAAGTCGCACGCCGCGGCGTATGCGGTGCTCGCGTATCAGACGGCGTATCTTAAACGATATTACCCGGTTGAGTTTTTCGCGTCTATTTTAAATAACAGAATAGACAATATAGAGGAAACTTCTAAATATCTATCCTATTTAAAATCGAAAGAAATCAACGTCGCTCCGCCGGACATCAATAAAAGTAAAGCGTATTTTTCGTGCGAAAACGGAGGCTTAAGGTTCGGATTGGTCGGATTGAAGAACGTCGGACTGGGCGTCATCAACAATATCGTCGGAGAGAGAACGGAAAACGGCGATTTCAAATCCTTCGAAGACTTTATTTGTCGTTGTATAGGTTTCGGCATCAATAAAAGACTGGTGGAAAGTCTTATTTTGGCAGGCGCGTTCGATTGCTTCGGCGTAAACCGCAGGACCATTATGGCTGTTTATGCCGACTATATGGATAGAATTTCCGAAAGTAATAAAAAGAAAAACGACGTGCAAATCAGTTTTTTCGGCACGGTATTGGACGAGGACGAAGGGTTAAAATTAGAATATCCCGAATTATCCGAGTTTTCGTCGAAAGAAAAACTTACTTTGGAAAAATCCGTAGTCGGCGTATATTTGTCAGGACATCCTTTAAGCGATTATAAAAAGCAGTTCGAAAGATTTTCCTTTAATACTTCGGTTTTGGGATATTA
>CAZARP010000044.1:0-9222 GCA_964487575.1 uncultured Christensenella sp.
GCCGCCTTCTATCGGTACGGGGCGTGCTCTGCCCGACGCGTCGGGTTCGCCGAGTTGCATTTTTTGGCACTTAACCGAGCAAACTCTTCCGTCTTTGCCGATAATTTCTATAGGCGCGGCGAGAAAAATAAATTCTATGCCTTCTTCCATGGCGTGTTCGACTTCTTCTTTCCTTGCAGGGAGTTCCTTTTCCGTTCTTCTGTAAACGATTTTTACGTCGGAGCCGAGTCGTTTCGCCGAGCGAGCCGCGTCCATCGCTACGTTCCCACCGCCGAAAACGACTGTGCTCGTCGCTTTTTGTACGGGCGTTTCGGAACGTTCTTTATGCGCGCCCATAAGGTTTATTCTCGTTAAAAATTCGTTGGCGGAATACACCCCGTTTAAGTTTTCGCCGGGGACGTTCATAAATTTCGGCAAGCCTGCGCCCGAACCTATAAATATCGCACTGAAGCCGAAGTCGTTTTTAAGTTCGTCTACGGTCAGCGTTTTGCCGACGACGGTGTTCAATTCGAACTTAACGCCGAGAGATTTTAGACCATCGATCTCCGCGCGGACGATGGATTTGGGCAGTCTGAATTCGGGTATGCCGTAACTTAAAACGCCGCCTGCGCAGTGTAGGGCTTCGAATACGGTAACGTCGTAGCCTTGTTTCGCCAGTTGCCCGGCGCACGCAAGTCCCGACGGACCCGAACCGACGACGGCAACTTTTTTGCCGTTAGACGCAATATCGCGCGTTTTCGTATTATCGGAACGTTCTCTGTGATAGTCGGCTACAAATCTTTCCAACCTACCGATAGCGACGGGTTCGCCTTTTATTCCGCGGACGCATTTGCTTTCGCATTGGGTTTCTTGCGGACAAACTCTGCCGCATACGGCAGGGAGCGAACTGTCTGCGGAAATAATATCGTAAGCGCCCTCGAAGTCGCCGTCGGCTACTTTTGCGATAAACGACGGTATGTCGATTTTAACGGGACAACCGCCGACGCAGGGTTTGTGTTTGCAGTTTAGACAGCGTTTTGCTTCTTTTACAGCCAGTTCCGCCGTATAACCGAGCGCCACCTCGTCGAAGTTTTTATTTCTTTCGTTAGCGGCTTGAACGGGCATTTCGTATTTTTTAAGGCTCATATCCGGCATGGTTATTCTACCTCCTTTTTAAAAAGGTTGCAATCTTCTTCTCTGGCTTTTCTTTCGAAGTCGGCGTAGTTTTTAGAGCGGTTTATGGCTTCGTCGAAATCAACCTTGTGTCCGTCGAAGTCGGGACCGTCGACGCACGCGAATTTGACCTGTCCGTCCACAGTCAGCCTGCAACAGCCGCACATACCCGTGCCGTCGATCATTATCGGGTTCATACTGACGTCGGTCGGTATGCCGTATTGTTTGGTGAGAAGGCAAACGAACTTCATCATAACCAGCGGTCCTATGGCGATGACCTTATCGTACTTTTCTCCGCCGTCTATCAGTTTTTTAAGCGCGTCGGTAACCAAGCCCTTTTCGCCCCAACTACCGTCGTCGCTCGTCTTATAAAAAGCGTCGCTCGCTTTTTCGAATTCGTCTTCCAAAATAACCAAATCTTTATTGCGGAAGCCGACTATCGAATGTACCGTCGCGCCGAGTTCGTGTAGCTTTTTCGCTACGGGATAGGCGATTGCGCAACCGACGCCGCCGCCTATGATGGCGACTTTTTTAAGGTTTGCCGTTTCGGTCGGTCTGCCGAGCGGACCGGTGAAGTCGTGAATGAATTCGCCTGCGTTTTTGCGATTTAACGCCATAGTCGTCGCGCCGACGACTTGAAAGATTATTGTGACGGTACCCGTCGCCGCGTCGTAATCGGCGATGGTTAGGGGAATGCGTTCGCCTTGTTCGTCCACACGCAGAATAACGAATTGCCCGGGCATTGCCTTTTTGGCTATGAGCGGCGCTTCGATTTGCATCAGCGTGACCGTCGGATTTAAGTTGCGTTTGCTTAAAATTTTATTCATCTATATACTCCGTTTTTTTATATTATACATTATGTGTTCGAAAAAATCCATTCATTTTCGTAAAAAAGGCGTTGACGCGGCAAAACTTATTATCCGATTATCGGTTAATCGGGGTTATTCTTTGTTTTTCTCTTTTCTTCGCGCTCGGCGTACCCTGTTAAGATGACGTTCGAACGTTCCGTCGTTTATCAGTTTTGCCAAAACGAGTTGTTCCAACGTCGGCACCGTGCAAGAATAAACCCCGAGTTTATCGTAAAACAATCGAGAAAGGCTTTTGGGCAAAAGCATATAGCCCGTCCTAATCCCCGGACAGACGGTGGCGGAAAAGGTGTTTAAGTATATGACGTTTTCGTCGTCGACGCCGAAAATCGTGTCCTCCGGTTTAGACGTCAAAGAAAATTCCGACTGATAATCGTCTTCTATGATATATCCGTTTCGCTGTTTTGCCCATTTTAGGTATTCGGCTTTTTTTGAGGCGTTCGCCGTTACGCCGGTGGGGTAACTGCGGAAGGGTGTTACGTGCAAAACGTCGGCGTTTGCGGCGTTAAGTTCCGCGGAATTTATTCCGCCCTCGCGTAGTTTCAGTTTAACGACTTTGGCGCCCTTGGCGGCGTAGACGTTTTCTATTTGACCGTAAGACGGGTCTTCGATCGCGTAAGTGCGAGTTCGTCCTAAAAGTTCTATTATCATTCCGTAAAGGTACTCTGCGCCCGAGCCGACGATAATCCTGTCCTCGTCGATATCAATTCCTCTGTTCCTGCGCAGATAGTTTTTTATCGCCGACCGAAGTTCGGGTATTCCGCCGTTCGGCGACTTGTCGAATAAAACCTTTCCGTAATCGTTTAGCACGCCGCGCACCGCCGTCGCGTAAACGGAAAACGGGAAATCGCTCGAACTTTGTTCTAAAGACGTCGCCGGGCGCAACGGTTCGTTTGTCGGGGCGGACAGATAAGAAGAATTGGCGGCGTAAGCGGAAAAATATCCGCTCCGTTCTTTAGACTCTATAAATCCCTCGCTTACTAAAAGCTCGTAAGCGTGCTCGACCGTCGCGAGAGAAACGCAAAATTTTTCCGCGGCTTCTCTTTTGGACGGAAGTTTGGTTTTTAAGGGGTACGCGCCGTTTATAACGTCGTTTTTAAGTTTGTCGTACACTTGTAAGTATTTTTTCATAAGCCTAAACTGGTATTATAAAATTATATGATTTTGGTTATTTTTTTAAGTCCAGTAAAAAGTATATAATATAGACGACGTTATTGTCAACAAGAGGAGAATAAATTATGGAAGAGAAATTTTTTTCCACCAAAAAGTTGTGCTACGTGGCACTGTTTACCGCGCTTAACGTGGTTTTAAGTTCGTTCGGGGTGCCGGTGCCGGGCGGGAAAATATATCTTAACGATATAGTGATTTGCATAGCGGCTATCGTTTTAGACCCGTTGTCCGCCTTCATCGTCGGCGGCGTCGGCGCGTTTTTAGGTGACGCGATATTTTATCCGGCGCCTATGTGGGTGTCGCTTGTGACAAGGGGTGTGCAGGCGGTTGCCATATCTCTTATCGTCGGTAAAAAAGACGATTTGCCCGTGTTATGGCGGAGCATAGTCGCGGTTGCGGTAGGCGCGGTCATCAACGTGTTAGGGTATACTTACGGTAAAATATGGTTTTACAGTACTTACGAATACGCGATGATAAAACTTCCTTTCCAGATAGTTCAGGCGGTTGTCTGTGCGGCGGTGGCGTTGGTGCTTTTGTATGCGACGCCGATAAAACGTCTTGTAAAGAAGGTCCCCAAAGAGTAACTGTTTTAACGATAAAAAGCCTTTTCGTATTGACAATTTTATTCCGTTGGATTATAATTGTGATAAAAGGTGAGGGCGAGGTTTAAGTCGTTCGCTCGTTCGGTAGTATAATGAAATCAAAGAATGTAAACAACGCTTCAAAAAGGACGAAAAAGAAGATAAAAGACGTCTTTGCGGAAATGCTCGCCGAGAAAAGGGAATTTTGCAAGATGTCCGTCAGCGAACTCTGCTTGCGCGCAAAAATAAGCAGAGGTGCGTTTTATTCGCATTACGACGATATTTACGCCGTCGCAGAGGATTACGAAAACGAATTGCTCGATAAGTTTAACGAATTGATAAACGGACTTCAAACGGTAAATCAAGAACAATTCTTCGATATGTTTTTCGATTTTCTCAGGGAGAACGACAAGAATTATAAATTCTTGTGCAAGTCCAACGACGCGACGTTTTTGGCGAGAAAGTTTTCTATGATAGTCGGCGACAAGCTTTTGAAGATCTGCATGGAGAACACGCAGATAAAAGAAAAAAAGTACATCGCGTTGGATATAAATATATTTATAGAAGGCTTGGTTTGCGAATACATCAGATACTGCAAGGGTTTGAGCGACATTACTTTAGACGATTTATACGACTATATCAAGATGTGGGGCGCAAACTTTACCAAAGCGAGATTGGGGATAACGGACGATGCGAAAAATCAAAAATAAAAATCTGCTCGGCACCATCGATATGTCGGTAAGCAACGACGACGATTTTTTGTCACCGTATGCGGAAAACGGCAAACCGGTAATCTCGTCAGAGGTTGCGGAATTTTTGGAAAACGCCGCAAGCGCTTTCCATCCCTCTCAGCCGTTGGCGCTTAACGTGCACGGCGATTGCATAGACGAAAACGAGAGGAAAGCCTATCCGCAAGCGATAAAGAATTATTTTTCTCTGCAGTATCGCGGAGTTCTTCGCGATATGAAAAGAAAGACGATGATTGCCGCGGTGTTTGCGATCGTCGGGATTTTGGCGTTGATTAGTATGTTCGTGTTCAGCGCTTCCGGTTTGGGGGAAGTATGGGTGGAATGTATAGATATTTTCGCTTGGGTTTTCCTTTGGGAAGCGGTCGACCAATTCTTCATCGAGCGCGCGGGATTGCAATTACGAAGCCGACGTTTGAAAAATTTTACGGAAATGCGGGTGCGTTTCGACTGATAAAAAGGCGACGGTATGTGGATTTTAGCGGCTGTTCTTTCCGCGGTTTTCGCAGGGGCGTCTACGGTTCTGTCGAAATGCGGCGTAAAAAAAATCAACTCTAACCTTGCGACGGCGATACGTACGTCCGTCGTTTTGATTTTCGCCTGGGTTATCGTTTTCGTTACCGGCGTCTACGGGGCAATTTCCGCAATCGATTTTAAGTCGTGGGTGTTCCTGATTTTATCGGGCGCGGCTACCGGCGCAAGCTGGATATGCTACTTTAAGGCGCTGTCGGTTGGCGAAGTTTCCAAAGTGGCGGCGGTCGATAAGTCGAGCGCGGTATTGTCGGTGCTGTTCGCGATGGTTTTGTTCCCCGACGAACGTCGACTTTGGCATATAAAAATCTTATGCCTTGTTCCGATAGCCGTCGGGACTTTTTTAATGACCGATATAAAAAAGGGCGAGGGCAAGGAGAAAAGGGCGTGGTTGTTTCTGGCGCTTTTATCGGCGATATTCGCGGCGGCAACTTCTCTTCTCGCAAAAGTCGGCGTAAGGGAGGTTAATTCCAATCTTGCGACGGCGATACGTACGTGCGTGGTTTTCGTCGCGGCGTGGGCAATCGCGGCGTTTTCGGGCGAGGCGAGGCAGATTAAAGAGGTTACGAAAAAGGATTTGCTGTTTCTCGTTTTGTCGGGCGTGGCTACGGGGGCGAGTTGGATGTGTTATTATTACGCCATAAAATACGGGCAGGTCAGCGTGGTCGTGCCTATCGATAAGGCGAGCATTTTAATTACCGTGTTCTTTTCTCTCGCGGTGTTTAAAGAAAAATTGTCCGCAAAGGCTTGGGCGGGGCTTTCTTTGCTGACGGTCGGGACGGTTTTGCTGGCGGTATTAACTTAAAAGAAAAACGGATTTGCTACTTTTCGGTAACAAATCCGTTTTATGTTTTTCGCTAATTTTCGTCGGGTGTTTCTATCCAGTGGAATACCGACCTTACGCCGTCGTGTTTGCGTTGCCAGTTGAAAATCTTTTCGTCTTTGCCGTCGGGGGAAGCGAAGGTATAAGGTATGGAAACCTTATCGAAGTGTTTGATTTCGTATTTGCTTTCGCCCTTATCGGCAAGCCGATAAATTTCGTTTATGCGTTTCATTTGCGCGTCGGACAGCGTGTGAGGGGTGACGCTCGCAAGCGCGGTCATTCCGGTCAGCGCGCACACCTCTAAAAAGTCCATATTTAGGTCGTAGTCGACGGTTTTCGTGAAAGCCGGGCAATCGGGGTCGGCGTTGTAGAATATATCGTTGGTGGGCAGCCTCATCATAGAGTTTATACCGTCCGCTCTCGTCCATTCCCAACAGTTGCCGCTCGTGTCGCCGCCTATCCTTTGCATGGAATGAATACCTGCCGACAAATGCCCGAACACGTCGCAACCGATGACCTCGGCGTCGCCGGCGCCCTTTTGAATGGCTTTATACAGGTTTTTGGTAATAGTTGCGGTGGTCTTCGTGTTGTCGAAATATTTAATTTTAAGTTTAACGATTTCCGCAGGGTATTCGCCGCCGGGACCGCCGGTGGTGTCTTCTCTCGAAAAGTCGTGTTTTAAAAGGTTGAAGCCGTAAGTTTTTGTCATAAGCGCGGCGTCGCGTTCCAGCCTTTCCAAAACCAACGGATGCGACGGGTCCATAACGTTGCCGCTGCCGTTTTTGTATATGACGGCTTCGTCGGGGAGTTCGTCGGTCGTTATCATCGGTCTGTACCACAAACCGGCTTTAGCGCCTTTGGAGTGAATGGTATCCGCTATTTCGACCATTCCGCCGGGGAACCTCGTTTTGTCGTGCGTCCACGGACCGCCTAAATATTTACCGTCGTCGAGGAGGCGGTTGACCGTCCAGCCGGAGTCTATAACGAGGTAAGGCTCGTTTTTGCAACCGGCAGTCATTTCTTTAAGGTAATCGCACTCGTCCGAAACTATATCGTAATTTATATTGCCGTACGCCCAGTACCAGTTATTAACGCCGAATACGGGCGTTTTGGGTTGTACGCCGTTTTGACACATAAGTTTGGCAAACTTTTTCGCGACTTTATAAGGGTCTTCGCCGACGCCGCTTTCCAATTCCACGACTTCGCACGCTAAAAGCGGTTCTTTTAAGTCGGTGCCGCGTTGCGCGCAAGTAAGGTTTAAAAACAACGTTATGCCGAAGTTGTCAACCTGCCACATAACGAAAGCGTCGGGGCTTGTTTTAACGCCGTAACATTTCATTCTGTCGTCGCCGATTACGTAGGTAAACCAAGGTAAACTGCGGTCGCAACGCACGCTGGTCCACTCTAACGGTTCCCAACAAGAGGACCTCCCCCAAGCGTCGCCGAAAACCTTTTCTATAAACGAAAAATCGCCGCGGAAACGGAGTTTTAAATATTTAACCGGGCTTCCCGAGGGATAGACTATGACCTTTGCGCTTTTTTCGCCGACGACGTAATCGTATTTGACGGGACAGTCGGCAAACGGATTTTCCTCGAAACGAAAAGACGACGCTTCCGTCGCGCCTATAACGTTGTCGGGCTTTCTTAAAACGGTAATAAATTCTTTCATATTTTTCTCCTTCTTAAATACGTCGCGTACATTATACACTATCGCAAAGTTAATGGCAACGCTTTTTCGAAAAAATATCGGTCGTATCGGCTTTTTTACAGCGGTTCGATTTTTGTTTTTATCGCTTCTTTCAGCATAAAAAACGATACGATTGCCGTTAAAAATTCCGCAAGCGGAAACGTCCACCAGACAATCTCGACGACGTTCGGCGAGAGGGTGAACAAAAAGGCTATCGGAAAGGTGAATACGATTAGCCTGAGTGCGGCGGTCAAAAGAGGTTTAAAGGCATATCTCAATGCTTGCAACACCCCCTGTACGGCGACGTTAAACCCCATGAACAGGTATCCGATAGACGCTATTCTCGTCGCCCGTTCGCAAACGGTAACGAGTTCGACGGTGGAACCGTTCGACAGGGCAAATAGTTTCGACAGCGGATTTGCTATAATTTCGAACAGGACGGTTATGACGGCGGCGGTTATCAAGGTGTCCGTTATGCCGTATTTGACGCAGTCTTTAGAGCGCTTTTTGTCTTTCATTCCGTAGTTGAAAGACAGTAGGGTAATTATGGTGTTCGAAAGACCGAAACAGGAAAACAGCGCGATTTGCTGTATTTTATAATATATCCCGAACGAACCGACCAAAACGACGGGGTCGGCGTCGGCGGCGCCTAAAATTACGTTCATTCCCGCCATCATCGCCGAGAGAAGCGCTTGCATAACCGCGGCGGAAACGCCTATCGAATATATCGCTTTGATTATCGCTTTGTCGGGTTTGACGTATTTAAGTCCGCCGTCTATTTCTTTATTGCCGACGTAATGAAAAAGCATCGCGACGATTAAAGAAACGAATTGTCCGAGTACCGTCGCCCACGCCGCGCCGGCAACGCCCAGCTTTAACGGAAAGATAAAAACGTAGTCGAATACGATATTCGTTATAGCACCCAGTATTTGCGCAATCGTCGAATACAGCGTCTTTCCCGTTGACTGTAAAAATCTTTCGTATACGGTAAAGCCGACGGAACCCAGAGAAAGCGAACAGCAAACGGTCAGATATTCTCCGCCCATTTGTATTATTTGCGCGTTCGAGGTGAAAAGGGATATGAACCCGTATGAAAAAAACAATCCGAAAATTAAGAAAACGGCGAAGATCACCAGCGCCAAAAATATTCCGTTTCCAGCGATTTTATTGATTTTTTCTCCGTCTTGTTCGCCTAAGCTTTTAGACAGCAGCGCGTTCAGACCCACGCCCGTTCCGACCCCGACGGCAATGATTAAAATCTGAACCGGAAAGGCGTACGTCAGCGCTTCGTTTGCAAGTGCGCCGACGTCTTGAATATTTGCCACGAAAATGCTGTCGACGACGTTATACAATGCCTGTAACACCATTGAAATTATCATCGGCAATCCCATTTTTACAAATAACTTTTTTAGCGCACCCGTTGCCATTTTGTTTGTAGTCGCGTTTTTCATAAAGCCTCCTTTTTTTTGACGTAAAATAAAGCAGCGCAACCCCGATTTTCAATCGGACTTACGCTGCTTCGCTACTCATTGATAAACGTATTATACCAAATTAAAAAAATAATTTCAAACAAAAAAACGATTTTTCCGTCGACGATTATTGCTTTGACTAAAAAATAAAAGCGTAAGAAAAACCTTAACGATTTCACTTACGCTTTTATTGGTGC
>CAZARP010000045.1:0-1996 GCA_964487575.1 uncultured Christensenella sp.
CGGTTCTTGCAAACGCGTGCAGACTGTTTAATAAACTAAAAACGCAAAAGTGAAACCGCCGAACGCGGTTTCACTTTGCCGTAAATAACCTCTTTTGTAAAAGCGGGTCGTGTAAAGAAGTTCTCTTTACGATAGTATATTGTGCGTCCGTTTGAAAATTATACACGGAGAAATCATAAATGGAAAAAAACTTAAAACAACGTTTGTCAGAGTTCGGCATTAGTCTGAAAAAGGCATACGGTCAAAACTTTTTAACCGACCAAGCGTTGTTAAGCGAAATAGTGGAAAAATCCGGCGTTTCGTCCGACGACGAGGTTTTAGAGATAGGTTGCGGCGCCGGCGCTTTAACGTGCGCGCTTGCCGAAAGGGCAAAAAAAGTGGTGTCGTACGAAATCGACGCCTCGCTTAAACCGCTGCTCAATCGCGTGTTGTCGCCGTACTCTAATGTGGATGTCGTGTTTAAGGACGTAATGAAAGAAAAAATCTCCGATATAGAAAAAAAGTTTTCGGGAGAATATCTTTTGGTGGCAAACCTTCCTTATTACGTTACCACACCGATAGTGATGAATTTTCTTGAAAACTCGACCGCGATAAAGGGTATGGCGATAATGGTGCAAAAAGAAGTCGCCATGCGCTTTGCGGCGCCGCCGAAGACGTCCGATTACGGCGCTATAACGGTGGGCATAAATCTACGCGGCAATGCCGAAATAATCAAAGAGGTCGGCAGGGAAATGTTTACTCCGCCGCCGAACGTAGACTCCGCAGTCGTAAAAATAGACATCGACAAAAACAAATTTCCCGATTGCGATTTGGTTAAGGTGAGGGAGTTGGTCAGATGCGCTTTTTCGAGCAGAAGAAAAATGTTGGTCAATAATATGATGAATTTATTAAAGATGAGCCGAGCGGAAGCCGAAAGCGCGTTGGACGAGGCAAATATATCGCGGACGGCGAGAGGCGAAGAACTTTCGGCGGTAGATTACGTCAGGCTTGCAGCCGTTACGAGGGGGTTAAAATGAGTAAAAAACGATTGGTGGTTGCGAGCGGCAATCGCGGCAAATTGAGAGAAATAGCCGAACTGTTGCCCGATTACGAGGTGATAGGTTATAAAGATTTGGGTTTGGATTTTGAAATCGTCGAAGACGGTACGTCGTTTTACGAAAACGCGTTGATAAAAGCAAAAGCCGTTTACGACGTGATAAAACTGCCGACTTTGTCCGACGACAGCGGTTTGTGCGTCGACGCGCTTTGCGGCGCGCCTGGGATTTATAGCGCAAGATATTCCGCAGACGGTACCGACGAGCGCAACAACGAACTTCTACTTAAAAATATGAAAGGCATAACCGACCGCAGCGCCAGATTTACTTGTTGCGCGGTGTATTACGACGGCGTTCACACGCTAAGTGCCGTCGGCGTTACGGAAGGATATATTTTAGAAGAGGAAAAAGGTTCCGGCGGTTTCGGGTACGACCCCTTGTTTTTCAGCCGAGATTTAGGCAAGTGTTTCGGCGAGTGCGCGGCGGAAGAAAAAAATTCCGTAAGCCATAGGGCAAGGGCGCTTAAATCTATAAAAGAAAAAATAAATAATCTGACAAAATAAATAAAGGAGACGGATATGTCGGAAACGAGTGTAATCGGCAAAACGATATCGTGTTTAGAAAACGTTTTAATCGACGGCGACGCGAAAATAGAACAAAACCGTTCTTACGCGCTTAAAAACGAGCAAGTGAATTTTCAACTTGTTTATAAAAATACGACTTTGTATCCTATGCGGTGTAAACTGAAGGTAGAAGGCGATTTGTCCGAGCACGTCGATTTTCGTATGGTGGAAAACGTCGCCGTGGAATATATACCGCAAGAGGCGGACGATTATTTTATATCCGAAAAATCGGGGTTATACCCTGACAGGCTCGCGCCTATCGGCAAACTCGGCGTTGTCCTTATGCCTAAAAAGCAAAGGTCGGTTTGGGTAAGCGTGGCTTGCAAAAAAGGCTTGCCG
>CAZARP010000045.1:2096-4900 GCA_964487575.1 uncultured Christensenella sp.
TGTTTACTCAATGGGGCGGCTTCTTCTGTCCTAAAATAATGGCGACGACGGAAAACGGTTATGAAAAGTTTTTCGGGTGGGAAGTATCTCAGTTCGACCCTCGTTATTCGGAATTTTTAGACGCCTTGCTTCCGAAATTGTATGAATTCACGAAAGCGCTCGGTATGGAAAATCGTTGTTATTATCATTTAACCGACGAACCTACCGACAAGACGCTTGACAATTACGAACACGCTCGCAGTATGGTCAAAAAACATATAGGCGACTGCAAAATAATGGACGCTTTAAGCCACTATGATTTTTACGAACGCGGTCTTGTGGACGTTCCGGTTTGTTGCACCAACGTGTTCGGCGAGTTCGAGGGGAAAGGGGTTAACGAGTTGTTTTCTTATTATTGTTGCTATCCCAGAACCGAAAATTATTCCAATCGTTTTATAACGATGCCGTCGCTTAGGAACCGTATCTTAGGCGTGCAATTATATAAAACGGCGGTGAGCGGATTTTTGCATTGGGGCTTTAATTTTTACAATTCCAGATTGTCGATAGAACCGATAAATCCTAACGTAACGGTAGATTGCGGCGGACTTTTTCCTCCGGGCGACGCGTTTATCGTGTACCCCAAAGACGACGGCGTTTTGTTGTCTTTGCGTGCGGAAATTTTTAAGGAAGCCGTGCAAGATTACGAATTGCTTATCACCCTCGAAGACAGAGTGGGTAGGGCAAAGGTAGAGGAAGTGTTGGATAAATACGGAATTTGCGGATACAACGCGTATCCTCGCGACGAAAGAGAGTTTATTCGACTGAAAAACGAACTTTACGCGCTTTTAGAAAGCGCGACGTAACAAAAGTAAAAGCGACGGCAAAAACAGCCGTCGCTTTTAACGTTATTGATCGATTTGTTCTTCTTGACGCTTTTTGTATTCCATAAGCGCCGTTGCCAGCTGGTCGCCGCAAGAAGTATTGCCGCGGCATCTGATGCCTTTCAGCAAAGAAATGACTTCGTCCACGGGTTTGCCGTCGACAAGCCTCGATATTGCCTGAAGGTTGCCGAGACAACCGCCTATAAATTTTACGTTCGTTACTTTTCCGTCAACGACGTCATAAATGATTTGACGGGAGCAAGTACCTCTGGTCATGTAAGTTTGCATAATTCAACTCCTAATCAACTAAATTTTCGTAGAGATTGCGATAAACGTCAGCGGCTTTTTCACCCCATTTTTTATAGACGTCTTTTGCGGTTTGCCTGTCGGGTACGACGACCTTCAATTCCAAAACCGGCTGAACCGGTTCTATAATTTTAAGGTATACGGTATAGGTGCCGTCTTTATTCATAAAATAATCGGCGACGCATTCTTGCTTTCTGCGATAGCGCGCGCGATTGTTTTTGATGAACAGCGATATTTCTTCACGCGTGGAGGCGGGTATGTTGATAAAAAAGTTTGCCAAGCATACGCGCCCGTCGGTGGTGATCGTATAAAGCGGTTCACCGCTGCTACCTATGTCGTATATCCAACCGCAGTCCAATAACTGGTTTAAAATCGGCTGACAGTCCATATACGCGAGCCAGTTGTTCGAAGAGCAACACATATCGAGCACCGTATTCTCCGAAAGCGGTACTTCCATTTTATCGAAAACGAATAAAAGTATTAACTTGTTTATCGATGAGTCGCCCTTTACCTGCATATTGGCTCCGTAAAAGATTTCGTTTGTAACAATCTCTATCGTTCATTATACCATAAAAAAACATTTTGTAAAGAAAAAAGGCTAAATTTTTTATCTTAGGGTGCGAAAAAAGTTTATTCCGTCGATTTTTTGTGGTACAATATATACGGAAAATTATGGTACGGAGGGCGTTTATGACGAAAGTCGAAGAACTTGCCGTTTTCAACGCTAAAGCGCAAGATTTATTGGAAAGCAAATATATTTTGGCGGATATAAAGATAGCGCACTTGCTTCAAGCGATTGCGTCGTCCGATATGCTTATGGCGCTTTTTAAAAATTGTCTGGTTGATTTCGATTATGCCGCGGCAAAAAAGCGGTATCTCGTTAAAAACAAATATTTATCCGGCGACAAAGGCGAATTCGTTCTGCCGGAAAGCGCGGCGGAACTGTTGTCGTTTACGCTTAACGTGCTTTTAGACGTAGACTCTAAAACCGTGGATTTAAACGAATTTATCGCGAAGTATTTTTACGAAGACGGCAGTTTTTCGTCCGGTTACGCGGCGTTCCTTAATAAATTCATCAAACCCTTTGCGTCGTCGGTCGACCGTCTCGCTCGCGGGATAATAGACGGCAGTTTGCAAGACCCGCAAGACGCGTTGATAGAGTACGGCAAAAAAGCCGAAGAAGCGGCGCGCATAAAAGCGATTAACGATAAAAAAGACGAAGAACTCGCAAAAAAGACTTACGGCGAAAACATTAAGGCTATCCGCACGATTTTGCTTGACGACAAGGTTAAAATCGCCAATTCCAATCTTAAAGAATATAAAAAGCGCGAAATAATTTGTCTTATAGACATGCTCGCCAACGCGGTGGAAAGCGAAGATTTGCAAGCGATAGATTACGCGTTTTTGGCTTATAAATATATGACGCGCGCATATCCGTCTAAATTTATGGGGCGTGCGCGCAAGGTCGGCGAATTGCTCGTCGGCGTGGTTAACGAGTTATAAGAGGGCGTAGTATGGATTTTACCGAAAAAACTTTAAAAAAAGAAGTTTTGTATAAGGGAAAGATATTAAACTTGCGTAAAGACGAGGTCGTTTTGCCGGACGGTAAACGTTCGTCGAGGGAGATTGTGGAACACG
>CAZARP010000045.1:5000-6493 GCA_964487575.1 uncultured Christensenella sp.
GCGAGCAACGTTTAGACGACGGCGAATTTTTGTCGGCGGAATGGATTGACAAGTCCGAACTTAAAGCGATGACGGCTCGCGGTGAAATCAAAGACGCTAAAACTCTGGTCGCGCTTTTGGCGAATTTATAGACGTAAACAGAAAAATCATATTATTATCATAAGAGGCTTTATTTTGAAAAGAGAAGACGTAAGAAACGTAGCGATTATAGCACACGTAGACCACGGCAAAACGACGCTGGTCAATGAAATGTTAAAGCAAGGCGGTATTTTCAGAGACAATCAGGAAGTCGCCGACAGAGTTATGGACTCGGGCGATCTTGAAAGGGAAAGAGGTATAACGATACTTGCGAAGAATACGTCGGCGTTTTATAACGGCGTAAAAATCAATATAGTTGACACGCCCGGACACGCGGACTTCGGCGGAGAAGTCGAGCGCGTTCTTAAAATGGTAAACGGCGTTTTGGTTCTTGTCGACGCGTGCGAGGGGCCGATGCCTCAAACACGCTTCGTTATGCAAAAGGCGCTGGAACTTAATCACAAATTGATTATAGTCGTAAACAAAATCGACCGTCCCGACGCGCGTTTGTCGGAAGTTCAAGACGAGATTTTGGAATTATTGTTCGATTTGAACGCGAACGACGCGCAAATAGACAGTCCGATTATTTTCTGCTCGGGCAGAAACGGCACGGCAACGACCGACCTTAGCGTAGAGGGGAAAGACCTTTCTCCGCTTTTCGATAAAATCGTCAATTACTTCGAACCGCAAGAGGTGGACGTCGACGGCGAATTCCAGATGCTGGTTTCGTCAATCGACTATAACGAATACGTCGGCAGAATAGGTATCGGCAGGATTGAACGCGGCTCTTGCGCCGTCAATCAGGACGTAAAAACCTGCAATTACAATATCAGCGGCAAGGAAGGTTCGGGCAAACTGGTAAGCGTTTATCAGATAGAGGGGCTCAACCGCGTACCGGTAGAAAGCGCCAAAGCCGGCGACATAGTATGTATAAGCGGACTTGAAAACATTTCCATAGGCGATACGATTTGTTCGCCTAACCTCGTGGAGCCCGTTCCTTTCGTCAAAATTTCCGAACCGACCGTCGAAATGACCTTTTCCGTCAACGACAGTCCGTTTGCCGGCAAAGAGGGCAAGTTCGTTACCACACGTCACCTTCGCGACAGATTGTTTAAAGAAATGTTTAAAGACGTGTCGCTTCGCGTCGAAGAAACCGACAGCGCGGACTCTTACAGAGTATGCGGCAGGGGCGAAATGCACCTTTCCATTCTTATAGAAACGATGAGGAGAGCGGGATATGAATTCCAAGTCGGCGCGCCTAAAGTTATGTTTAAGAACGAGGACGGCGTGCTGAAAGAACCTATCGAAAGATTGGTGGTGGACGTTCCCGAAGATAAAACCGGTTCGGTGTTTTCCAGTATGGGCGTGCGTAAAGGCGAACTTATTCAAATGGAAAACGTCGGTAGCCGTATAAG
>CAZARP010000045.1:6593-9195 GCA_964487575.1 uncultured Christensenella sp.
CGTGCGGCAGGTTCCGACGACGCTTTGCGTCTCGAAACGCCCAAATTGATGAGTCTCGAAGAAGCAATGGAATTTATCAACGACGACGAATTGCTTGAGATAACGCCTAAAAACATAAGGATAAGAAAGAAAACGCTTAATACCGAGATGCGATTAAAACGCAAGGCTCACGGATTGGAATAAACCAAAAAACCCCGCCGATTTTCGGCGGGGTTTAACGTATCCGTAAAACTACATTACAACGGTTACGCGCATAAATTTACCCTTTTCGGAGGTGGCGGAAATCTTCCATTTGTTAGCGTCGGCAATGGTTTTCGCAATGGAAAGTCCTAAACCGGTACCGCCGGTTTCTCTCGTTCGCGAATTATCGCCGCGGTAAAATCTTTCGAACAGTTTCGCCGTGTCGTTTTCGTCGATTTCGCTGCCGTCGTTATACACGGACAGAGTGGTTTTCGTATCCTTTTTTAAGCTTACGATTATCTCACCGTGCGGGGCGGAATATTTAACGGCATTGTCCAAAAGTATACCCGTTATTTTGCGGATGCTGGCGCGGTCCGATTTAACGATTACGTTCGGCTGTACGTCGAGCGTCAAGTTCTTTTCTTTTTCGAACACCAAGGCGTCGAAGGGTAGGGCGCAAGCCGTTATCTCGTCCGAAAGATTAAATTCTTCCGGATTTAGTTTCACGCGGTCCTCGTCGATTTTCGCCAAGGTCAAAAGGTCTTCTATAAGGGTTTGCATTCGGTCGACTTGCGAACGTATGTTGTTAACCCATTCGTTGTCTTCGTCGCTTGCGTGCAAAACGTCGGCGTTTGCGGAAATGATTGTAAGCGGCGTTTTAAGTTCGTGACTCGCGTCGGAAATAAACTGCCGTTGTTGTCCCAGCGTTTCTTTGACCGGACTTACAACGGAAAAAGACGCAATGTACACTATGACGGCGATTATAATTAGCGCCGCGATGAAAAACAAAGAGATTTGCAGTATCTGATTGGATCTCGACGCCAATATGGCGGTAGCGTCGTAAGCGGCGACGTATTTTACGTCCGACGGCGAGTGTATGTGATAGTATAAATTATCGAACGAGCCGTATTCGCGTTTTTGGCCGAGTATCTTTACGACGTAGCCGCGTATCTTTTCTTCGGAAGAAAAGAAAGAATTTTTATTGTCGCAGGTATAGGTGTATCTTACTGCGTCGGGAACTGCTTCGTCGTAATAATTTATTTCGACAATCAAACTGTTTTTGATGTGATGTCCGTCGGATACGTAGGTTTTTTCGGCAACGTCCAAAGCGTTCATTATAGAACTGTTCGTCGCATTGCTTATTACGACGCAAAAGACGCCGTATATTATCGCCAATACGGCTATAACTATAACCATTGTGGTCGCAACGAACCTGATTTGTGTTTTTTTAATCATTTTTCACGCTTAAATTATATCCTATGCCGCGTATAGACTTAATCTCCGTTTCGGAATTAATCGCCGCAAGTTTTTTCCTTAAAAAGGATACGTAGACTTCTATGGTGTTGTATTCGGCTTCGGTATCGTATCCCCAGATTTTTTCTATAAATTTTTCTTTATTGATGGTTTTGCCGGAGGACAGCATAAGCATTTCCAATATTTGAAATTCTTTTTTTCCCAAAACGATTTTTTTATCTCCGTTAGAAACTTCCAGCGTGTCTCTGTCGAGCGTTATGTCGTTATACGTAAGCAAGTCCCCGGTGAACTGAGTTTTTCTGCGAAGCAACGCGCGGATACGCGCAAGCAGTTCGTCGGTGCTGAAAGGTTTTGTTATGTAGTCGTCCGCGCCGAGGTTAAGTCCGTCGATGCGGTCGTTAAGTTCGTTTTTGGCGGACAGCACCAAAATGGGCGAGCCTATTTTTGCCGTGCGTAACTCCTTGATGACGGAAAATCCGTCGAGCTTCGGCATCATTACGTCTAAAATAATAAGGTCGTATATACCGCTTAAAGCTAAATCCAAACCCGTTTCGCCGTCAAAGGCTACGTCAACGGAATAGTTGTGTTTTTTCAAAATAGCTTCAAGCGCTTGGGTAAGTTGTTTTTCATCGTCCACTACTAAAATTTTCATAAAAAAATAATACACCTCCAACCTTTAAAAGCGCTTAAATCGACAATATAACAAAAAAAATAAAAAAATTTTTATTTAAATGAATTTTCAACAAACTTTCAAGGTTTGCGTTATATACTGCAGATGTAGCAAGCAACGATGGCTTGCACGAAATAGCTTACACTCTCAATAAACTTTTTCCTGGGAGAAGACTTCGCGAAAGCGGAGTCTTTTCCTTTTAAAAATTTTTTACATAAGAGGTATCGTCGCAAGGTACTTTACGTCCGTTCTGTCTTTCGCGTCGCCTTCGGCAAGAACGAAAAGTTTGTCCGCGACGATTGCGCCCGCTTTTTCTGCAAGCGCGACCAAACCTTTAACGCTTTCTCCGGTAGATATAACGTCGTCGATTATGGCGACCTTTTTACCTTTTATAATATCCACGTCGTGTTTGGATAGAAAGAATTCTTGAAACTTCCCCGTGGTTATGGAAGCGCCGTAAGCGACGCTTATGCCGTCTTGCATATATAATTTTTTTGA
>CAZARP010000046.1:0-9160 GCA_964487575.1 uncultured Christensenella sp.
ATACCTATTTTAGAGAACTTGCTGCCTACGGCACCCATAGAATACGGTATAACGTACATGGTCCTGCCTTCCATAACGCCATCGAACAAGCCGTTTAATAAGTTCAACGCTTCGCCGGTTTCCATCCAGTTGTTGATGGGAGCGGAGTCCTCTTTATTTTTAGAACAAATAAAAGTCCTGCCTTCAACCCTTGCCACGTCGTTAACGGTAGTGCGGTGCAAATAGCAGCCGGGGAGCTTTTCTTGATTTAACTTAATCAAGATTTTTTCTCTTACCGCTTGCGCGCGAAGTTCTTCGAGCTGAGCTTCCGAACCGTCTATCCAGACGATTTTTGCAGGACGGCAAAGTTTTTCGGTTTCTTGAACGAAACTCAATACCTTCTTGTTAGTTGTCATTGTTATTCTCCTTATGTCTTCGGTGAACCCGATTTTTACCTAATTGATTTTAAGCGGCGACAGTCACCTCTCTCGCCTTTATTATTCTACCACAACCGAAAATAAAAGTAAAACGTTATTTATCAATTTTTTTCACTCTTTTAAGTAATCGCTAAATTTTACGGTTTTTATTCTTTCTCGGCGTTTTTCGACTAAATCTTCGTTTTTTTTCCGCTCGTTTTATAATATGATAAAACAAAAAAGTATAAACATATTATATAAACGGAAAATCTTATGAACGGCAAAAACAATCTTTTGGTGCTAAAACAAATTGAAAAAGGTTACTCTTCGTCCGACAAACCGCTGAGCGGAATTGTACGGGTCGAAGAAGAAAACGGGGTCTTCGTCGTATATCTGTCTCCCCTCGATTTCTCCGCGGCGCTCGGCGGAGAATACTTCGCCTGTCTGCTCGACGGGAAGAAAAAAATAACCGAATTTTCTCTCGGCGTACGTCCCGTCGCGACGAACTTCACGCTTTCCGCGCCGCCCGATTTAACTTACGGTTTTGCGTTCGGAATACAGTACGTAAAAAACGGACTGCCGGTACATATCGCCTTTGCAAAAACCGAAGATTTTCAATCCGACCTTACCGACTTTAAGAAAAAAGTGGGCGAGCTTTGGCTGTCTAAACGAAAAGAAATCCTTCTGACACCCAAGCAACCCGCAAAAGAAGTTCAATACGACGACGAGGCCGTCGCAACGGAAAATTATTACGAAACCGAAAACAATTACCCCGCATTAAAGGAGAATGAAAATGAAAGAATTGGAGATGAAGATGCTGACGTTGATATCCGAGAACAAAAAATCGAGGGAAAAGAGTCGCATGACGCTTTTGACGCAGAAAATGAAACGGACGGTTATTCAGGCGAAAAATTTACCGAAGCCAACCCCTTCTACAAATCCGCTGCCGAAAACATAAACAACCTTTTCGAAAAATTTCCGGAGGACTTTTCTTTAAAAAAGGTCTTTCCTCTGTCGCGCTGGGTAAAAATCACTTACGGCACGGATAAATTTTACATAGTCGGCGAAGTATTCGAAGACGAAAAAGTAAAATACATTTGCTACGGCGTCCCGTCTAAATATTCGGAAACGCCGCCTAAAGAATTAGACGGCGTTTGTACTTTTGTTCCGTTATCGCTTTTCAACGCTAAAGGCGACGGATATTGGATAATGTTTCAAGACGCCGTTACCGGCGATTGCGTAAGACGGTAACCCGGCGTTACTTTGTTTCTCTGACGACAAACCCTATACCGCGAGTCTCCGTTACCACGACTATCGCGCCTTCTTCTATCTCGTCTCCGGGGTTTTCCGCATACGCTTCCCTTTCGACGTCGTTAACCCTTATGGTCCCGGGCATACTGACGCCGACGCGCGTCAACAGCCTGAATTCCTTGCCGATAACGTTTTCGTCGCGACGTTTGCTTTCCCCGTTAATGGAACGCAACATCGGCTTCCTTAAAATCAGCATCAACAAGAACGACGCGCCGATAAACACCGCCAACGTTATATACCACTTCGTTCCGAAGCCGGCAAGCCCCGAAGCGATTATTCCGCCGAAGCAGACCCATATCGCGTACATTTTGTTGGTGAAAAATTCCACGACGAGCGCGATTGCCGCCGCAGTAAGATAAATCAACCAAACGGTTTGTTCCATATTATTACCTCTTTCCCGAAGTTTTAAGCGTTTCAAGCATCTCGGCAAGTCTGTCGAGGTCGTCCCTTGTATAATAATCTATATATATTCTTCCCTTTTTGTCGTTGCCTATAGCGTTGACTTTGGTTCCGAACACCCTTTGCATATCGCCGATAAGTTCTTTAAGTTCGGCGGAAAGTTCCTGCTTTTGCTTCTTTTTGGCTTTTTCTTCCGGCGGCAAGAAGTATTCTTTGACCATTTTTTCGACTTCCCTAACCGACAAAACGTTTTTAACCGCCGTTTCGGCTATCTTAATCTGGTCGTATTGAGGAACAGGAATGAGCGCGCGAGCGTGTCCCGACGACAACGCGCCGGACGATACGAGTTTTATTACTTCCGGAGAAAGACTTAAAAGACGCAACGTGTTCGCGATAGCCGGTCTCGACTTGCCTATTCTGTCCGCGAGTTCTTCTTGCGTCAAACCGTAATCGTCCATTAAAGAACGCATCGCGTTAGCCGCTTCGATAGGGTTCAAATCCTCTCTTTGCAAGTTTTCGATAAGAGAGATTTCCTTTATCTGGCGCTCGTTGTACGTTTTGATTATGACGGGCACCTTGGAAAGTCCGGCAAGTTTGCTTGCGCGGAACCTCCTTTCGCCTGCGATAATCATATATCTGTCGCCGCTCTTATTGACGATGATAGGCGACAAAACGCCGTGCGCGGCAATAGAAGACGCAAGTTCGTTCAACGCGGCTTCGTCGAAAATCTTTCTCGGCTGATTGGGATTTGCGAATATCGACGATATGTCGACTTCCGTTATGCCCGAACCTTGCTGCTGCGGTTCTTCTTCAAACAATAAACTTTTGCCGTAATCCTCTTCCGTCTCCGAAAAAAGTGCCGACAACCCTTTTCCTAATCCTCTGGTAGGTTTCATTTTCTTTTGCTCCGCTTTTTATTTTGATTTTATTTTAACCGATTTTACGCCTTCTTCTTGGGTTGGCGTTCCAAAAACTCGTCCGTAAGCGCGCTGTACGCTCTTGCGCCAGTACACTTGGTATCGTGCAACATTATGGGAACGCCGTGGCTGGGGGCTTCCGCAAGACGAATGTTTCTGGGGATAATCGTGTCGTATACGTGTTTGCCGAAAAACTTACGTATTTCCCCCGAAATCTGACGAGAAATTATCGCCCTGTTGTCGCTCATCGTAAGTACGACGCCCTCTATCTTCAAATCGGGGTTAAGATGTTTTTTGACCAACTTTATCGTATTCATAAGTTGGCTTAACCCCTCCATCGCGTAGTATTCGCTTTGTATGGGGATTATCACCGTATCGGAAGAAGCCAGCGCGTTTATCGTCAAAAGTCCCAGCGACGGCGGACAGTCAATAGTAATGTAATCGTAAATATTTTTCGCCTTTTCAAGAACCTTTTTCAAGACGTGTTCCCTGTCTTTAATGTATACCAGTTCGACTTCCGCCCCGGCGAGGTCGATATTGGACGGCAAAATGTCCAACCCCTCCACCTGAGTTTTAATAACGCAGTCCGCCAAAGGCAGTTCGTCTATCATCGCATTGTATACCGAATTTTTGACTTCGCTTTTAGCGAACCCCAATCCGCTGGTGGCGTTGCCCTGCGGATCGAGGTCTACTATAAGACATTTGTATCCTTTGTTTGCAAGATATGCTGCCATATTGACGCACGTCGTCGTTTTGCCGACGCCGCCCTTCTGATTAGAAAATGCTATAATCTTACCCATGTTATCCCTCGTTGAAAACTTTTTCTTTTACTTTAATTATCGGAAGGTTTTTCTTCGTCTGACTTTTCTTTCACAATAAAGGCGGATTTTCTTTCGAAAGGATTTTCCGACAACGTCCTTTCGTTTTCGTCCATAAACTTCATTATTTCTTCGACCGACTTACCTTCCATAAGCATATCGACTTCTTCGGTGAAAATGGTTTCCCTTTCGACCAAAAGCCTTGCCATATTGTCGAGCAATTTTTTGTTTTCGCCGAGCAATTTTCTGGCTTTAGTTAGAGAAGTTTCGATAATGCTTCTTACCTCTTCGTCAATGACTGCGGCGGTTTCCTCGGAATAGGTAACGTGCGACGCCATATCTCTGCCGATAAAAATTTCTTTATCCGAAGCGTAAGAAATCGGTCCCACGCGTTCGCTCATACCCCATTCGGTTACCATCAGCCTCGCGCGCTTGCTCACCGCTTGAATATCGCCCGACGCCCCTGCCGATATGTCTTTTATAATAAGTTCTTCGGCAACTCTGCCGCCGAGAGTCATTACTATATCGTCTAAAAGTTTAGCCTTTGTCAGATGATTGTCGTCGCTGTCCGGACGGGTCATCGTATATCCGGCGGCTTGACCGCGCGGAATTATGGATACTTCGTGAACGGGGTCGCAGTTGGGCAAAAGTTTTGCAAGTATCGCGTGGCCCGACTCGTGATAGGCGGTAATACGCTTATCCGTTTCGGTGACCAAGCGAGATTTCTTCTGCGGTCCCATAATAACTTTATTAATACCTTCGTAAAGGTCTTTGTTATTGATGAATTTTCTGTTAGCTCTCGCAGCCAATATCGCGGCTTCGTTTAGCAAATTCTCCAAATCCGCTCCGGAAAATCCGCTCGTCATTCTGGCTACGGTCTTAAAGTTAACGTCGGGAGAAAGCGGCTTGTTTCTGGCGTGAACTTTAAGTATCGCTTCTCTGCCGCGCACGTCGGGGACGTTGACGTAGATTTGCCTGTCGAACCTGCCCGGACGTAACAACGCCGGGTCGAGTATGTCGGCACGGTTGGTTGCCGCCATAACGATTATGCCGTCGTTAGACTCGAAGCCGTCCATTTGAACCAGCAACTGGTTAAGCGTCTGCTCCCTTTCGTCGTGTCCGCCACCCATTCCGGTCCCGCGCTGACGACCCACCGCGTCGATTTCGTCTATAAAGACTATACACGGCATGCTCTTTTTTGCGACGTCGAATAAATCGCGCACCCTCGATGCGCCGACGCCGACGAACATTTCAACGAAGTCGGAACCGCTTATGGAGAAGAACGGCACGCCGGCTTCCCCAGCAACCGCCTTTGCAAAAAGCGTTTTACCCGTTCCGGGAGGCCCTACGAGCAATACGCCTTTAGGAATACGCGCGCCCAGCTCCGAAAACTTTTTCGGGTTTTTAAGGAAGTCTACCACTTCGGCAAGTTCCTCTTTTTCTTCTTCCGCGCCGGCAACGTCCGTGAAGCGCACCTTAAGATTTTGGTTCAATCTCGCGTTTGTTTTCGCGAAATTCATAGCGCCCTTCGTTCCGCCCTGCGTCTGCATCATTATAATAAAGAATACGACCGCAATCAAAACACAACCGATAAGCGGTAACAGCGAAGACCAAATCGAACCGGCATTGGGGTCGGTATAACTGAGATTTATCTTTGCCGCGTGGCATTGCTGCTCTATGCCGACGATGGTATCGTTGTTGCGTGCGAACGTCGTGGTAAAATTAGCATACTTTTTGGACGTCGATATCTTAAATGTGATGTTATATCCGTCGATCACAACGTCGGAAACGGTATAATATTCTTCTTCGTTACCGTTGAACACCTTTCTGATGTTTTCCGTCTTTTGCAAATCCTTGTTGGATATCCTGCCGTTGCTGTCGTCCTCGACGCTATTCATAATAACGACGAAGTCGGAATAATCTACGCTGGTTTTTGCATTGGCCATTCTAAATATCGATACGGCGGCAATTATGCCGACTATCACTAAAACGGTAATCCATAATGCTTTTGTGCTTTTCTTTTTCAAATCGAGAAAATCTCCTTAAAGTCTTTTTGTCGATTATATCCTATAAACATTTAAATAACCTTAAAACGAAAGGTTCTTTGCGCCAATTTAAGCTAAAGTCATAGGACATTTTTATATGCCTTATAATTATACAACATTTTTTAGAAAAAAACAATACAAAAATGGAATTTATTGACGCTTTTTGCAAAATTTTAGCGCACAAATTTACTTATTTGCGCTTTTTAACACATCCATTACGCACTTCAATATTTTATATCTTTATCATTTTCGACGTGACGTTTTTACTATATTTTCTTCACAAACTCGACTGACACAAATCGTTTTATTTAGTAGTTTCTGTTTCACGTGAAACATTAGTTTTTACTACCGATTTACATCGGACAAAGATTATATCCTATTAATTTGTCAAATAATTATTAAAAAAGCATATATAAGTGTAAAAACAAGATAAATTCCGATAAAAAGTTTCACGTGAAACAAATTCCGAACAGAATGTTTCACGTGAAACACAATTTACTTAATATATGATATTAAATCAAAGTTTCCGAACGATTGCAGTATAAGGTCGAACATATTTATCTTGCTAAAGAAACTCGCAACGGGTGAAGTTTCAATTCCGACGGATATGTTTTGGAAAAAACTAATAGGAACAACGTTTATAATGATAAACGCGATGTTTAAAATAAGCATTCCGTGTATAAACCCTATCAAAAGACCGAGTATCCTGTCGGTAACGTTTATCAATTTAAACGTTTTAAGTCTAACGACTATGTTGCCAATCAGATGGAATATAATTCTGAACAGGATATATAACACGATAACCGACGCAACTTTAATAATGTAATACGCAAAAATCGGTGCAATTAGCGTTTTGAGCGTGGTGCCGGGTGAAAGAGCACCTTCGCCTTGAACTTTTATAATTATCTCGGCAATCCACTTCGCAACACCGGCTTCGGTTAACGACCGTTCGGATGCCTCCAATAACTTCGTGTTTGCAAGTTCCGCGCCGAAAATACTTTCAACCGTGCCCTCTAACGTGTGCGCAAATTTAGAAACAAGCGCGAATTTTTCTTCTAGGAAATCGACGCATAAAGCGCAAAGTAAGACTGCAAATAAAATGCTTAAGAACTTGCCGAAAACAGAAATAAACGTTTTAGCAAAACCGCGTATTAAACCTATAGCCGTGAACAAAACAAGCAAAACGATTACGATAAGACTAATCAGCGACCCGTTTGTGATATCTGCAAATTGTTGCATAACACTTCCTCCTTTAATTTTTTTCTTTTATTTTACCACCGAAGCGAGTAAATAATCAAATAAAAAGAGGTAAATTTATAAAATAAATGCGCCAAAAGCAAAATGCCGATAATAATTTTTGCGCCGTTTATAGATAAATGAATAAAAACCATAAAAAAGGGAAAAATCAAAAATAAAAACGGTGAAAATATGGAAAACAAGTCATTTACCTTTAGCACGATCAACAAATACGCGTCGGAAGGAATAACCCAGGCGATAAAAAACTGTAACGTCAATAAAAAAACGCCGATTATAATCTGTATAGGCAGCGATTTGGTTTTGGGCGATAGTTTAGGACCTCTGGTCGGCACGCTTCTTAAAAAAATGAAAACGTTTGCTTACGTCTACGGAACGCTTAATTACCCCATAACGGCAAAAGAAGTAGAATACGCTAAAACATATCTAAAACAAATGCACCCGACAAGTCTTTCGATAGCGATAGACGCGGCGGTCGGGGCAAAAGACGAAGTCGGGCTTATAAAAGTAGTGAACAAAGGTTTGAAACCGGGACTGGGCGTAAACAAAAAACTCGGTGAAATCGGCGACGTAAGCATAATCGGAATAGTCGCCGAAAAAACTCCCAAAAACTACGACCTGTACAACCTGACAAGATTAAATTTGATTTATAAAATGTCGGAAGCGATTGCAGACGGAATAAACAACTACGTAAAAGAATTTGAAAACGATACGGAAAAAAGAGCGATATAAAAAACAAACAGTCGAAAATTAGGCTGTTTTCTCATTTGGCGCAAAAAAATATTTTTTGCGCCAAATAATTTTTAAAAAAGTATTGAAAAACCGAGACAAAAGTTATATAATATGCTAAGGAGAAGATTTATGGAAAATACTGCAAAAACCAAGAAGATTTTATCGATTGTTTTTTCAATAATCACGATAGTCGGGTCGATAGGCGTCGGCATAGCGATTATGCTGTCGGAAATCCTCTATCCGGAAATAGAAGAGTTTTTCGAATGTCCGCCGTGGTACCAAAATTTTATGTGGATTTCGCTGGCGCTTGCCGTAATAGGCGCGATAGGTTGCGGCATAATAAAAAAGACCGACGACGACAAAAAAATCGCGAGATATAAGAAAGAAAAAATTCTGTCGCTGATCGTCTTTTTTATAGGTATAATTTTATGTTTTTCCGCCGCCATGGAAGAAACCGAACACCGCGTGCTCGATTACATAATATGTATCGGCGGCGCCCTCGCGTCTTTGGGTTTGTTTTATTACATAGGTATGGCGATAGCGTATAAAAGAAGCAAAAAGAAAAAAGTGTTTACGCCAATGCTAAACAGATTGTCTTACGCTAACCCGTTAATACAACTAAAAAACCCTGCCGATGAAGAAAACGTTCTTTTATTAGAAACTCGCTTAAACAAAAAAATTCCGAACGACCTTAAAATCTTTTATCAAGAAACCGACGGCGACGGAGATTTAATGTTTTCAATTAAAGAAACGTTGGAAACCACCGAACTTACGAGAAAATCATTTTCGGAATACAACGAAAAAATATCCGGAGCATTGTGTTTTGCGGGGGACGGTTGCGGTAATTATTTTTGCTACCTTTTTAATAACGCCGAGGCGGAAGATAACCTTATATATTCGTTTAACCACGAAACACTCGAGTTAACGCCGGTTACCGACTCATTATCGGAATTTATCTATTCTTACTACAACGGTTATTGATAAACAATATATAAAAGGAGAACAAAATGGCGAAAAAAGTTTTAATCCTATCGGGCAGTCCCAGAAAGGGCGGTAATTCCGACATACTTTGCGACGAATTCGCAAAAGGCGCGCTCGAAGCCGGACATCAGGTAGAAAAAATCCGCGTGGCAGAACGCAACGTATCCTACTGCCGCGGTTGCTACGCATGTAAAAACGACGGGAAATGCGTTATCGACGACGATATGACTGAAATTATGCAAAAACTAATCGACGCGGACGTAATCGTACTTGCAAGTCCCGTATACTTTTATTCTATCGACGCACAA
>CAZARP010000047.1:0-9108 GCA_964487575.1 uncultured Christensenella sp.
AAACTTCCTTTTGCTACCACACAAAAACTTTCACAACCTAAAATCAGAAATGGAAAATATGAAGTTCACATTTTTACCGAAATAAAAACGTCCCCTCCGATATTAGGTTATATTTAGTTTTTGTGTGGTACGTTAATTATAACACAAAATATTTTCGATGTAAACCCGTAAAGCTTAAAATAGTCTAAAATATTGATTTAAATGAAATTTGCGAGAAGATGAATTGCCGGAGAATTTACAGGGCGTTTTCGTTATTTTTGCGGTCGATCGGGGTTTTTCGCGCGTTATGGCGGCAATCGGTTGACATTAAGCGGAGAAAGGGGTATAATAGTTCAAAATAGAACCATTTGGGGGAATTATGATTTTTTGGGAAAAGCAAAAAGTGTTGACGACGCTTTATGAGAGAGTGACGAAACCCGTGTGCGAAAAGTACGGGTTGACGCAGATAGAATACGACGTCGTTATGTTCTTACACAATAATCCGCAGTATAAAACCGCTTCGGACATAGTGAAGATGCGCAAACTTACAAAGTCTCACGTTTCCGTCGCCGTCGGGCTTTTAGAAGAAAAGGGATACGTTTTAAAACGGTACGCGGAGGGGAACAGAAAAAGCGCGATTTTGGTAATTACCGAAGCGGCGGAAAGTCTTGTCGTCGAAGGCGAAAAGGCGCAACGCGTTTTCGGGCAGATGCTTTTAGACGGGTTTGACGAAAAAGAAAAGGTCGCTTGTCTGAAAATGTTTGTCAGGCTGTGCGAGAACGCCAATAAATTTTTAACCAACAAACAAATATGGTAAAGGATTGTATCGTATGGAGCTTTTTATAAAAATCGTAGTATGTTTTTTTGCCGGTGCCGGGGCGGGTATCGGTACGGGGTTTGCCGGAATGAGCGCGGCGGCTATCATCGGACCGATGCTGGTTACGTTTTTGGGCGTGCCGGCGTATCAGGCGGTGGGGATAGGTCTTGCCAGCGACGTGCTTGCAAGTGCCGTCAGCGCTTGGACATTTAAAAAGAACGGCAACCTCGACGTCAAAAACAGTCTTGTTTTATTGATTACGATTATTATCGTGACGATTATCGGAAGTTACGTGGCGACCTTTCTGCCCGAACAAACGATGAGCGGCGTTATGCAGATAGCGCTTATCCTTTTGGGATTAAAATTTATCCTTAAACCTGTCAAGACGACGAGGGAACAAATGCTGGAAGTCGGCAAAAAACAGAGGATTATAAAGTCGATTATCGGCGGAATTGCGATAGGGTTGATTTGCGGAATGGTGGGCGCTGGCGGCGGTATGATGCTGCTTTTGGTGCTTACGAGTTTTCTCGGCTACGAGATGCATTTAGCGGTCGGGACGAGCGTGTTTATTATGACGTTTACCGCTTTAACCGGGAGCGTAAGTCATTTTTTGATAGGCGAATTCCCCGACGTGACCTGCTTGGTGCTTTGCGCGTTGTTTACTTTGATTTGGGCGCGGATAGCCGCCGTAATCGCAAACAAAGCCAACGCCAAAACCTTAAACAGGGTGGTCGGTGTCGTTATGATAGTCACCAGTATAGTGATACTTTCGGTAAATTATTTAGGATAAAAAATCGGGTACGCGGTTTAGACTTCGTACCCGATTTTTTTTGTGAAAAATTTGTCGAATTATTTTTTTAAGAAGGAGAAGATACCTTTTTTCTCGTAATTTTCCGCGGTGACGTCGACGACTGTATAGTCGGTATTTTTAAACGCGTCGACGAGGCTTTCTTTAGAAATATCTTCTCTGCAGAGGATAACGACCTTTCCGTCTTCGTGTGAGGCGGTGACTTTTTTTACGTCGAAGTTCTCGCGTACGGTTTGCACGGCGTGCGCTTCGCACATCCTGCACATCATTCCTTCTACTTTTGCGGTGATTTTTTTCATTTTATATTCTCCTTGTTTGTTTTTTCGGATTAAATACGGTTAGGCGCAACGCGTTTAGAACCACGAACAGCGAACTTAGCGACATACTCGCCGCGCATATCGTCGGCGTAAGCACGAGTCCGAAGAACGAAAACGCTCCGGCGGCAACGGGAATTGAAATCACGTTATATATAAACGCCCAAAACAAGTTGCCTTTTATTATTTTAAGTGCTTTTTTGCTTATGTCTGCCGCAACGGGGATTTTATCCAGATTTCCGTCGGTAAGTACCACTTCGGCGCTGTCTATCGCTATATCGGTACCCGTCCCGACGGCAATGCCGACGTCGGCTTCTTTCAGCGCCACGCTGTCGTTAATGCCGTCGCCCACCATCGCGACGTTATATCCTTTGTTTTTATATTCTTTAACTATTTCCGATTTGCCCTCGGGAAGAACTTCGCATTTGTATTCGGCTATGCCGACCTTTTCGGCAACGGCTTTGGCGACGTTTTCTTTGTCGCCGGTCACCATTACCGTTTTTATATCCCTTAAAGACAATTCCTCGATTGCTTTTTCGCTGGTTTCTTTTATGCTGTCGGCGACGTAAAAAGTCGCGAGCAGGTTTTCGTCGTCGGCGAAAAATATTTCCGTGCGGTCGGACGTCGGTTCGGTCGAAGTTTTTTCGGCGACGTTATCGGGGATTATCGACAGGTTGCCGACGTAATAATTTTTTCCGTTGACTTTGCCGATTATGCCCTTACCGACGACGTAATCGTATTCGTCTACCGTAACGGGCAAGCGATAGGGGCGACAATAATTTTTAACGCAATCGGCAAGCGGATGGTTGCTCATCGCTTCCAAAGCGTAACATACGGGCATTATTTCCTTTTTGTCGTAAGCGGTCGCGCATTCGACGACTTCGGGCGTTCCGTTGGTTATGGTGGCGGTCTTGTCGAACAATATGCAGTCGACTTTATTAAAAAATTGCAGCGCCTTAGCGTCCTTAAAAAGAATGCCGTGATGCGCCGATTTTCCCATTGCCGCCATTACGGCGACGGGCGTCGCAAGACCCAACGAACACGGGCAGGAGACGACGAGAACGCTTATGGCGTAATTAAACGAGTCGTACGCGTCTTTCGAAATTAAAATCCATACGATAAAAGTAATCACGGATATGGCGGTGACGACGGGAACGAACACGCCGGATATTTTATCCGCTAACTTTTGTATCGGCGCTTTGCTCGCGCCGGCGGCTTTAACCGCTTCTATAATGTGCGAAAACATCGTGTCGCCGCCGACTTTTTCGGCTTGCAAACGCACGTATCCGGTTTTTATTACGGCGCCCGACGTGAGTTCGGAGTTATCGGTCAGTTCGACGGGGACGCTTTCTCCGGTAACGGCGGAGCAGTCGGCGGTTGCCTGACCGTAAACCACTTTACCGTCCACCGGGCAGTAATCTCCGCTTTTCAGGCAGACGACGTCGCCGACTTTTAGTTTAGAAGTTTCAACGACGGTTTCTTCGCCGTCTATAAAGATTATGACTTGGTCGGACATCATTTTGGAGAGTTTGTCTATTTCGCTGCCGGTCTTCTTTTTGGAAAGTTCTTCCAGCCATTTGCCGAGAGTGACCAACGTTAAAACGGTCGCCGCAGAGTCGAAAAACAAGTGGTGGTTGTGACTTTTCCCTAAAAAACAAAAAATCATCGCTACGGCGCTGTAAATAAAAGACGCACCCGAGCCTAAAGAGATGAGGGTATCCATATTAGGCGACAGATTTAGCACGGCTTTTACGCCGTTAACGAAAAACTTGCCGTTTATTGTCATTATGGAAAGCGATAAAACGGCTTGGATTATAAAACTTACGTTTTGATTTTGCGGAACGGGCAGACCCACCATTTCGCCCATTGCCAGCCAAGAGAGAGGTAAAAGCAATAGGAGGGAGGTGAAAAACCGAAATTTCATATTCCGTACGACGTCGTTTTTGTCTAAAGCTTTGCCGTCGTCTTTTTTTATCTTATATCCGAGTTTTTTTACCGTGTTTATAATAGTTTGTTCGTTCAGTAAGTTTTGGTCGTATTCGACGACCATTTCTTCCGCCATTAAAGAAACTTCGGCAAAGGACACGCCGTCGAGTTTTTTTACCGCGCGTTCTATTCCCCCCGAACAAGCGGTGCAATACATACCGCCGATTTTATATTTAGATTTCATAAATTCTCCGTTTTATATAAATTGCTCTCGCCGAGCGGCGAGAGCAAAAGTCTTGTTTGTTTATTTTTCGTTTTGACTTTTATTCGTTTGCCTGCAAGCGGAACAGTGAGAACAGTTGCCGCCGCAATCGCAAGAACATTTGCCTTGCTTTCGCCTAATCACCGAAGTGATTATAACACCTATTACCACTGCCGCGCAAGCGACTATCAACAAAATTTCGCCCAGCTTCATGGAATTTACGCTCCTTTTGCCGAGAGTCGTTTGTTCCTTACGATTATAATCGTCGCAATCGCCGCCGCAGCCGCCGCCCAAATGAAAGCCGTCCACCATTTAGAACCGATGGTGTATACCGCGGCAGAAACCACGTAAGAAGCTACGAGCCAGAACACTATCGTCCAGTTGAACCTCTTCTTGCTTTGCAATTCGGCTTTTGCCGTAGCGACCGCCGCGAAGCAAGGAATGGTCGTCATATTGAACGCGATGAAGGAGATTAGTCCGGGAATGCTTATGCCCGTCGCCAACATCATTACCTGAACGGCAAGCTCTCCGCCTTCTTCGGCGTTGGCGAGGATTTCTTCCAAGGAACCGATTGTGCCGATATCAAGATTTGCAACGGCGACAAGACAAGCCGCAAGCGTTCCGAAGGTAGCGATAACGTTTTCTTTCGCGATTAACCCCGCGACCGCCGCTACTACGAATACCCAACCGTACTGACCCAACTGGCTGCCGAAACCTAACGGCGTGAATATGGGTTGGAAAAGCATGCTTATGCCGGCAAGAATACTTTCGTTGACTTGTTCGTCTTCGAGGAAGGTCCAGTTGAACGAGAAGTGAGAGAGCACCCAAATGATTATCGTCGAGGCGAATATGATTGTGAACGCCTTCTTTATAAAGTGTTTGGTTTTATCCCAAAGGTGCGCCATCAGGTTTTTGAACTGGGGCAAGTGGTACGCCGGCAATTCCATTATAAACGGAGGAGTTTCGCCCTTTAAGGTCGTGCTTCTCATCAACAGAACCGAAACGATTGCCGCTACGATACCGAGAAGGTACATTCCGTACGTAATAATATCCGCGTTATTAATGCCGGGGACGGAATTGACTATAGCGCCTGCGATTGCCGTCAATATAGGCAACTTAGCGCCGCAAGAGAAGAAGGGGATAACCCTTACCGTCGCCGTCCTTTCTTTTTCGTCCGCAAGCGTTCTGGTGTTTATCATAGCGGGAACGGAACAACCGAAGCCCATTATCATAGGCATAAACGCTCTGCCCGAAAGTCCGAATTTTCTGAACATTCTGTCGAGTATAAAGGCGATACGCGCCATGTAACCCGAGTCTTCCAATATAGAGAAGAACAAGAACAATACGAGGATAGGAGGCAAGAAGGATAACACCGCGGATATACCGTCGATGATACCGTTGTTAATAAGTCCGACCGCCCAAGTCGCAAGTCCGCTGCCTTCTACCAAACCTTGTAACCAACCGCATACGTTGCCGACGATTATTTCGTTCCATAGGTTATTGACGATAACCCCTGGCGAGAACACCGCGCCGTCGTAAACGCAGGCTAAAAGCGTCGTCCAAAAAGAGTCGCCGTCGTAACCTAACGCGTCTAACGTCGGCAGGTCGAAGATAGCGCCGAGATAGAATAAATCTTCGGAAAAGGTAAGGTGGAATATTCCGAACAAGACTACGAGGAATATAGGTATGCCCCAAATTTTATGAGTCAGTACCTTATCCGCTTTGTCGGATTTGGTCATTTTGACTTTTTCTTTGTTTTTGCGTTCTAAAACCGGCGCAAAATTTTTGGATATGTATTTGTACCTTCCGTCGGCGACCAATGCTTCGAAGTCGGTTCCGAAAATATCGTCGGAAAAGGTTTCTTTAAATTCGTCCACCATTTTCACGGTGTCTTTGTGCATTTCCACTTCGATGCTGTCGTTTTCGACGAGTTTGACGGCGTGGAAAAGCGGGTTTTCTACGTTTTGCCCGGCAAGCGCGATTTTAACGTCGCCTATTAAATGCGCCACGGCGGAATTTTCCAAAACGCTTACGCCGCGTCTTTGCTTGTCGCTTTCGGCGTACGCTTTATCCATAAGTTCTTTTAAGCCGTTTTCTTTCAGCGCCGAGATTTTTACGACGGGTACGCCGAGGCGTTTTTCCAGTTCCGCGGCGTTTATTTTATCGCCGACCTTTTCCACCGCGTCCATCATGTTAAGCGCGACTACCATAGGAACGTCGATTTCCATTATTTGAGTGGTAAGGTAGAGGTTCCTTTCGAGGTTTGTCGCGTCGACGATGTTTATAACGCAGTCGGGTTTTTCGTCTAAGATATAGTTTCTCGCGATAACTTCTTCGGGCGTGTACGGAGAAAGCGAATATATCCCCGGCAAGTCGACTATCGCGACCGGTTGCGCGCATTTTTTATAAACGCCGTCTTTTTTGTCTACCGTTACGCCCGGCCAGTTGCCTACGTGCGCTGTCGAGCCGGTAAGGCTGTTAAACAACGTCGTTTTGCCGCAGTTCGGGTTGCCGGCTAAAGCAAATCTTTTCATTTTTCTTTAACCTCCGTTTTGATACAAATCGCTTCGGTTTTGCGCAGAGTAAGTTCGTATCCGCGCACGGTTATCTCTATGGGGTCGCCGAGCGGAGCCTTTTTTCTCATGTAAACTTCCGCACCCGGGGTTATGCCCATATCGAACAGTCTTCTTTTAATCAGTCCCTCGCCGACGACGGCTTTAACTATGCCGCTTTCGCCGACGGAGAACAAATCCAAAGTTTTTTCCATTTATGTTTCTCCTTTTATTTTTTAACGATTTTAAGCCACGAAAATTTTCGTGGAAAGATTTTTATCGAGGGCAATTCTGCCTTCCTTTATTTTGCACACGACGCTGCCGCCGCCGGAACTTAACACGATTACCTCTCCGTTAACCGTTATCCCTAAACTTTCGAGGTGTTTTTTTGTTTTTTCGTCCGCCGATATTCTGACAATCCTTAAACTTTGGTCGTGCGGCGCAAGTACTATAGGCATATATATTCTCCTTTTCTCGCAAAATATGAATTTTATTTCAACTTTCGCACATATAATATCACCGAGCCGAGTAGCTTGTCAAGTAAAAATATGAAAGTTTTGTCACATTTTGAAAAAAATTTTTTTCGGTCCGGTAGGGCGCCGAGAAAAAGGGAAAAATATTCTTAAAATAAGGTTGATTATTTTTTATTTCGGTGGTAAAATACTTTTGAAAACAATTTAAGGAGACGAGAAGATGAAAGTTATAATAACCAAGGATTACGAAGAAATGAGTCAAAAGGCGTTTGAGGTAATGCACGCAATCGTTGCGGCGAAACCCGACGCGGTTTTGGGGCTTGCGACCGGTACGACGCCGATAGGTCTTTACAAAAGAATGATAGAAGACTGCAAAAACGGCACCAGCTATAAAGCCGTAAAGACCGTTAACCTCGACGAATACAAGGGGTTGGATTATTCCAGCGATCAAAGTTACGTTTATTTTATGCGTGACAATTTGTTCGACCATATAGACATCGACCTTAAAAACACAAATATAGAAAACGGTAAGGCGGAGGACGCCGCAAAAGAATGCGAAAGATACGACGCGCTTTTAGAAGAATTGCAACAAGACGTTCAGCTTTTGGGTTTGGGTTCTAACGGACATATAGCGTTTAACGAACCCGGCACGCCGTTCGGTTGCGGCACTCACGTCGTCGACCTCACCGAAAGCACCATTAAAGACAATTCCAGATTGTTTAAGGATATAAGCGAAGTTCCGCGTCAAGCCTTTACGCAAGGCCCCAAAAACATTATGAGAGCGAAGAAGATACTTATCCTTGCCAGCGGTCAAAATAAGGCGAAAGCGGTTTACGGTATGGTTAACGGCCCGGTTACCGAAGAACTTCCCGCGTCGATTTTGCAGTTGCATCCCGATTGTACTTTAATCGTGGACGAAGCCGCCGCAAGTTTAATCAAATAATAAAAGCATAAAAACGAAAAGACCGACAACACGTTGTCGGTCTTTTTTTGTCGCTAATTTTTATTCGAGTGTTTTTTCAATATATCGTTTGCGAGGTCGGGCGGTAGAACCGCGACGTATCCGCTGCCGTACCACTTAACGTCGTCGTCGAGGGCTAATAAGGATGCCTTGAACCAACCTGCGGATTTTTGTCCGTACTTAAATTCGACGACGGCGTTTCCGCCCAGCTCGATTGCTTTTTCGGATAATTGTTCTTTTACGCAGTCGAGTGTTTTGATTTGCGAGTTATAGGAAAAGCGTTTTTTGTATTCGACGCTCGATATGATTTTCGCCGAAGGTTCGCGCCCTTCGATAAAAATTATTCCGTTATATACCGTGGTGTAAGCCATTATTCTTCTCGCTCCAATACGATAACCATTTCTTCTCTGGAATGCCCGAGCACGCTGGGGAAGTCAGCCGTGCAGACTCCTTTTACCACCCAGCCTTGTTCGGCGTAGGCGTTGATGGCGGCTTCCAGTCTTTCCGGGTCGAATTTGCCCGAAAACCATTTGTCTTTTTGCGATAAAATCTTGTAACGTTTCATAATCTTTCTCCTTTAGTAGATACCTAATGCCTACATTATATAATGCAGGTGTCTACTTGTCAAGCGTTTTTTTAATATATAATGTGGACAATATATAATGCGGATATAGAGTATGAAGTTAAGAATAAAAGAAATTCTCGCAGAAAAAGGCAAAACCAAATATTGGTTGTATATTCAGTTGGGTTTGAGTTATCAGAATTTTAATAAGATAATAAACAATCAAACGACGAGTATAAAGTTTGAAAATTTAAAGGCGCTTTGCGACATATTGGAGTGTAAACCGAACGATTTATTCGAAGAATATTACCAAAAATAAAAAAAATTTAAAAAGTACCGAAATATAATTGACAATAATTATGTTTTTGGTTATAATACATTAGCATTTAGCGAAAAGCAAATCATATGGCGGCGTAGCTTAGTTGGTTATAGCGGCCGGTTCATACCCGGCAGG
>CAZARP010000048.1:0-8388 GCA_964487575.1 uncultured Christensenella sp.
TTATTCGGTGTTGTTTTTAGAGCGAACGCAATTTTCTCGTGTTAGTGACGAAAAAATTTTAATAATCGATGAAGATTTATGCGAGATAGTTGTTTAGTGTAAAAAAATTTGTTAAAATGATTGTAGATAATGCTTCTACCATTAAGATTTCTGCGTGTGGTGCGCAAAAATGCTCAAATTTGAGGTTTGAGTATGGTGTTATCTTAAATGGTAGTCAAACTGCGAGACGTTCAAGCATACCGTATTGACGGTTTGAGTATGGTGTTATCTTAAATGGTAGTCAAACGCTTTTGAAACGTAATCGATTTAAGGTTCGGTTTGAGTATGGTGTTATCTTAAATGGTAGTCAAACTTCGGAAACGGAAATATTGCGAACACGTACGTTTGAGTATGGTGTTATCTTAAATGGTAGTCAAACCGATTTAAGGTTCGAATATATAATCTTTTCGTTTGAGTATGGTGTTATCTTAAATGGTAGTCAAACCCGTGAACGTAAACGTCAAGAACAAGCAATGTTTGAGTATGGTGTTATCTTAAATGGTAGTCAAACGTAGCAGACGTAGAATGAATGTCCGTGCGGGTTTGAGTATGGTGTTATCTTAAATGGTAGTCAAACATGATAGAGACGTTAACCCAACCGGTGAACGTTTGAGTATGGTGTTATCTTAAATGGTAGTCAAACATGAACACCATTCTGCTTTTGTTGTCATATGTTTGAGTATGGTGTTATCTTAAATGGTAGTCAAACTTCGGCAGCATTTGAAGCATTGATACCTGTGTTTGAGTATGGTGTTATCTTAAATGGTAGTCAAACGAGAGCCAAAGATAATACGGGAATAAGCCTGTTTGAGTATGGTGTTATCTTAAATGGTAGTCAAACCAAAAGTGTTAAAAGAAAGTAAAATCACAAGTTTGAGTATGGTGTTATCTTAAATGGTAGTCAAACATATACATACCGCGAATGGCTTATGGACTGGGTTTGAGTATGGTGTTATCTTAAATGGTAGTCAAACGTAAGTAATTCCAAGAAGCTACGAAAAGTAGTTTGAGTATGGTGTTATCTTAAATGGTAGTCAAACAGAATAAATTTTATTAACGTCGCAATAATCGTTTGAGTATGGTGTTATCTTAAATGGTAGTCAAACCGAAAACGCATTAAACTTGCTTAATTATCTGTTTGAGTATGGTGTTATCTTAAATGGTAGTCAAACTATAAATATAAATGTTTTTCAAAATTACTAGTTTGAGTATGGTGTTATCTTAAATGGTAGTCAAGCGGTAAGATATTTATAGTGCAACGTACAAGTGTTTGAGTATGGTGTTATCTTAAATGGTAGTCAAGCTTTATGTAATTTTATCTTAGCGCATATATAGCAAAAGGCGTGGTGAAAAAGCCACGCCTTTTGCTATATAAAAGCCCAATTTATCGTAAAATTTCTATGATAATTACGGTAAAAAGTTCGGGCGTATTTTTGTTTTTATTTATTTGTTTTCAAGCAACCACTGTATATCGGTGGCGTAACACCATTTGGCGGAAGTGAATTTTCCGAAGATGTATTTGTTTGATGCCGACTCACACATAACGTAAAGTTTGCCGTTTACCGATACTATTTCCTCTGACATCGGCGCTATTTTGCGATCGGAAACCAACTTGTCCGAACTCAGCGCGTACAGTGGTATTTCCGTACCTAAAATTTTATAGTCGGGTCGGACGGCGTCTTGCGGCTCGTCATAAACGTATATGTGCGAGAAGGACGGACCCCAAGAGGTTGAAAGGTAGATTTTTCCGTCGTCGAAGCACATACCTTGTACAAGCCCGGGGAGAGAGTAAGCGACCGACGGAGAAGCGGAAATTCCGTTTACCGAGTCGTCGAAATCAAACTTAACGGCAACGGCGCGATTGGTCGTTCCGTCGTCTAACCGTATTTCGTGCGAAGACAACGTTTCGTAATTGCCGCTACGATAAAATTCGCCGACCAGTATGCCGTCGGGCATAGGCGAAACGAACGCAACGCCGATATAGTCGTCTTTGGAAAGTTCCGCTGAAAAACGAGAAATTGCCTTAACCGTCGATTTATCTTTTGCTTTTAACATCTCGTCGTAATCGTATACGAGTAACCCCGTTCCGTCGGCGACGTAAACCTTTCCGCGAGCGACGGCAAGCCCTCCGGAATGTCCGGTATAAGCTTCGCCGTTTTCTCTCTGCAGAGAAAGGGTTTTTTTGAGCGAATTCGTAGTTCCGTCTATGATATACAAGGGACTCGCGGCATCGGACGACTTCATATAACCGGTGCATAAAAACAATTCGTTATCTTGATCGTAGTCTATGCCTTGCGCGATAAATCCGCGGTTGAATTCGGGTATGACGAAAGTTTTTTCCGACGCTTCGTAATAACTTTTAACGGGCAGTCTGAAATATGCTCGCACGCCGAGTATTATAATGCCGAACGCTGCTATAATCGTGCATAAAATTATCGTAATTTTGACTAAAACGGATTTTTTCTTCATATATACTCCTTTTTAAGGCTTTTTTTTGTAATCTCTGACGGTACATCCGTAGCGCTTTTTGAAAATCTTCATAAAATGTGCCTCGTCCGAAAACCCCGTGCGTTCGCAAATTTCTTTAATGCGAATGTTTCCTATTTTCGCTAATTCCGCGGCGTGTTCCAGTCGCGTTTCCAGTAAAAAGTTCGATAAAGAAATGCCGGTATTTTTGCGGAAAATTTTATATATGTAAGAATGACTTACGTGCAACGCGCTCGAGATAGTGCCGATTTTGAATTCTGGGTTGTAATAATTGACTTGAATTAATCTTTTAATCTTATTCGTTATTTCTTCGTCGGAGCCTTTGTCGCTCGAATTTTCTTTGCCTATCAACTCGCTGGCAACCGCGTACAGAGAAGAAAGGCTTTTATAATATAATTCCGTTTTATTGATAAGACATTGAAAAAGTTCGGTCAAAATTTCGTTTATTCTGTGCGGGCGTTTTGCCTTTACTACCGCGTTATTCTGCGAAAACCCCATCTCCTTAAATAATTCCGCGACCTTATAACCGTGTAGTTCCATAAAATAATATTGCCACGGGTCGTTGTCGTACGGGTAATACATAAAATCTTCGTTCGGCGGCAAGAAGAAAAACTGTCCGGGACCGACCTCGTAATTTTTATCGTTATAAAACAGACAGCCCGTGCCGGAATGTACGTAATGCAGGGTATAGAAAGTCTGGCGACGTATAAACCGCAGCGGAGGAAAGGTTTTAAAGTCGTTGTAGCCGATAGTGTCTATAACCACTTCTTCGGTATTCGAGCGGTTAAAAAAGAAAACCAGGTTGTCGCGAAACTGCGAGTAAAATTGTACCAATTCATTCTTGTTCATACTGTCGATTATATGCGTTTAATCGTTCGTTGTCAATATCTTTTTAAAAAATTTGTACGAAAAAAGACATATTTTTATATTAAAAAGGACTTTATTTTATCGACGAGTAGTGATACAATATAGTTAACTTATAAATCAAGGAGAGGAAGTTATGGATACTATAAGAATGGCTATTTGCGGTTGCGGCGGCAGGGGGCGCGGTCTTACGCGTTCCGTCATTGCGAAAATACCCGGCGTAGAAGTCGTCGGCGTTGCGGACCCGTACGTCGATAAGGCAGAAATGCTTCGCGATATGTTAAAAGAAGACGGCTATAAAGAGCCCGCCGTGTTCGACAATCATCAAAAGATGTTCGACGCGTTAAAGCCGGACGCGACTCTTGTCGTAACCAGTTGGGAAACTCATATAGACGTCGCGTGCGACGCCATGAAAAGCGGTGTAATCGTCGCTATGGAGGTCGGCGGCGCATATTCGATAGAAGAATGTTATAAACTCGTCGACACTTACGAGGCAACCAAAACGCCCATAATGTTTATGGAGAATTGTTGTTTCGATAAAATAGAATTGTTAGGGTTGAACCTTGCGCGTAAGGGCATACTCGGCGAGGTGGTGCACGCTCACGGCGCATACGGGCACGACGTCCGCGGAGAAATTTCCGGGGGAATAGCCAACCGTCATTACAGATTGCGCAACTATATGAACCGTAACTGCGAAAACTATCCGACGCACGAATTGGGTCCGATAGCGAAGGTTTTAAACATCAACCGCGGTAACAGAATGACGTCTCTGGTATCTTTTGCTTCTAAATCTTGCGGACTGAAACAGTATATAAAAGACAAGGAGATTAAAGAGCTCGAAGGCGTGGAATTTAAACAGGGCGACGTGGTCGAAACTTTGATAAAGTGCGAAAACGGCGAACTCATCAGCCTTAAATTGGATACCACCTTGCCGAGGTTCTATTCTCGCGAATTTACGCTCCGCGGAACGAAGGGTTCTATTTGGCAAGAGTCCGAAATGGTGATAGAAGAAGACAAGGTCGAACATTCCTTCGGCGCATACGACGCCATTAAAAAACTCGGCGGAAATATAGAGAATTACAAGGAATATATGCCGAAGATGTGGAGAGAAATCACTCCGGAAATTTTGGAAGCCGGACACGGCGGAATGGACTATTTCGAGTTCAAAATATTCTTCGACGCAATCAGAGAGGGCAAAGAAATGCCTATCGACGTGTACGATGCGGCTGCGTGGATGTGCATAACTCCGCTCAGCGAACAATCTATCGCCAACGGCGGACAAACGGTTGAAATTCCCGATTTCACTCGCGGCAAATACAAAACGCGTCCTATTAAAGACGTCATAGATTTAGATAACGATTAGCAGTAAAAGGGGTCGCCGAAAGGCGACCTTTTTTCTTGTAACGCGTCGCATAAAAGATTTTACTTACGACATACTTAAAGGTGCGCACTTCGGTACATATGAAAGGCAAGGATAAAAGCGTGGTGCGCGGCGCGGCGACGTTGGGTTTCGGTACCTTTATAGCGAAGCTTCTCGGCGCCATATACAGGATACCGCTGACAAACCTTTTAAAAAGCGACGGACTTGGGATATATCAGATGATTTTCCCCACGTATGCGTTGTTGTTGGATTTTGCCGGCGCGGGAGTACCGAACGCGCTCGCGCGTATAATTTCCGCCGAAGGCGAAAGGGCGGAAGCCGTCGGAAAAAGATATTTAAAAGTCGGCGTCGCGGTGTTGTCTGCGGTCGGTTTGGCGTGTACGACGGCGATGGCGATTTTTGCTCGTCCGCTTTCTTCGTTACAAGGCAATGCCGACGCCGCGTACGCGTATGTCGCGCTTGCGCCGTCGGTCTTTTTCGTTGCCGTTATTTCTTGTTTCCGCGGATACTTCCAAGGACTTTTGGATATGAAGCCGACCGCGGTTTCTCAAATCATAGAACAATTCGTCAAAATGTCGGCAGGCTTGGCTTTGGCTCGCTTCGCGTTGCCTAACGTACCGCGCGCGGTTGCCGGTGCCGCGCTTGCAATATCCGTTTCCGAAGCGACGGCGGCGTTGTACCTTTTTTTCGTTTATAGGCGTAGGCAAGGGATTGTCGAAGTTAATCGGGTTAACGGCGCGGAATTTCGGGAAACGGCGAAAAAATTGTTCGCGACCGCACTTCCGGTAACCCTTAGCGGAATTGTTTTGCCGTTTTCGCAAGTGGCGGACAGTTTTTTGATACTCAATATAATACGCCGTTACCGCGACGACGCCACTTCGCTTTACGGGTTGTTTTCGGGTGTGGCGATGACCGTCGTCGGGTTGCCCGTTTCGATTTGTTACGGCGTGGCATCGGCGGCGGTGCCGTCCGTTGCAGGGTCGAACTCTCGCGATAGGTACAAAAAAGCCGATTTAAGCGTCGTTTTGACTATGGCTGTATCTTTGCCGTGCGCCGTCGGTTGTTTTGTTTTCGCGCCGCAAATCGTTCGCATACTTTACCGCGGACTGAATTTTAGCGAAGCGGCTGTGGCGGCGGAACTTCTAAGGTTGATTTCACCGGCGATAGTTTTGCTGTCGCTCGTTCAAACGCTTAACGGTATATTGATAGGTTTCGGCAAGCTGTATATTCCTCTTATAAGTCTTTTGACCGGGGTGGGCGTTAAAATCGTTACGGAAATAATGCTGCTATCGAACGTTCGCTTAAATATTTACGCCGCGGTGATAGCGTTAATCGCTTGCTATTTTTTCGTTTGTTTGTTAAACTTGATCGTGTTAATAGTACAGAGGTCGAAAAGTGCAAATAAAGCAGTTAAACTTGAACGGGGTTGAAATAAAAAGCAACGTGCTGTTGGCGCCGATGGCGGGGTTTACCGATTATTCTTTCAGAAAGTTGGTCGGCGACACCGGTTACGGCTTATGTTTTTCCGAATTGGTAAGCGCGAAAGGTTTGTGTTACAAATCGCCGGGTTCGGATGCCCTTTTATATTGCGGCGGAAACTATAAAGGTACTGCCGCGCAGATATTCGGCAGCGAGCCGTATTATATGCGCAAAGCGATAGAAAGTCGTTATCTCGCCCCGTTTGACGTTATAGACATAAATATGGGGTGTCCCGTCCCGAAGGTGTTTAAAAACGGCGAGGGTAGCGCGCTTTTGCAAGATATGGCAAAAGCGGAAAGCGTAGTAAAAGAATGCGTTAAAAGCGGCAAGACGATAACGGTGAAAATACGCATAGGGCAAAAGGCAGGCGACGACGTCGCGGCGGAATTCGCTTCGATGGCGGAGGCTTGCGGCGCGGCGATGGTTACCGTGCACGGCAGGGTGCGTGAAAATTACTATTCGGGCGAGCCGGACTTTAAGGCTATCGCAAGGGCAAAGGCAGCGGTTAAAATCCCGGTTATAGCCAACGGCGGAATATTTACCGTGCGGGACGCCGACGAGATGATTGAACGCACGGGTGCGGACGGGGTTATGATAGCGCGCGGAGCGATTGCCGACCCGTTTATAGCGGCACGGCTTACCGAAACGCCGTGCGATTACGACTTAAAACGTTTTATGCTGGCTCATATCGAATTGAGAAAAGAGTTGTACGGACAGCGGCGCGCCGCGTTGGAGTTTAGGAAGTTCGTAAATTGGTATCTTAAAGGCGTAAAAGACGGCAAGGCGATAAAGTCCGAGATATATGCGAAAGAAGACGCGGACGGGATAATAGATTATCTGACTTCCGAGAATTTTGTAAACGTAAAACTTTAACAAAAAAACGCTTCGGTTAATACAATGGTTATATGACTTTTTCGGAGCGTTTTATATGAAAATTTGTTGTGTGGGCGGCGGCTCGGTTAACGACGTATGGCAGGAAAGATTAGCCGTTGCGGACGGAGCAGACGTCGTGATTTTCGGATTTAACGGACTCGGCTTGGTAAGTTATAAAAAGGAACTTGCCGGTGAAACGGAGTATTTTCAAGACGTAGCAAAACTGTCGGGGCAGTTGGGTGCGGTGGTGATATGCGGATGCGATACCGATACGTACGGCGTTTTTCGGCATTCCGCCGTCGTCGCGGACAGAGGAAGGATACTGGGCGTGACCGATATGGTTAATTCGCTTGACGAAAGCGAATATGCTTCCGGCGGCAGTTATAAGGTATATGAAACCGGCGCGGGGAAGATAGGCGTTATTATCGGCGAAGATTTGTTTTTTCCGGAAACCGCCCGATTGTTGTCGTTGTGCGACGCCGAGCTTATCGCGTGCGTGTATCCCAAGTCGGAAGATTTAATGCCGCAGGTTTGCGCGCGTGCGCAGGCGTTTATGTTCGGAGTCGTGTTCGCACTGTGCGGCGGCGAATATTCGGCGGTTACCGACGCTTTCGGGAACGTCAAAGCCTCGGGTAGCGGCAACGTGTTAAAGTGCGCCGTTTCCGTGGAAAAGGAATATAGGAAAATCACCACGAGAAGAAGAGGCGGTGTCGCTCGTTCTCGTTTTAAATAATCGACGATAAGGAGAGTATTAAAGAATGGCATTTACGATAGTTTTGGTAGAACCGGAAATTCCTCAAAACGCGGGCAACATATCGCGTACGTGCGCGGTTACCGGCAGTAAACTTATTATGGTTCGTCCGCTCGGTTTCGAGGTGACGGACAAACATTTGAAGCGCGCCGGATTGGATTATTGGAAGCATCTCGACATTACGTATTACGACAGTATCGAAGAGGTAATGGACAAGTTTTATAACGGACACAATTTTTGGTTCTTTTCGACAAAATCCAAGCATACGCATTCGGAAGCGTCGTATAAAGACGGCGACTTTCTTGTCTTCGGTAAAGAAACCAAAGGTTTGCCCGAAGATTTGCTTGAAAAGCATTACGACGAGTGCGTAAGAATACCCATGATGGGCGAGTTGCGTTCGCTTAACCTTTCAAACTCCGTTGCGATAGGGGTTTACGAGGGGTTAAGGCAACTCGGCTTTCCCGATATGAATAACGAGGGACGTTTGACGACGAAGTAAATTAGAAAAATATAT
>CAZARP010000049.1:0-8177 GCA_964487575.1 uncultured Christensenella sp.
CGGGTCTGCGATTTGCGATTTAAATTCTTTACAGATACATTTATTATCTTCCGTACGTGCCAATTTACACGGACAATATCCGTTTTTTGCGGCAAGTCCGCGTCTAATCGTTTCTACTACTTTATTGTCCGAGTTTAACGTTATTTTCATTCCTCTATCCTTCTATGACATTATATCGTAATTAAATCCGTTAATCAAGTTTTTTTACTAAAATAATACTCTCGGCGTTTTTTCTTGTTGTAAATACGGTTTTGATGTGATATAATACGATGGTAGTTAAATCTTCATTGTAGATTTCGGAGGAATATATGAAAAATTACGACGTAGTAATAATCGGTGCAGGTCCCGGCGGCATTTTTGCGGCATACGAACTGACAAAACTTAATCCGGCGCTTAAGGTCGCTATGCTCGATGCGGGACACTCTCTTGAAAGGCGTCGTTGCCCTATAGACGGCGATAAAATTAAAAGTTGCATCGGTTGCAAGACTTGTTCTATTATGTCCGGTTTCGGCGGCGCAGGAGCCTTTTCCGACGGTAAGTATAATATAACAAACGACTTTGGCGGAAGCCTTCACGAACATATAGGCAAGAAAAAAGCCATCGAGTTAATGAATTACGTTGACGAACTTAACATGCAATACGGCGGCGAGGGTACGAAAATGTATTCCACTTCCGGTACAAAATTGAAAAAAGTTTGTTTGCAAAATAAACTTATTTTGTTGGACGCACAGGTAAGGCATCTCGGTACGGATATAAATTACGTGGTTTTGCAAAATTTGTTTGATATTTTAAAAGAAAAGTGCGATTTATATTTCGATACGCCGGTCGTCGACGTTAAAAAAATAGACGACGGTTATGAAGTTTTAACCGACGGACAAACTTTTTCCGCCAAAGATTGCATTATTTCCGTCGGGCGAAGCGGCAGTAGCTGGATGGAAGGTTTATGCAAGAAGTTGGAAATACCTACAAAATCAAATCGCGTCGATATCGGCGTAAGGGTCGAACTTCCGGCTGAGATTTTTTCCGATTTGACCGATGAATTGTACGAGAGCAAAATTGTTTACAGAACCGAAAAATTCGAGGACAACGTTCGTACCTTCTGTATGAACCCCAACGGCATTGTGGTTAACGAAAACACAAACGGCATCGTAACGGTTAACGGACATAGTTACGAAGATCCGAAATTAAAAACTAACAATACGAACTTCGCATTGTTAGTTTCCAAACACTTCTCGGAGCCGTTTAAGGACAGTAACGGATATGCGGAAAGCATTGCAAGGCTTTCTAATATGCTCGGCGGCGGCGTTATGGTACAAAGGTTCGGTGACCTTATACGCGGCAGAAGAAGTACCGAAAAACGTATAATGGAGTCCCCTACCGTTCCGACCCTTTCCGCAACGCCAGGCGACCTTTCTTTGGTTTTGCCGAAGCGTATACTCGACGGAATAATCGAAATGATTTATGCGCTTGACAAAGTCGCGCCCGGGACGGCAAACGATGATACGTTGCTTTACGGCGTCGAAGTTAAGTTTTATAATATGGAAGTTGAAATTAACGAAAAATTGGAAACGCGGCTTAAGGGGTTATACGTTATCGGCGACGGAAGCGGCGTAACCCATTCTTTGTCACACGCTTCTGCGAGCGGTGTATTCGTCGCAAGGGAGATTTGCGGTAAAAACTAATAAACTTAAAAAGCACTATGCGGCGCATAGTGCTTTATTATTGTAGCAAATTTATTGATTTAAGGAATAAATCTATTTCTTTCCCTTCTCGAGACGTCGAGATATTCGTCATACGTTTCGAGTTCGAACTCTTTTGCAATATCCTTCATGGTTCTGTCGGTGCCTTCGTAAGAAACTAAAATTGCCGCCAAATAGTTGGGGTCGAAAATTTTAAGTTTTTCGCCGTATTTTTCTTTAGCTTTGTCGATTTTCGGTTTATTACCGTCCAAGTGACATACAATATAGTCTAAATTGACAGTTTCGACTAAGTAATCGTAATAAATGGTAGAAGCGCTTACGATAGAGCCTACGGGGTTAACGACGTCCGGAGGACAATGATAACTGGAAGCCGAAACAAGATACGACCTTGTATCTAACGCAAAGAAGTATCTATTAAGTCCGCCGTGATAATTCGACGGGAAAATAATCATATCCGGCTTTGCTTTTTTATACTTTTCACGAATTTCTTCAAAGTTCATATCGAAGCAGATTATGCAACCTACAGTGCCGAAGTCGCATTCGAAAACCGTTTCTTTTTCTCCGGGTTTTACGTTGTACAAATCAAATTCTCTGGGCGTAGGATGATTTTTGTCGTACGCGCCTATTACGTTACCTTTGCGGTCAATCATTTGACAACTGTTTCGGCCGTAACCGTCTTCGGCTTGCCTCCAAGCGGCATAAGCTATATAGCAGTTATTATCGATAGCAACCTGTTTTAAGTAATTTAAGACTTTATCTCCGCGTTCCTTAATGTAATAATCCATTGTATCCTTGCACGAAAACGTTTGCGCCATCGGTCTGTCGCAAGCTTCGGGAAGAATAATAAGGTCGGGTTTATCCGGAAGAACTTTTTTAATATTGGTTTCTAAATGATTGAGTTCATATTCGAGTATGCTCATATCCTGTGGCTTGTCGAGAATATCGGCAGGCATCATTCCTAAAGCTGCAACTTTTACAAATCTTGCCATTTTATTTTTCCTCCTTATTTATAACAGGAATATCGACTACGTCTTTCGCTTCTCTCGTTTTATATTTACCGCGTGTGAAATCGGGTATTTCTATCGGTTGACCGTTGTTTGCCATGGATTTTTCCGATAAACACGTTATGCACATCCAAGCGGCGGCATCGTAAACGTCAATCGACATTTCTTTGCCGTTCTTTAAGCAATCTGCAAAATAAAGGAATTCGAAATAATCCATTCCGCCGTGCCCTTGCTTAATTATTTCATCGGTAACATTTTTCCAGATGTCCGGCAAATAGTCGTAATACCTTTCTTCCGATTTATACCAATGGTTGGGATGCAACACGCCGTCAACGCCTTCTTTTGACCAATCGGCGTCCGTATAAACGCATTTGTTTTCCATATTGTAATAGCCTTTAGTGCCTCTTACAACCATTTCGCGAGAATAATATCTGGGCATCGTCGTATCGAGTTTTAATGTGATAAGCTCACCGTTTTCACACTTTATCATCGTTTGGACGACGTCGCTTTGCTTGAAATCAACGTCCTTAAGATACTCTAACTCGGGTTTATTTTGAACGTATGCGTGCATGCCGCGTGATTTCGAACCTACCGACGTAAGATAAAGCATACGGTTTCCTCTGTTGACGTTGAGCATTTTTGCTATCGGACCCAAATCGTGCGTCGGATAATTGTCTGCGTTTCTGTTTACGTAATTTCTTAATCTGTAATGACGTTTTATATCGCCGTAAGCAATTTCTTCACGTATGTCGTGTCCGTATGCCGCCGCAGCGTAGGATATTTCACCCATTACGCCGTTACGAATAAGAGAGGTAATTAAAAGTTCGTCTTTGTTGAAACAACAGTTTTCTAAGAACATAAACGGCGTTTTCGTCTGTTCCCACGTATCGACTAGTTCCCAGCATTCGTCAAGGTCGTACGCTCCGCCGACTTCCATAGCGACGGCAATTCCGCGTTTCAACGCGTCGATGGAAACCCTGACGTGCGTTTCCCAGTTTGTGACGACAACCGCTGCGTCCGGCTTTAATTCGTCGAACATTTTAACGTGTTCGGTATATACCGCAGGACGAATACCCTTTTCTTGTTCGAACAAATCCGCAAGTTTAACAGCTTTGTCTTCATAAGGGTCGCAGACGCCGATTACTTCGTAATCGTCTATCGAACGAACAGCCATACCCGTACCGTTTGTTCTACAGCCGCAGCCGCAAAAAACAGTTCTGATTTTTTTCATTTTTGAATATGCTCCTTCTTTTTTTTATATTAAACGCCGCTGTAAGCAGAAAATCCGCCGTCAACGGGAATAACAGTACCTGTAACGAAACCGCTCGCCGCGTCGTCGGAAAGCCATAATAACGCGCCTATTAAATCGGATATTTCACCGAACTTCTTCATAGGAGTTGCCGCGAGAATTTTACCTGTTCTCGCCGTGGGCGTTCCGTCTGCGTTGTACAATAAACTTCTGTTTTGATTGGTTACGAAGAACCCGGGAGCAATGGCGTTGCAACGAATATTGCAAGGTGCGAAGTGAACGGCAAGCCATTGCGTAAAGTTGGAAATGCCTGCTTTCGCTGCGGAATACGCGGGTATTTTCGTTAACGGTCTATACGCGTTCATAGACGAAATATTGATTATATTGCCGCCTGTTTTTATCATGTCGGTGGCGAATACTTGGGTTACTAAAAACGCGCTCGTGATATTTAAATCGAATACGAACTTAAGACCGCTTTCTTCCAGAGCGAAAAAGTCTTTCACGCCTTCCAAATCGGGCGTCATCGTTTCGTTATCGGTAGAAGCTCTCGGATTGTTTCCGCCGGCGCCGTTGATTAAGAAATTAACCTTTCCCCATTTTTCGTTAATTGCCTTTTTAGCCTCTGTAATGCTTGCCTTGTCAAGGCAGTTGCACTGAACGGCAAAGGCGTTTTCGCCTATTTCTTCTGCTTTGGCTTTTGCCGCATCGTAATTGATGTCAAGCAAGGCGACTTTCGCACCGTTTGCGGCAAGCGCTTTTGCGAATTCGCCGCAGATAATGCCGCCGGCACCCGTAACGGCAACTACTTTTTCATTAAGATTTACTTTGAATGGTGTTTGCATATTTGTTTCTCCTTCTGTTTTTTATTTTATAAATCTTCGCCGACACTTTCGACGTTTTCTATTACAACGTTCTCGGCGTTCACGCATCTGATTATTTGGTGCGGATACAAGCCTTTATATGCCAACTTAACGTTCTTGATTGTGACGTTTTTGATTTTTTGGTCCTTATAGCCGTAAATCTCAATAGCGTCGTTATTCTCTCTTCTTATATCGCCCGTGTAGCAAAGCAAGCCGGTCAAGAATAGATTTTCAAAATGGAAATTTTCAAGCACGGGCGCGCACGGAGCCGCGTCGCCGTCGTTATTACCGTCGTAAATTTCTATACTGAGCGACGTGCCTTTAAGATTGTACCCTTTTACGTTTTTAACGTAGCCGCCCCTACACCTATTGGTTTTTATGCAAAGACATTTACCGTCTTTAAGGTCGCAGTCCCACACGATAACGTCGTTAACGCCGCCGGACATTTCACTGCCTATCGCTATACCGTGGCCATCTATAAAATTACAATCGAAAATTCTGATATGTTCACACGGCCTACCGACGAGATAGCCTTCTAAATTTTTACCCGATTTAATTGCCACGCAGTCGTCGCCGGTGTCGAACGTTATGCCGAACAATACGCAATTCGTGCTCGAGTCGGGGTCCCAGCCGTCGCCGTTTGAAATCGCGTGAGAAAAAATCAAACTATCGCACGTAACGACGTTGTTACAATAAACGAAATGTAAATTCCACGAAGGTGCGTTACCTATTTCCGTATCGGCGACGATGACGCCGTCTACGTTACAAATATTGAGCAATCTACCGCGCATTCTGCCCGGTTCGACGTTGTTATAAAAGTTGGGAGGATTGATTTCGTTCTCTAAATGATGTTCTTTTAATATCCTTTCCCTTTCGACCGCCATAATGTTTTTTCTTAACTGTTGACCGCCGCCTTGCAACCTGCCGCCGCGTATAACGACGTTACTGCAATTACAACCGCCTTTGGCGTCGAGCGTACCGGCATTTATAAGCGAACGATATGCCGTTACTTCCCTACCCTCGAAACGATTTTTTATTTTAGGAAGGTAATCTTGTTCGCATTCGCTTCCCAATAAAATCGCATCGTCGGCAAGACGAAGTTCGCTGTCAGAGTGCATATCCAAAGCGCCCGTTAAAAACGTACCGGTCGGTATATAAACGCAATCTGAAGCCGTACAGTCGTTCAATGCGTGCTGAATAGCGTTCGTATTTAAGGTTTTACCGTCGCCGACCGCGTTATAAGGCGCTTTCGTTACGTCGATAACGTTCTTCTTTTGTAATGTTTTAACCGTTACGGTACCGACGTCCGAAACGACGGAACCGTTTTCGTCAACCATTTCTACGTGAAACGAGTATTCCGTATCCGAGTCGAGATTATCGAACGAATAATGCGTTTTATCGGCGGAAAAAACTTCGTTATCTTTGTAAACGCGGTAGGTACAGCCTTGTTTATATGCTTCGTCGTAGTCCCACCAAACTTTGATTTTATCATCGAAAATAACCGTATGTATCATTTTAGTTTACCTCGCACATCATGGGTAGTTTCGTGCTTGTTTTGAAATAGAATTCGGCGTTGTTTTTCGTGACTAATACGGCGCCTGCGTCTAAAGATAATTTGACGTCTCCGTTCATTGTTAACGGCTTCGTAACGTATACGCCGAGCGGTACATGCACGTACGAGTGTACGTCGCAATCGTTAAGGGCTTTTTGTAAAGCCTCGGTATTATCGGTTATTCCGTCGCCGACAGCGTTGTACGGTGCTTTTGTTACGTCGATAGGCTTTTTAGCCGGCAACGTTTCGTATTCGTATTCCTCGGTGACGCCGAGCACGTTCAAATTTTCATCAACCACTTGAAGTTGGAATTTATATTTTTTGCCCCCTTCGAGATTTTTTACGTTATAATAAATTCTGGACGTATAAACGACCTGTTTGCCGTCGATGATTAAACGGTAACGACGGTTCGGTTGCATTTCCGACCGTTTGTCCCACCAAATCCTTATTTCGTCGTCAAAAGAAACAGCATAGCAAGCCATGTTATTTATCTCCTTTCATATCTTTATCCACTGCTTCGAAAACGCCTTGTAAATAACAAGCGCCCATCGCGCGATCGAATAAGCCGTAACCCGGTTTTGCGTCCTCGCCCCAAACGTTTCTTCCGTGGTCAGGTCTCAAATACCCGTTAAAACCGTTTTCTTCGAGTGCTTTCACGATAGAATAAATATCGACGTTGCCTTCGGCAGTTTGATGTCCGTTTTCGAAAAAATCCGTTTCGGACGTGTATTTTAATTGTCTCAAATGCGCAAAGTATATACGTTTAGCGTATTTTGCAGCCATTTTCGGCAAATCGTTAAAGCGTCCGGCACCCAAAGAACCGGTACAGAAAGTTATCCCGTTGTGCTTGTTCGGTACGGCGGCGAAAAGTTTGTCGTAATCTTCTTCTCTGCCGACTATTCTCGGTAAATCGAAGATGTCCCACGGCGGATCGTCGGGGTGAACAGCCATATCCACGTCTGCTTCGTCGCACGCGGGCATAATCGCCTTTAAGAAGTACACGAAGTTATCGAATAATTTTTCGTGCGTCATCCCTTCGTATTCTTTCAATAATCCGTTAAGTTCTTCGCTAGTATAACTTTCGTCCCAGCCGGGTAGCCTTAAATTGTGTTTATCCAAACTCTTAAAGTCTGCTTCGCTATACGATAACGACGTGGAGCCGTCCTCGTGTTTATAATACAAATTGGTCCTAAACCAATCGAAAACAGGCATAAAATTATAGCAAATACATTTTACGCCGGCTTTACCGCAGTTGATAATGTTCTGCTTGTATGCTTCTATGTATTTATCGCGAGTGGGCTTACCGAGTTTGATGTCTTCGTGAACCGGAACGCTTTCTATTACTTCCATCTCCAACCCGGCGTTATTTGCCAGCTTTTTAAGTCTTAGAAGTTTCTCCAAAGGCCACACTGAACCTACCAGTTCGTCGTAAACGGCGGTCACGACACCAGTCATACCCTGTATTTGCTTAATGTAATTAAGCGGAATACAATCGTTTTCCCCATACCAGCGGAAAGTCATTTTCATAAAATAAACCCTCATTTTAATTAATTACTTACATTATACACTATCGACAAATAAATGTAAATATAAAAAACAAAATTTTCTTTGCAATTTTTATATTATTGCTATCAATTTTAATATGATAAAAAAGAGACAAAAACGTCGTATATCGCCTTTGTCTCATTTTGTCTTTATAAGATCTGCGAACTAATTTAAACGCAGTTCTTTGTGTATTATAATTTCGTCAAACGACAACGAACGTTTTACTGATCGAGCCGATTTCAAAATCATATATTTCGTTTTCTTCTC
>CAZARP010000050.1:0-7683 GCA_964487575.1 uncultured Christensenella sp.
AACGCTCAATTAACGCAAAGAAGTTCTTTGTACGGAGGACGTTTTTGTGCCGATTACGTCAGTGCCGGTATAAAATATTCCGCGACCGTCGACGCCGACGACTTATCGATTGTCGGTAACAGACGGACGATTTTCGACGCGGTCAACTTATTTATGCGGCGGACGCTTGCAGAAGGAATGGGGGAAGAAGAGTTTTCCGTGGCGTACGCTATGTTGACCGGCGGTTCCGAGTATATGGAAGAATACACTCTGTCTAATTTCAGAAGCGCCGGAGTCGCGCATATTTTCGCGGTTTCCGGATTGCATATCGGATTTTTGGCAGGCGCGATAGGGTTTATACTTAAAAAAGCGAAAGCGAACGGCAAGGTCGGGTTTTTTATTACGGTACCGTTGTTGATATTTTATTCGGGAGTATGCGGTTTTTCCTCGTCGTCGCTTCGTGCGGCGGTAATGTGTGCGACGGCGCTTGCGGCAAAAATGTTCGGAGAAAAATACGACGGCTTGTCCGCCGCGGGTTTATCGGCGTTGATATTGCTTTTGATTTTCCCGTTGCAACTGTTTTGCGCCGGTTTTTTACTGTCGTACTTCGTTGCGATTTCGGTGATATTGTTTTCCAACGCGTTTACGACGCGGATAAAAAATCGCAGGCTGTCCAAGGCGGTCGTTACCGTTTTGTCGGCACAGCTTGCGGGTATCCCTTTAAGTTTGTATTTTTTCGGGGAATTTTCTCTTATCGCCGTCGCTTGTAATTTGGTCTTTATTCCGTTGGTCGGCTTCATTTACGTATTGACGCTGATAGCCGTCATAGTCGGCGGATTGTTCAATATTCCGACAGTCGCGCTGTTTGTGTCGAATAAAATTTTCACCGTGGTGATAAAGGCTGTGAACTTAACGGATTTATCCGTTTTTATGACAGGCGATTTTACTTTCGGCGGATATGCGGTGTTTTATTACGGGGCAATGATTTTGGCTGCCGGATTGGTAAACGTCGCAACTCCGGTGCGTATCGTTTCGATTTTGTTGTCGATTGCGATTTGTGCGACGGGAACCGCGCTTAAGACTTCTCGGACGTTTAATGCGACTAAACTTTGCGTTTACAGCACGGGCAGTTTTTCGGCCACGGTGATTTCGGAGGGTAACGACAGTGCGCTTATAGTCAGCGCGGCGAGCGGAACCTATCGAACGTACGGACTCGGCTCCGCGATTAACCGCGCGGGAGCGGAAAGATTGGACGCGTTGATTATATTGAACGCCGACGATATAGACGTCGCGACGATAGTTACAAGAGTGTATGCCGAAGTCGATTTCGACGAGGTTTACTATTTCGGAGAAAAGGACGAATTGTCGGAAACGGCGTTAAAGGCTTCTTTTAACGGGTTAAGCGTGACGCATTGCGATGCGAGCGAGGTGAATATAGCAGGCAGAATTTACCGCGTCGGTGCGGACGGAAAATCCGTCGCGTCGGATTTCGGCAACGGTGTTTTCGCGGTGTATGCGGAATTCGGAGACGACTTTATCGCGGAGTCGGTTTGCGACGCGGACGTTTCGATTGTTTTCGATTACGCCGACTACGTGGAAGCACTGACGGGCGGCGGCAAAACGGTAACGTACGTTCCCTCGTCGGGATATACCGACGCGTATTCTTCCGGAAATTTGTTTTTTACTGCCGATTAAGCCGTTAAAACATAAATTATTTGTTGCAAAACGACGCAAAAAATGTTACAATAACGATTAGGGGTAGTACGGTTGAAATTTGCTGAATTTAAAAACGGTCTGACAGAAGGTAAAATCGCCTGCATATATCTTTTCGAGGGGGAAGACGCTTATTATTACGAGAGCGGTTTTCGGTTGCTCAAAGACAAATTGCTCGGAGAACCTTCGCTTAATTTGGCGGAATTCGACGGCGAAGCGTTGGACGAAAATCAACTTTTTGCCTCTTTGCGCGCCTATCCGTTTTTAAGCGAAAGGCGATTTACGGCGATAAAAGAGTTTTATCCCAAGGCGGAAACCGTTAAAAAACTGGGCGAGTTTTTTTCTTCGCCTCAAGACGGAACGGTGTTCGTTATAAGAAACGTTAAACCGTGCGAAGCGTTGAAAAAAATAAACGGTTGTTGCGTGGTCGACTGTTCGCGCGGCGACGTCGCGACGACGGGTCGGTTGATAAAAAACGAATGTGCCGATCGAGGCGTGACGATAGATATGCAAACGGCTTCTTCTCTGGCAAGGTTTTGTCTGTGCGATACCATGCGCGCTTTAAGCGAGGCGGAGAAACTTTGCGCTTACGCTCGTGACGTCGGGGTTATAACCGAAGCCGACGTCGACGAACTGGTCGGCAAGGACATAGAATATAAAATATATAATCTGACCGATTATGTCGCGAAAAAGAGATTTGACGACGCCGTCTATTTGATAAACGACATGACCAGACGCGGAGACTCTCCGCAACGCGTTTTATCGGCGATTTACGGATATTTTCGCAAATTGTTGCATATCGCTATAAGCGATATGCCCGAAAAAGATTTGCGCGCGTGTCTCGGGATTTCCAGCGATTACGCGTTCGGCAAGATGAAAACGGCGGCTTCGGCATTTAAAAAGCGCTCGTTGAAGTCGGCGGTCGATACGCTTACCGAAGCGGATTTTAAGATAAAAAGCGGGGCGGCGACTCCGGACGCGTCTATGTGGTTGAGCGTCTTTAAGATAATGACCGATTAAGGAGGGTAAGACATAGTGTCGCTTACAGAAAGGATTTCCGTGGTATGGAACAATTTTACCAGTTCCCCGGAAACGATATTGGCTTTTGTGGTCAGCGTGGTGGCGTTTGCGTTACTGTATTATTGTTTCATATCGTTTTTGTGTAACAATAATTCGGGCGCGTTTGCCGTGTTGTTTACCGCGGCGATGATAATCGCTGCCGTGATAATAACTTTGGTTTCGACGATGAACAGCGCTATTTACCTTATAGTACCGGCAATCTTCATTATCATAGTCATTATTCTTTACTCGGTGGAAATTAAGCGTATTATTTGGGCGCATACCAGCATGAAGGCGGGTGACTTAAAACACGGCGGCGGCAAGACTTACGACAGAGAGAACATTCAGCGCTGTATAACGGAAATAATCAAAGCGTTGCAGAACATGGCGAAAAACGACATCGGCGCGATTATCGTTTTGTCAAGCGGCAACGTTCCGTCGCAGATAATCGACAGCGGCGTGAGGGTTAACAGCGATATTTCCAGCGAACTCATAGAAAGCGTGTTCTTCCCAAAAACGCCCTTGCACGACGGCGCGATGATTATCGCGGATACCAAAATAGTGGCGGCAGGGTGCTTCCTCCCGTTGTCGCAGAACGTAGACAATATTCCTAAAGATTTGGGGACGAGACACAGGGCGGGCATCGGCGTGACCGAAACGATAGACGTTATTTCGCTTATAGTGTCCGAAGAAACGGGAATAATTTCGGTGGCAAGGGGCGGCAAGATAACGCGATACGCCGATGCCGAGATGCTTAAAAAGACTTTGTACAGATATTACTGGCAAGATATAGAAAGTTTCAGGAGGTAGTCGTATGGAACATTTTAACAATATGAATAACGAGCCTAACGAGAGTAAAAGCAAGAGCGTTTGGCGCGGTTTGGGCATCGGCTTCCTTTCTTTTCTGCTGGCGGTGCTTACGGTTTTCGTAATCAATCTTTAATCGCGCGCCGACATGGAAACACTTAAAGAACTTTACAAAATAGGCAGAGGACCGTCCAGTTCTCATACGATAGGACCTGAAAAAATCGCAAGGTATATAAAAGGGTTGTACGGCGAGCGCGATTATACGGTGACGCTTTACGGCTCGCTTGCCATGACGGGTAAGGGACACGGGACGGACAGAGTGCTGAAAGAAGTGTTGGGCGCTTCTACTCGGGTCGTTTGCGACGCGGAAAAAAACGAATTGCCGCATCCCAATACTCTGGACGTTTCTTTCGATTTGGACGGCGAGAAGCGCGTCGTTCGCGGCGTCAGTGTCGGCGGCGGCAGCGTCAAAATAGAGGGCGTTGAATTTCAAGCGCCGGCAAAAGTTTACAAACTTAACGATTTTAAAAGCATAAAAGGGTATTGTATAGAAAAAGGCATTCGTTTATGCGATTACGTTTACGAGGTCGAAGCGGACGTTAAGGAATATTTGTCGCTCGTGTGGAAAACGATGAAGCAAAGCATCGAGCAAGGTCTTAAAGAAAGCGGCGTATTGCCCGGCGGACTGAATTTACAAAGAAAAGCGGCTTATTTATATCAAAAAGAGGACGTTAAGGGCGACGCGGCGTTAAAGCAATACCGTTTGGTGTCCGCGTATGCTTTTGCGGTCGCCGAAACCAACGCTTCCAACGGAACGGTCGTTACGGCGCCGACTTGCGGCGCATCCGGCGTTTTGCCCGCCGTGCTCTATTACGAACAGACCACTCGCAACGTAAGCGACGAAAAAATCATAGACGCTTTGGCAACCGCCGGGGTTATAGGTAACGTCGTCAAAACGAACGCGTCTATATCGGGCGCGGAATGCGGTTGTCAGGCAGAGGTCGGTACCGCGTGTTCGATGGCGGCAGCGGCGCTGGGCGAGGTGTACGGACTTTCCGTCGACCAGATAGAGTGCGCGGCGGAAATAGCGATGGAACACAATTTGGGTTTAACTTGCGACCCGGCGTTAGGGCTTGTGCAAGTGCCGTGTATAGAGAGGAACGCGACGGCGGCGGTCCGCGCGTTCAACAGTTTTTGTATAGCGTATTATCTTTCTCCGTTCAGGCAAATATCTTTCGACGAAATCGTAAAGACGATGTACGAAACGGGAAAGGACCTTAATAAAAAGTATTTAGAAACGTCCTCGGGCGGAATTGCCAGAAGATTTGCCGAGAGGATATAACGTCGTCGGATTAGGAACGGAGTTTTAGAAGTGATAAAAGTTTGTAAATTCGGTGGAACTTCTATGGCGGACGCCGACAGTTTCGCTAAAGTAAAAGAAATAATAGAAAGCGATGCGGACAGAAGATACGTCGTTGTGTCCGCCCCCGGGAAGCGTGGTAAATCGGACGTAAAGATTACCGACGCGCTGTATCGTTGTTATGACGAAGTGGTCGCGACAGGCAGTTGCGGCGAGAGTTTTAAACCCGTCCGCGAGAGATTTACGGACATTGCGCTTCGGCTGGGACTTAAAATCGACGTAAAAAAACTTTTAGACGATACCGAACGCGACGTCGTGGCGAAAAAAGATAAAGATTTTACCGCGTCGAGGGGTGAATATCTTTGCGCCGTTTTGACGGCGGAGTATTTAGGGTACGATTTCGTCGACGCAACCGAAGTGATAAGGTTCGACAGCCACGGGAAACTTAACGAGGCGTATACGGACGACAAAGTCAAAATGCGTTTGTCGAAGTCGGAACGCGCTGTTATACCCGGGTTTTACGGTAAAAACTTCGAGGGTAACATAAAAACTTTCAGTCGTGGCGGCAGCGACGTTACGGGGTCGATAATCGCGCGCGGGGTCGAGGCGGATTTGTACGAAAACTGGACCGACGTAAGCGGATTTTTAGTGTGCGACCCGAGGATAGTGGACAAACCGAAGATAATCAGACAAATTACCTATAAGGAACTTCGCGAACTCTCTTATATGGGCGCGTCGGTGCTTCATCCCGAAGCGATTTTCCCCGCGGTAAAAGGGAAAATCAAGGTGAACATAAAAAATACTTTTATGCCCGAGGAAGAGGGCACGATGATAGTCCCCAACGAACAGTATAAAAGCACGCACGACGTCATTACCGGCATCGCCGGTAAAAAAGACTTTACGGTTTTACATATAGAGAAGTCTATGATGAATTCCGAAGTCGGTTTCGTTCGCAAGGTGTTATCGGTTATCGAGCATTACGGTATTTGTATAGAACATATTCCGTCCGGCATAGATACCTTGTCGATAGTAATCGCTACCGAGCAATTAAGGTACGGGATTTTAACGGATATAGTGTCGGATATTCGCGATGCGGTATCGCCCGATTATATCCACGTTATAGAAAACATTTCGCTTATCGCGACGGTGGGGCACGGTATGGCTCGTCGTTCGGGTACGGCGGCTAAACTTTTCGCGGCGCTTGCGGATGCCGGCGTCAACATAGTGATGATAGACCAAGGTTCCAGCGAGTTGAACATTATAATCGGCGTCGCCAACAGCGATTACGAAAAATGTATAAAAACTATCTATCGGGCGTTCGTTTAACGGCGGATAGACGGGTTTATAGATAAATTAAAAATTATTTAGGAGGCTGTAATTTATGGATTACGCAAAAGAATCGTTACGTTTACACGGCGAATGGAAGGGCAAAATCGGCGTCGTTTCCAAAGTCCCCGTAAACACAAAAGAAGACTTGTCTTTGGCATACACCCCGGGTGTTGCTCAACCTTGTCTTGAAATTCAGAAAGATTACAATAAATCTTTTGAACTTACCGGTCGCGGCAATATGGTTGCCGTAGTTACCGACGGAACCGCCGTTTTAGGTCTTGGCGATATAGGACCCGAAGCCGGTATGCCCGTTATGGAAGGTAAATGCGTATTGTTTAAGACGTTCGGCAACGTCGACGCAATTCCGCTTTGCGTCAGAAGCAAAGACGTAGACGAAATAGTAAAAACCGTTAAACTTTTAGCAGGTTCGTTCGGCGGCGTCAATTTGGAAGATATTTCCGCACCCAGATGCTTTGAAATCGAAAGAAGATTAAAGGAAGACCCCGAAGTCGATATTCCGATTTTCCACGACGACCAACACGGTACGGCTGTCGTATGCGTTGCGGCTTGTATCAACGCGTTGAAGCTTGTCGGCAAAAAATGGGAAGACGTCAGCATAGTATTCAGCGGTGCCGGCGCGGCAGGCGAAGCCATTGCCAAACTTATGATTTCCATGGGCGCTAAAGACGTCGTTATGTGCGATAGAAAGGGTATCATTTACAAGGGCAGACCCGAAGGTATGAACCCCGCGAAAGAAGAAATCGCAGAGTTCACCAACAAACTCAACAAAAAAGGCACGCTTGCGGAAGCTTTGGTCGGCGCGGATATATTCGTCGGCGTAAGTTCTCCAGGACTTTTAACCGAAGAAATGGTTGCTTCGATGAACAAGGGCGCTATCGTTATGCCTATGGCTAACCCCGTTCCGGAAATTATGCCCGACCTCGCTATAAAGGCAGGCGCTGCCGTCGTAGGTACCGGCAGAAGCGACTTCCCCAACCAAATCAACAACGTTTTGGCTTTCCCGGGGATTTTCCGCGGCGCGTTGGATTGCAGAGCAACCGACATAAACGAAGAGATGAAGATTGCGGCTGCTACCGCGATTGCCGGATTGGTTTCCGACGAAGAATTGAAATCCGATTATATAATCCCCGCACCGTTCGACAAGAGGGTCGCTCCGGCTGTTGCCGCTGCAGTTAAAGCCGCAGCAATCAAAACGGGCGTTAACAGGATTTAGTAAAAGGGCATAAAAGGCAACGGAAGACGTCGCGCCTAAAAATAGACGTAAAATTTGATAAAATCGTTGCGTAAAACCTTGCTTTTTTATGAAATAAATGTTATTATAGTGTCCGTCGGTCGGTTAAAGCAATTTTTCCGACCGTGCGACGGGGTGTAGCGCAGTTGGTAGCGCGCATGGTTCGGGACCATGAGGTCGCAAG
>CAZARP010000051.1:0-6787 GCA_964487575.1 uncultured Christensenella sp.
TTTTTATCATTTTTAAAACGCGGCTATAAACGTCGCTTTCTTTATCCAATCCGCACAGCTCGGTCAAAACGCCCTCGTATCCTTTTTCGGTTAAAATTTTGTTCCATTCGACTTCTTCCGACGGGGTATACAACAACGCGGCGGCAAGCGTTTTTTCTAAGACGGAACTGTCTTTGCCGTATTTTTGTTCGAGCAAAAGCGGCGCGACGATGCGTTCCGTTTTGGTGATTTTGCGTTGCGGTTCGCGCGCGTTGCGAGCAACGGTATCAACTAACGTTTTATTCGTAAATTTATTGCGTGACAACAGGGCGAATTCTTTTTGGTCGTTTAAGTCGTAGCCGTATTCTTTACAAATGCACTCGTTAATTATTTGATAATTTTTGTCGAGTAAACCTAAAATTTCGTCGTCGTTTGCGGCGTCGGAGTATACGGTGTAGCCCTTAAGGGCGCCGAGATAGGCAATAACGCAGCTTGCGCTGTTGTAAGTGTAAAGTTTTTTGTCCAAAAAACCGCCGAAGTTTTTAACGGGTTTGATACCCGAAAGGGTGGGTTGTAGGTCGAAAACGTCACCGTCGAACTGCAAATACGGGTACCATTCCGAATTAATATCGACTTCGCCTTTTTGCTTTTCGATGGTGGTGCAAAAAACGGTCGCCTCGGCTATTTTTAGCCCGTTTATTCCCGTGGCGTTATATAATTTGCTCGCAGGTTTGGAGGCGTTCTCGCAAACGATGATTTTATTTTCGAGCGTGACGAAATTTTTGAGTTTTTCGCCTACGTCTTCCAAATTGGTTCCGCCGACCGACACGAAGACGCACTCCGCGTCGTTAAAATCCGATTTTTGAGCTTCTTCCCAAGTGATGGCTTTCGAGAATTTTACTTTAACCGAGGGGGTTTTATTCCCGAAAAAATCTATGCGAATTTGTTTTTCCCGGTTTAACGCGTTTATAATCTCTTTGTTTTTATCTATAAAAACAATTTCGTTGCCGTTTAACAGGCGAGCCAAAAAGCCTCTGCCCGTTTTGCCGGCACCTATTATTACGACCTTACTCATTTAATCCACCCCAATTCTTTTATCAGCGCAATTTTTTGTTTTATAAGCAAGCCGAGTTCGCTTTGGGGAGAAACGGAGCAAACTTTTGTTAAAACGGCGTCTATTCCTTTGTTTTCGCGTATGGCTTTGAGTTGAAGCGCGAACTCGTCGGAAGGTTGTTCGTAATAAATAGCGCAAGCAACGGCGACTGCTAAATTTTCGGGTTTAACGCCGTAATCGAGGCAGAGGCGAGCAGAACCGACCAAGCGGTCGTCTTTGCCCAGTTTGCGCATCGGGTCGCGCGCGTTACGTTCGACGTAATCTACGATATTGGTATCTTGAAGTTTATTTAACGAGGTACGGGTGAACGCCCATTGTTCTTCGAAGGGATAGTTGTGTTTTTTCGAAAGGGCGGTTGCGGTTTCGGTATAGACCCCGTCTAAAAGTTTTAAAATTCGCTCGTCGTGCGCGGCGTCGGCAATGTATTTATAACCGAGCAACGCCCCTACGTATGAAGTAGTGCCGTTTGCCGCGTTGTACGTATAAAACTTTCTTTCCAAAAATCCGGTAAACTCGTAGATAGGTTTTAAGCAAATCATACCTTTAGGCATTTCGGCTTTTATGCGGCTTGCGTCGAACGGGAACTCCCAAAAGTTTTGAACGTTAACTACGAGCGGATCTTTTTCGAGCATATCGGGCGTGGCTTCTATGGCGGAGCGCATTATAACCGCTTCCGTTATGCCTACGTTGTTTTCGAAAAACTCGCGGCAGTCTTCACTAATGTTTTCTTGTATTCCTTTTTTTAAAATATCGGCGGGGAGCTTCCAGTTTTCACACGTTACGATATTAAGCGGTTTGGGGTTGATTTTAGCGCGGAGTTCTATGCCTTTTACCAAAAACGGAACTATGCCGTCCAAATTTTTTCCGCCTACCGCGTCGAAAACGCAGTCCGCTTCCGCAATAGCTCGGGCTATTTCGTTTTCTTGCGAAAACTTGAGCGCTTTAGCGCCCGTAACCACGGTGTTTTTAGAGCTGTCGCCCAACACGTTTACGAGGTATTGCTTTCTTTCGTTGATCAAATCGACTAAAGAATTGACTTTTTCCACGAAAGTAAAGTCTATGCCGCTTTCGAACAACAAATGTCCCACGAACCCGCGGGCTATTTTGCCCGCGCCGAATATTACGCAACTCATTTTTTTAATCTCCTTAATTGATTTTAATTTTTAGTCGAGTTTTTTGAAACTGTCTTTAAGATTTATATATACGTCTTTGTAAATTTCAAAGCGTTTTAAAAGTTTTTCTTTGTATTTTTCGCTCGGCAAAACGATTTCTTCTATCTCTACGTTGTCTAAAATCGCCGACGCGATATCCGTTTTATAGCCGGAACCTACCATGGCAAGCATGCAAGCGCCCAGTGCCGAAGCGTCGTTTTCCTTAACGCGCGCGACGGGGCAGCCGAAAAGTTCGGCTTTAAGTTCGTTCATAAGGGAATTGACCGCGGAGCCGCCGCCGCATATAAGCGACTTCGGTTTAGGCATTCGCATATCTTTAGCTATATCGTAAAGGCTGAAAACGACTCCCTCGAGGGCGGAATAGGCAAGTTGCCTTTTGTCCGTATTCGCGTTTATTCCGAAATAAACGCCGCGAGCGTCCTCGTCGTATATAGGCGCGCGTTCTCCGCTTAAATAAGGCAAGAACACGGGCGGCTTGTTTTTTAGCGCGTCGTCGAGGGTCAATCCTTCTATTCCGAAATTATTTATCGCGAAATCGCAAGCGCTTCCGCTCGCCTTAGTGCCGCCGTAACTGCAATAACCGCTAAAATACGCGCCGCTTACGCTTGCGAATTTTTCGATTTTATCCGAAATAAAGCCTAAATGCTCGCTGGTGCCGGATACGTCGAATGCGTCGCCCGGTTTATAAACGCCAACGCCTAAAAGTCCCGCAAAAAAATCGTTGCAACCGAGATAAACGGGGGTGCCCTGCGTTAAACCGTATTCCTTTTGACCTTTTTCGGTAACCTTTCCGGCCTCGTTTTCGGGCAGACCGTATTGCGGTGACGAAATTTTTATGCCTGCATCGTGAAGTATTCCGTCGGCTTTAATGCCCGTTTCGGGGTTAACCAATCCGCGGAGCGAATAAACGTCGGTATAAGCGCACCCGGTAAGTTCGCGAATAAAATAATCCTTAGGTTGCAAGACTTCCGCCGCGCCGTACTTTCTCTGAATATATAAAAGCCGCGGCAACGGATAGGAGATAATATCGGGATGAACCATTCCTATTTCGCGAATGAAACGCTCGTCGGAAAATTTTGTTTTTAGTTCTTTAAGCTCTTCTTTACCGGCAGAGGATTGCCAGCTTATCACTTCGCGCCCGTTTACGATATACGTGCCCACTTGCGACGAAAAAGCCACCGCGACGAATTTGCCGTTTGCGGCACGCGCCTTTTCGTTAAGCTCGGCGATTAATTCTTTTAAAGCAAGCCGCCAGCTTTCGAGAACGCATTCTCCCGTAAAGTCCGCGGTCGGGGACAAACCGTAAGCTCGTCGCGCCTTTATCGTATTGCCCGAGGCGTCTCGAGCGAGTCCTTTCACGGCGGAAGTGCCTATATCTATTCCTAAGAAAAAATCACGCATGTTAATCTTCAAAAGTAAAAATCGCTTTCACAAAGCCGTCGGGACGATTGCGCGCGTCGCTCAATCCGCGATTAAAATCCTCTAAACGCAGAGTTTCGGTAACGAACGGCGACATATCGACCTGTTTTTCGAGCATCATCGTAATCGCTTTTTTGTGCTGGTTCCAATTATTGCCCGCTCCGACGACGTGCAAATTGTTAACGTGAATATCGTCTATGCGGATGTTCATGGTTTTGCCTCTGCCGTAGCCCGCCAAAGCGACGTAGCCGCCCTTTTTGCAAAGCTTAAAACTGTTTTGAATACATTCTTCTATGCCCGTCGCTTCGATTATGTAATCGGTGCCCTCGGGATGATATTTTTTCATAGCGGTAAACAAATCTTCTTCGCGTGTGGCGACCGTAGCGTACGCGCCGAGTTTTTTAGCCGTTTGCAAACGCTTGGAACTTGTTGCTACGACTACGATTTTGCGCATTCCCAGGGCTTTAGCCACCGCCAGACAACACAAACCTATGCTGCCGGCGCCGTAGATAAGGCAGGTGCCGCCGTATTCGGGCTTAAGCTTTTCCCACGTGCCCAAAGCGACGCCTAAAGGCTCCGCCAACGCGGCATGCGTAAACGGCAAATTGCCTATATCGACCAATCCGTAAGCGGGCACGTCTATATATTCGGCATAAGCGCCGTTGCGTTTGAACCCGATTTCTTCGAATTCCGAACAATAACGCCAATTTCCGCTTCTGCAAGCTTCGCAAACGCCGCAAGTAACGTCGTTGGAACCGGTTACGCGTTTGCCGACCCAATCGGCGAATTTATCGTTTTCCACTTCGGTTACTATTCCCGACCACTCGTGACCGGGGGTTAGGGGGTATTTTGCGGGAATGTTTCCGTCTATTACCTCTAAATCCGTTGCGCAGACGGCGGCGGCTTTAACTTTTACCCTCGCGAAGTTTTTTGCGAGGGGAGGGAGTACTCGTTCGCCGATGACGACTTTTTTAGGTTCTTCAATAATAACGCATTTCATTTTAATGTTTCCTTTTAACGTTTTTCACGTTGATTTTTTGATTTTTTATTCGACTGCGGATTTATCTTATTCGTCGCTTAAAACCGCCGAATTTTCGACCGCGGATTTCATCGACTGCGCGGCTACGCCGAACGCCGCCGAAAGTTCTACGTCTACCTCGGCTTTAACTCCGAGTTTTTCCAGCTCGCTTAAAAGCGGCTTGGAAAATTCGGGATATTCGAAAGCGCGTCCGCTTAAGACCAGTGCTTGCGGACGAAAAAGCACGCAGGCGTTAAAAAGCGCGATTTTTAACGCGGAAAGTCCCTCGGAAAAGCATTTAGAGGTAAAACTTTGTTCGAACGGCTTGCCCGTTTTTTTGCATATTCCGCGAATGGACGCCACTTCCTCGAGTCGTTCGCCGGAGGGGGTTATTATATGCCCGAGTTCTAACCTTTCGGTATCGTTCAACAACTTATAATTTTGCGAAACAGCCATACCGACGCCTTCGTCTATTCGGACGAGCACGCAATCTTTACGCTTTTTTTTGCAAAGTGCGGCAAGCAGCATACAGCGCGGATCGTGCGCGAGATATACGGGTAAATCGAACGCCAAGCCGAACCTTTCTTTAAGATTGCAAGGTTCCCATTCCATCCGCGGAAAGCGAAGCGAAACGCCCTCTTTACCGTTGACCGCGCCTTGTACGGCGACGCCGAGGCTGAGCGTTTTATACTTGCCCTCGCACCAATCGAGCGCGGTGCGAATAAGTTCTTCCGCCTGCGACAGCGTTTGTTCTTGATTTTCAGCCGTAAAGGGGGCGAAAAAACTGCGTTTTACGGACAAATCGAGTCCGACGACCTCCGCCTTAAGTCCCGAACGGTTTATATCCAGCCCTATACTGACGACGTCCCCGTTTAAGGTGAGAGCATAGGTCGCTCTGCCCACGCCGGCTCCGATTATTTTTTCTTCTTTAATAAAACCCTTTTCGTAAAGATAAGCGACGTTAGCCGAAACAGTGCCCCAGCTGAACCCGGTTTCGAATTGGATTTCGCGGCGAGTGGTTTTTCCGCGTTCTAAAACGAAGGAAAATATATCCGCGGTGTTATTGCGCTTTAATTTATCCTGAGTTATATATTTCTTCATTTACGCGCTCCTTTTTGTTGACAATTATATCAACATTTGATATTATTGTCAATAGAATTTTACGTTTAACGGAGGTTTATATGAAAAATTTAGCTGCGGACGTTTTAAAGACCGAACTTAACAAAACGCAAACGGGACTTTGGTATTTGGGACAAGAGGGGTTTATCGTAAAAAGCAAAAAGGCTTTTTTGGCAGTCGACCCTTATTTATCCAATTACGTAGACAAAAACTGTTGCGAATTCGTTAAATGGAAAAGGCTGTATCCCGCGCCGATAAAAGCCGAAAAACTTGATTTTTTAAACTTAGTGCTGTGTACGCATTCGCACTTCGACCATATGGACCCGTGGACTTTGCCTAAAATAGCAAAAGCCAATCCGCAAACGAAGTTTATTGTACCGGCGCCCGAAGCGCAAACGATTATTTCATACGGGATAAAAAAAGAAAACGTTGTTTCCGCCGTAGCCGATAGAATTATAGAAATCGACGGGTTTAAGATAACGCCCGTTCCGTCCGCGCACGAAACTTTTCATTTAGACGAAAACGGAAATTATAAAGAGCTGGGGTATATAATAAGCGACGGAAACAATAAAATTTTTCATGCCGGGGATATGTGTATGTACGACGGGCTTGCGGAGCGCTTAAACGGCATAGACGTTGCGATTTTGCCGATTAACGGCAGAGATTATTTCCGCAACGCGAACGATATTATAGGCAATTTCGACTGCACGGAGGCTGTAACCCTCTGCAAAACGATTAAAGCCGAACTTTTAATTCCCGTTCATCACGATTTATACGAAGTGAACAGAGTTAGCGCGGCGACCTTCGTAAGTGCGATAAACGATATCAACAAAAAACAACGTTATCATATATTCGTCCCGGGCGAAAAATATATTTACACAAAATAATTTTGCCGCGTCATAAAGCGATTATCGCGTAACGCGCACAAAAAGCCGTTCGGATGTGCAAAACGTCCGAGCGGCTTTT
>CAZARP010000052.1:0-3753 GCA_964487575.1 uncultured Christensenella sp.
AGCAAATTAACGGGTAATAAAGGTTTAACAGCAATCTGGTCAAGCAGTGACGAAAACGTCGCAACGGTAAGCGATAAAGGCGTAGTTACAATGCTTAAAAAGGGCGACGTTACGATTACCGCGACTATCGGGACCAAAACCGCTACTTGCGCTATAAGTATAGAAGACGTCAAATACGACGACAAAGCCGGTTTGGTATCCTGGACGGCTATTGAAAACGCTACGAGTTATAAGGTGATCTTAAACAAACGCTTGCAAAGCACTACGGGCGAAACGGCTAAAGAATACACCACGACGGCTTGCTCGCAAAATCTGTATTTGTCCGAAGAAGGTTTATACTTAATCACCGTAAAAGCGTTTAACGGAGAAGACGAACTTTCCACTCGCGCAATCACTGCCGAAGTCTCTGCTCACGTACAGAAGTTCGGCGAAGTTAAAGACGAAGACGCCGGCGAATATTATATCGCGGAATGGAGCGACCCTGCGGCATGGGGGCAATTCGCAGCCGGCGGTTATAAGGGCGGTCCGTCAAACGGCGTAACCTTCACTTACGGCGAGTGGGTATACGACGACGGCGACAATCAAACAAGAATTCACGAGGGCTATCTCCATATAGACTCCGGCAAAGGGTGGGCTGACGGTAAATTCGGAATTAATCTCCCCATCGCGTTAAAGGTAGAAGACATAACTTCTATCGTAATTAAAGCGAAGTTGACTAATACAAACAACTTGGTTTATTACTTCAACGGCAGTAACCATTTACCCGCTACAGGAGCTACGATATCGGAAGCGGACGCGGACGGCTACAAGACGTATACCATATCCGCTACGCAGATGTCGAACCTCGAGGCGGCCGACAAGAGTAAGATATCTATTGACGCTATAAGCACTATATATCTTTCGAGCGGTATTGGTCAAACCGAGTATAACATAGACGTTAAAGAAATAACTTACGTTGCCAAAACAGCGGTTACGCATGATAAGTCCATTCCCGAAGGCGCATCGTTTATCACTGATTTCTCTGATGGGGTAACGTTTACGCATAATCAAACTTCGATTTCTGACGTCGCGACGACTGCGGACGAGTTAGAGTCGGTTGACGGCATATATAGCGGCGCTTCGGTGAAAAAGGTAACTTACAACGCAGGTTGGGTCGGTATTACGATTAACTTTGTTGCGCCGATCGAGTTCAACGTTAACACGCATTCCTTGATTTTACAAGGCGCAACGATCGGACTTGAAAACGACACTGCACGTTTCATCGTCGGATATAACGGAAATTCCGGCAATAGACAAGACGATTATCGCCAGGACGGTATTTATTCGTTGAATAAACATAATTATAAAAATTATGGGTTGTCCGCTACGAATGATATTTTATCGATAAGCAGCGTGACTTTGACGGCTCAAACTACTAATTTGGTTATGTATTTGGATTGCTTGTATCTTATTGAAAACAGCAAAGTTTCAATTCCCGACGGAGCAACGCAAATAGTAGACGTATCCGATGCCGAAACGTATATGTTGGCGGCTAAATCGGGTTCCTGGGTTTGCAAACAAAGCACCTTGAGCACCGACGGAGCGGGACACGATGTTCTTGTAAACACTTTGGCTTATTCGTGGAACGATGCTAAGCAATGGAACCAATACGTGAATTTTAGTGAAGCGTTGGATATGACGGATTACGAAACAATTTACGTGGCAATCGATAACGTTAACGTCGCAGATTTTAGTGCTTATATAAGACAGGGCGATAAAGCTTGCTCTATCACGGTTACGAAGGATAACGATTTAACCGTGTATGCGATTTCAAAAAGCGCGCTTGAAGAGGCAGGTTTGGATATTACGTGTATAGACGGATTAAGCATTGCGTTTAAAGTCGGTACGTTCTATCTTGGCGGCGTTTGGGTGAAATAACGAAAAGCGTGTTTTGAAAGAAACAAATATGAAAGGTTCGGGGCAACCGTGAGTTGCCCCGAATTTACTAATTGAAAGGGGTAATTTATGTATAATTTAAGATTGGGCAGAAGCATATCTTTTAACGATAATTTCGAAAGAGGGATAGCGGAAGCGGAAAAAGCGGGGTTAGATACTTTAGACTTCGATTTATGCGCTAACTGGCGCGAGAGAAAAAAAGAGATAGAACAATATAAAAAAATTCCCGAAGGCTTAAAAATAATAAATTCGAGCAGACTTAAACTGAACGGAGTGCATATTTCGTTCGGCGCCACGTGGGAATTTTCCGATTTAGACGAAGAAATAAGGCAAAACGCCGTTAATCTTACAAAAGAAGTATTTAATAAGGTTGACAAGGCGAAGCCTTTTTGTTATATTTTACACGGGAGTTGGGAGCCTATTAAAGACGATGTTCGTACGCAAAGACTTGATAGATTAAAAAAATCTTTGGCGGAACTTCGCGGCTTTACAGAAACCCGTCTGTGTTTAGAAGATTTGCCGCGTACGTGTTTGGGAAATACTTCTAAAGAAATCCTCGACGTTTTGCGCGACGTGGACGGGATTGACGTTTGTCTTGACAGTAATCACTTTCTAAAAGAATTGCCGCAAGACGCGGTTCTCGTATTGGGCGACAAAATTAAAACGACGCATATTTCCGATTACGACTTTATCGACGAACGGCATCTTTTGCCGGGCAAGGGGAAAATCGACTGGAACGCGTTTATCGGCGCGTTGGAAAAAGTCGGTTACGACGGCGTGTTTAATTACGAGGTAAACGCCTCTGCCGAAGAGATAAAAGAAAATTACGTTAAACTTTTTGAAAATTACAATAATTGCTGATGTCGATAAAATAAAGGTACAAAATGTTGAAAAAATATTACCAAACCGATAAAACGGTAGGAGTGGAGCCGTCGCGCGCGTATTATGTGCCGTTCGGGGTACAAGCCGAAAAATCTTACGACAGAGAGCAAAGCGAGCGATTTTTCTCGCTTAACGGGAAGTGGAAGATTACCGCTTACGACAGCGTGACTTCCGCGGACGGATTTTGGACGAACGACGGGGTAAACGATATAATGGTTCCGTCTTGCGTGCAGTATTACGGCTACGACTACTTTCAGTATACCAACGTTCGCTATCCGTTTCCGTTCGATCCGCCGCATATTCCTTCTAAAAACCCTGCGTATCATTATTCGCGTAGGTTTGACTGGAAGTCCGATGGCGAAAAGGCGTATATGGTGTTCGAGGGCGTAGACTCCTGCTTTTATTTGTATATAAACGGGCGCTTCGTCGGGTTTTCTCAAATATCGCACAGGATTTCCGAATTCGACGTGACGAAGTACGTCGTAGACGGCGAAAATAAAGTCGACGTTCTTGTCTTAAAATGGTGCTTCGGCAGTTATTTGGAGGACCAGGACAAGTGGCGTTTTACCGGGATTTTCCGCGACGTTTACTTGTTGAAACGCCCTAAAAAACATATTAAAGACTATTCCGTGAAAACCGATATTAAAGGCAAAAACGGAATTGTGACGTTTGAAAACAAAAGCGACGTTTGCGCCGAGGTATCCTTGTGCGGCGTAACTCGCAAAGTCTTCGGCGGAGAAAGTTGTTCTTTTCTCGTAAAGAACGCTGAATTTTGGAGCGCCGAAGCACCTTATTTATATGATTTAACGATTTGTTGCGGGGGAGAAAAAATTTTTTCTCGCGTCGGCATAAGGACGAGCGAAGTTAAAAAAGGGGTGTATCTTTTTAACGGAAAACCGATTAAATTCCACGGCGTAAATCGACACGATTTTCATC
>CAZARP010000052.1:3853-6556 GCA_964487575.1 uncultured Christensenella sp.
CTTTTTAACGGAAAACCGATTAAATTCCACGGCGTAAATCGACACGATTTTCATCCCGAAAAGGGTGCCGCCGTATCTAAAGAAGATATGTTAAAAGACGTTCTTTTGATGAAAGATTTGAACGTTAACGCGGTAAGGACTTCGCACTATCCGTCGTCGCCGTTATTTTACGAACTTTGCGACGAGTACGGGTTATACGTTATGAGCGAAGCCGACGTTGAAAGTCACGGCAGTACCGCTTGCGATGACAAAGACGTCGGCTACGACGTCGGTATGTCCAAAATGGCGGAAATTCGTTGTTTTGCCGCGTCAATTATCGAGCGTCAGCGTTGTAACGTAATCGAGCATAAAAATTACGCTTGCGTAGTTATGTGGTCGCTCGGCAACGAAAGCGGTTGGGGTACTAATTTCGTCGAGGCTATTCCGTTTGTTAAATCGTTGGACGGTCGTCCCGTACATTACGAAGGATTGGCTTGCCGCGACGTTTCCACTTGCGACGACGACGCATATTACGCCGCGCCGCTCGATATGGTCAGTAGAATGTATGCAGATATTCCGACGATGAAAGCCTATCTTCGCGATCCGCGCGAAAAGCGTCCGTTCGTTTTATGCGAGTACGCGCACGCAATGGGCAACGGACCGGGAAGTTTAACCGAATACTGGCAACTTATCGAAAGTTCTAAAAGGTTTATGGGCGGCTTTATTTGGGAATGGGCTGACCACGGCGTAAGATATAACTCTAACGGTTTACGCTACGGCGGCGATTTCGGAGAGTACGAACACGACGGTAACTTCTGTATCGACGGAATTGTTTCCGCTGACAGAGAAATTAAGTCGGGTACGCTTTCTATGAAAAAGGCGTATCAGCCGTTACAATTCACCAAAAGCGGAAAATTGCTTAGAATAAAAAACAAAAATTATTTTGCGGACGCCGTCGGCACGCTTGTTGTTAAAGACGAGCACGGGGATAAGTCTATAAACGTTTCTATAGAACCGAGAAAAACTCTCGCGATAGAATGTGAAACCGACGATTTTACCGTACAATACGTTAAAGACGGCAAAGAATACGCAAGGGGGCAGTTCGGTTCGCCCGATTACGCGCCGTTGCCGCTAACCGATACCGATTTCAAAATATCCGAAATCGGCTCGGAAATCATCGTCATAGGCGATAGGGTGTCGTACACGCTCGATAAAGACCTCGGCGAAATATCTTCGATAGATTTTAACGGCGAGAAGATCGGCGGTATCAAGTGGAATTTTTGGCGCGCCCCCACGGACAACGACAGGGTTCAAAAAATTCGTTGGGACGACAAGTTTTTGCGTTACGCCGTGCCGACCGTCAACAATTATCGCGTTTGCAAAAATTCGATAGAATTTTCCGTGTCGGTGGCAACCGTGTCTAAACGTCCGTTTCTCGAAGCAAAGTTGACTTATATATTCTATAACGAGGGCGTAAAAATAGGCGTAAATTATCGGGTTAAACAAACGCACTACTTCGATTATCTGCCGCGAATAGGCTTTTTGCTTAAAGCCGACTCAAAATACGATAAGGTAAAGTATTTGGCTTACGGCCCGTATGAAACTTATGCGGACAGTTACGATTTCGCCTTCAAAAAGGAATATTCCGGCGCGATTAGCGAACAATACTATCATTATGTCAAACCGCAAGAAAGCGGAAGTCACTACGGCGCGGAATTTGCCGAGATTTCTGACGGCACGCATCGTATCCGTGCAGAGGGTATGAAGTCCTTTTCCGCCTTGCCGTATTCTGCGGAAACGTTATGCGCGACGGCGCACGACGACGAACTGCCAGAAACGGACGGCACGTATTTTTGTGTCGATATCGACGTCAGCGGTCTCGGCTCGGGTTCGTGCGGACCTTATCCGTTAAAACAGTATCGCGTTAAAAATAATGGCGAAGGAGAAATAACGTTTGTTTTTTCCGACAAACGTTTGAATAAATAGGAGGTATTTATGAAAAAAACTTTTATAACGTTACTGTTGGCGTTGTTTATGATGTTTACTTGCGTAGGGTGTAATTCTACGATAAGTGCAGACGAAACTTGTACGGTGACCTTTCGTCAGTCGGGGCAAGATGATATTGTCGTTATAGCCAAAAAAGGTGAAAACTTGAGCAATATTCCTTCCGTGACGCAAAAAGTCGGTTATATAGTATCTTGGAAGAACGAAGATTTAGCAAAACTTTCCGATATTACGAAAGACGTCGTGGTTATTGCTGTGGAGGAACCTAAAACTTACACTATCGTTTTCGACAGAATTAAAGACACGACGTTTACGGTAACTTACGGTGAACCTTATCAGTTGCCGACGACGATCGATGACATGGACTATTTGCTCGAAAACTGGACGTATAACGGTGAGGAAGTAGCAACGTCCGGCGACGGGTGGTTGCTCGACGTCGACGGCGAGATACTTCTTGTCGCAAAAGTGAAAAGTGCTTGGACGCCTAATTATTGACGGTACGAATTTTTAATCGAAAGGCAAAGCGAAACGCTTTGCCTTTTTTGCTGAAAAAAAAGAAAGAGTATAAACCGACGTTTCGGTTTATACTCTTTGGTGCGCAGTAGCAAGGCGCAATTGAACACACCATTTTCAAGTATTTTAATATATACAAAGTATATATTAAGCCGTGCGTTTTTTGCTTTGATAGTTTTCGGAGAATGCACATTTAAGACTTTTAAT
>CAZARP010000053.1:0-6433 GCA_964487575.1 uncultured Christensenella sp.
TCAAACCGAAACGGTTCAATTCGTCAAAGCCGCGCAAATCGACGTTTAACGTTTTAGCGACCTTGTCGGCGGTATCCGGAATATACGGTGCGAGTAAAGACGTACCTATAATTATCGCCTCGGTCAAATTATACAAAACAGTCTTTAACCTGTCTTTTTTGCTTTCGTCTTTTGCGAGAAGCCAAGGCGCGGTTTCGTCTATATATTTGTTTGCGCGACGGAATATCGCAAAAATTTCGGCAAGCGCGTCGGATACGCGATATTCGTTCATCTTCGCGCGGACCTTGTCCGCGGCGCCTGTCGCAAGCGATTTCAGTTCTTCGTCCACGGCTTCGGTTACGCCGCCGTTTTCCACTATACCCCCGAAATATTTATTGGACATAGCCACCGTTCTCGATACCAGATTACCGTACACGTTGGCGAGGTCGCCGTTTATCGTATCTATAACGGTTTCCCAACTTATCGTCCCGTCGTTATCTTGCGACATCGCAGACAAAACGTAATATCTGACCGCGTCTTTACCGAACAAAGACACCAAATCGTCGGCATAAATCACGTTACCGCGGCTTTTACTCATTTTGCCGCCGTCTTGCAACAACCAGCCGTGACCGTATACCTTCTTAGGCAACGGAAGTCCCAGCGCCATTAAAAATATCGGCCAGTATATAGTGTGAAAGCGTATAATATCTTTACCGACTATATGCACGTCTGCGGGCCAAAGCGCGTCGAAACTCTTCGCGCTCGAACCGTCCGCGTCGTAACCTATGCCGGTTATATAGTTGGTCAAAGCGTCCAACCAAACGTAAACAACGTGTTTTGTGTCGAAGTCAACCGGTACGCCCCACTTAAACGAACTGCGCGACACGCATAAATCGTTAAGACCGGGTTTTAAGAAGTTATTCACCATCTCGTGTTTGCGAGAAAGCGGCAGAATAAATTCCGGATGCTCGTCATAATACCGCATCAGTCTGTCGGCGTATTTGCTCATCCTGAAAAAATACGCTTCCTCTTTGGATTTCTTTACTTCTCTGCCGCAATCGGGACATTTGCCGTCGACAAGTTGACTTTCCGTCCAAAAAGACTCGCACGGGGTACAGTACCAACCTTCGTAAGAACCTTTATAGATATCGCCTTGGTCGTAAAGTTTTTTAAAAATCTTTTGAACTTGTTTTTCGTGGTCTTTATCGGTCGTACGTATAAACTTATCGTAAGAAACCCCGACGAGGTCCCAAAGACGTTTAATTTCCGCAGCGACGCCGTCGACGAATTCTTGCGGAGTCTTGCCTGCCGCCGCGGCTTTTTCCTCGATTTTTTGCCCGTGTTCGTCGGTACCCGTCTGTAAAAAAACGTCGTAACCCTCCGCACGTTTAAAGCGCGCTATCGCATCCGCCAAAATCGCCTCGTAAGTATTGCCTATATGCGGTTTACCGGAAGTATACGCTATTGCCGTGGTTATATAAAATTTCTCTTTCAATGCCCTCGTCTCCTTTTAATTTAACTCTATCATTTTAACACAAAAGTACGTCATATTCAAGTATTATAAGTCATAAAGTTTTATTATGAACGTAATTTTCGGCTCCGTAATAACCTTATCTTTGATTTTTTTAATAATAAAAAATCCCGACGCGGTTCTGTCTTCTTTTTTGTCCGGCGGCGAAAAGGCTTTAAGTTTAACCCTGCGATTGGTCGTTATATATTCGGTATGGACGGGCGTTTTTAAATTGATGGAATTATCGGGACTTTCAAAAAAATTGGCGCGCCTGCTGAAGCCTTTCGACAAGCGCTTGTTCGGCGAACTTCCGGGAGAAGCGGAGGACTTCGTCGCTATGAACATATCGGCGAACGTTCTCGGTATGAGCGGCGCGACGACACCCATGGGCATACGTTCTATTTGCGAACTGGATAAGCATAACGACACCGACTATGCGATCGCGATGTTTTTCGTGATTAACGCGACCAGCGTACAACTGATACCGTCGTCCGTCTTGGCGCTGAGAAGCGCGATGGGTTCCGCCGCCGCGTACGACATTATTCTGCCGACGATACTCGCCACCCTATTATCGTCGATAATCGGCATATTGCTTGTGAAAATCTTTATAAAAAAGAAGGCGCGAGCATGAGTGTTTACGTCATACCCGCGCTTTTTTTATTTATTTTTATATATGCCGCCGTCAAAAAAGTAAAACCTTACGAGGCTTTCACCGAAGGCGCGAAATCCGCCGTTCCGTTTGCCGTCAGCGTTTTCCCTTACCTTGTCAGCATCTTCGTTTTAACCGAACTTTTCGAACAAAGCGGCGTCGCCGACCTATTAACCGACTTACTGTCGCCGATTTTTAATATACTCGGCATACCGAAGGAGTTAAGCAAACTCGTGCTGATAAAACCTTTTTCCGGAAGCGGCGCGCTCGCTTTGCTTTCCGACATCTTTACCGAATACGGCGTAGACAGTTATCTGTCGAGGTGTGCCTGCGTTATTTACGGTTCGTCCGAAACCGTTTTTTATATCGCGGCGGTATATTTTGCCGACAGCAAGAAAAAAAGAAACCTTACCGTGCCGATAATCATCTCGCTTTTCGCGTCGTTTGCTTCGTGCGTGTTCGCTTGCTTTATTTGCCTTATAATGTGATTATGCAAGGTCGACCGTGGCTATCAAATCCGCGCCGTCGGAAACGTTTTTCTCTATCACGTCGCCGATTTTTATCGGAAGATCGACTTTGACGGTGAAAAATTTTTCCATCAACGTGAAAATCTCGGATTTTTTTACGGGTTTCGACGTCTTTACCGACACCATTCGCCCGTCTTTGCTTTTAACGGTAGTAGTCAAAACGCGCATCGGACACACCACTTCCGCAGACGCGTACGCCTTGCCGCGCGGACAACCGTTTCCGCGCACCTCAACCACCTTGTCGCCGTCCGTCGTTACCGTTATATCGCAACCGATAGGACATTCTATACAGGTTAAATTAGTTTGTTTCATTGGTTTTTCTCCATCGATACCGTTATATCGCCGTCGATGCCGCTCAATACTTCCGGCGATAAAATCAACGTTTCCATTTCGCCGGGCGCGACGACCTTCTTTTTTTTGCTTACGAGAGTTTTACCGTCTGCGGTAACTTTAAGCGTGCAATCTTTGAACACGCCGCGCACTCTGAAAAACAATTTAACGCTTTCGTTTTGAGACGGGTTGATTTTTTGAGGGACGACGTACGAAACGTTTTCGCCGTTAACGCAGTTTACCGTTTTTTGCGTCTGCGTTTGCCCCGTAAGATATTTTGCGGCGCTTCTACCTGCGATTTCCGCCTCCTCCGACACGAAATCCACAAGATCGTGGACGTGCAACGTATTGCCGCAAGCAAAAACGCCTTGTATCGAAGTCTGACGTGTTTGGTCGACTATCGCGCCTTTCGTATTCGGCGCGATTACCGCGTTTGCGCTCTTTAAAACCTCGTTCTCGGGTATTAATCCCACGGAAAACAACACCGTATCGCAATCGAAGTGCATTTCCGTGCCGGCTATAGGCCGTTTGTTTTCGTCTACGCGCGCGACGACCACCCCGGTCACTCTGTCTTTACCCTCTATCTTCGTTACGGTGTGTTCTAAATAAAGCGGTATGCCGAAGTCGTCCAGGCACTGCGCTATGTTCCTCTTAAGTCCCGAAGAATACGGCATAATCTCGGCAACGGCAAGCACTTTGGCGCCCTCGAGCGTCATTCTTCTCGCCATAATAAGACCTATGTCGCCCGAACCGAGTATAACTACGCGTTTACCGGGCAAATAACCCTTTACGTTTATATACTTTTGTGCGGTACCTGCCGAATAAATCCCCGCAGGACGACTGCCTGCGACGTTTAACGCGCCTCGGCTTCTTTCCCTGCAGCCCGTCGCCACAACGACCGCTTTGGCGTGAACGCTAAACACGCCGAGTCGTGAGTTTATAGCCGTAATAACCTTTTTATCGGTCATGGAAAGCACCGTCGTTTCGGTATACACCTCGATTTTACGACGCTCGACCTCTTTAACGAAGCGCGCCGCGTATTCCGGACCGGTAAGACTTTCCTTAAAACGTGTCAAACCGAAGCCGTTGTGTATGCACTGCTTCAAAATTCCGCCGCAAACGCTTTCTCTTTCTATAATCAGTATATCTTTTATTCCGCTGTCGTAAGCGGAAATCGCCGCGGCAAGCCCCGCGGGACCGCCGCCGATAATAACAAGGTCTCTTTTCATCGTTTCGTTTTCCCCGTCAATAATTTGGATTGTCCGCCTTTTTTGGTCACGTCGCAAAGATCTACGTTTAATTCCTTCGATATTATTTCGGCTATCGTCGGCTGACAGAAACCGCCCTGACACCTACCCATACCGGCACGCGTTCTACGCTTAATTCCGTCGATGTCTTTTGCTTTGGGGTTTACCCTCAACGCGCGAAGTATTTCGCCCTCGGTGATTTGCTCGCACCGGCAAACTACCTTACCGTATTCCGGCTGTTTTTTTATTAACGCGTTCTTTTGTCTTGCCGACAAACGATGAAAAAAGTAATCGGCTTTGCGTTTGCCGTTAAACGCCGTGTTACGGCTTAACTTCACGAGCGATTTAACCAAATCACCGACCACGTATTCCGCTATTGCCGGCGCAGACGTAAGCCCCGGCGACTCTATGCCGGATACGTTTATAAGATTTTGCACCGCATCGCTTTTTTCTATTATAAAATCGTGACGGTCGCAAAACGCCCTAACGCCGGCAAACGACGTGACCGTTGCTCCGAACGGTACGTTTTTAACCATCTCGCTCGCTTTGTGCTTAACCTCGTTAAGACCCGACTCTGAAGTATCCGTGTCCGTATCGCTTACGGTTTCCGCAGTGGGTCCGAGCAGAATATTGCCGTCTACCGTCGGAGATACCAATATGCCTTTGCCACGTTCGGTCGGCGTACGGAATATCGTCCGCTTTACAAACCCCGAACACTCTTTATCGAGCAGCATATATTCGCCGCGCCTATAACCTATCGTGAAAGAATAATCGCCGAACAGATTTGCCACCTCTTGCGCGCCGCCGCCTGCGCAGTTTATTACAATCTTTGCCTCTATGCTTTCGCCGCTTATCGAAGTAAGATTAAACCCGTTTTCGTTTCTCGCTACGCCGCTCACGCAGAAGTCCGTTTTTAATTCTGCGCCGTTATCCATGGCGTTGCCGATTGCGGCTATCGTCAATTCATAAGGACAAACGATACCGCCGGTACGGGCGTACAGCGCCGCCACCGCTCCGTCGCCTATATTAGGTTCCAATTTACGAAGCATCTTTTCGTCCAATATCTCTAACCCGTCGACTCCGTTGGCTTTGCCTCTTGATAAAAGTTCGTATAGCGCCGTTTTTTCTTTATCGTTATACGCAACTACGAGCGAACCGTTATTGACGAACTTAACGCCGAGTTTTTTTGCGTAACGCTTCATCATTTTGCTGCCGCACACGTTAAAGCGTGCTTTAAGACTGCCCGTCGCCGCGTCGAACCCTGCGTGGACGATGCCGGAATTGGCTTTGCTCGCCCCCATTGATACGTCGCTTTCTTTTTCCAACAAACAAACTTTTAACCGATATTTCGTAAGCTCGCGTAAAATCGTCGCGCCGATTACGCCACCGCCTATTACCGCTACGTCGTACATTTGTAATTTTCCTCTTGACTTATATTATCTTCTATATTATAATAAAAAACGTCAAACAATCAAAATTAAACGATAATTTTTTCTTGTTGACGATTTTTTTGCGCGATTTGCGCATTATAAGCAAATTTTATTACACAAACGAGCAATATTATGAGCGAATTAAAAACAAAAAAACTTTTGGAATATCTTCAAAACAAACAGTACGCCACGATAGAAGAAATGAGTGCGGATTTTTCGGTCAGCGCTTCGACGATAAGACGGCGCCTCGACGAATTGCAAAGAAAGGAACTTATAGCAAGAACCCACGGCGGAGCGAAAATAATCGCAACCAACGACTTTTTTCCGTCTTTTACGTTTAGGTCGCACGAAAACGCTTTGGAAAAAAAATCCATCGCCCTATCGGCAATCAAACTGATAAAAAACGGCGATTTTATCTTTTTGGACGGGTCTACGTCGTCCTTTTTTATCGCCGAATACCTAAACGAATTCAGCAACATAAGCGTTATGACGAACGGCATCGACACGTTGTCGCTTTTATCCAAAAACGGAATAGACGCGTACTCTACCGGAGGGAAAATTTCTTCCGCCAACAGGTCGGTTTTAGTAGGTCAACACGCTATCGACACCGTATCGCGTTTTCACGCCGACGTCGTATTTTTTTCGGCACGCTCGGTACAGCGCAACGGCAACATCTACGATTGCTTCGAGGAAGAAAACTTCGTCAGAACGGCGATGATGAAAAACAGCGACAAAAAGGTTTTTTTGTGCGATAAAACCAA
>CAZARP010000054.1:0-6315 GCA_964487575.1 uncultured Christensenella sp.
TCAAGGGCGTTATATTGCAGTATGCCAAAAAACTCGGGTTGGGAATAGGCATAGTAGGGTTATATAACATACAGTTCATAGTCGACGAAAACGAAAAGGTTTTCGTTATAGAGGTAAATCCGCGTTCTTCGCGTACGGTGCCCTTCCTTTCCAAAGCGACGGGGTACGGATTGGCGGACATAGCGACCGAAGCGATTTTAGGCAAGTCGTTAAAGGAACAAGGGATATTCGATATTTACCCCGAAGAGAAAAAGCGTTATTACGTCAAAGTCCCGGTGTTCTCTTTCAACAAGATAAAGGGGTTGGACGCATACCTTTCTCCCGAAATGAAATCGACGGGCGAAGCCATAGGTTACGACGACAAATTGAACAGAGCGTTGTACAAGGCTTTACAGGCGGCAGGTACGCATTTGCAGAATTACGGTTCGGTGTTCGTTACCGTGTCCGACAAAGACAAGGACGAAGTTCTACCTTTGATACGTCGGTTTTATAACCTCGGTTTTAATATTCTGGCGACGAAGGGAACGGCGGCTTTCCTTAAAAACAACGGCATAAGGACGCATATGCTTAACAAAATAAGCGACGGCAGCGAAGAAATCCCCGACGCGATAAGACAAGGGCATATCGCTTACGTAATCAACACGCGCGACGTGGGTGCTTCGGCACAGGAAAGCGACGGACATCAGATAAGGCGTCTGGCGATAGAGAACAACGTCACCATATTTACTTCGCTCGATACGGTGAGGGTGCTGCTCGACGTTTTGGAAGAAACCACGCTTACCATTTCTACGATAAATTCTTAAAGCAGAGGACGAAATGAAACAAGGTTTTTTTGAAATAGCCGAAAACAAAAAACTGGTCGACGGCGTTTACAGGATGAGACTTATAGGCGACGTCGAAGAGATAACCGCTTGCGGTCAGTTCGTAAACGTTAAGATAGACGGTTTGTTTTTGCGCAGACCGATATCGGTGTGCGACAAGGACGAAAATTCGGTTACGATAATATATAAAGTCGTGGGCGAGGGAACCGAAAAGATGTCGAAAATGCAAATCGGCGATAAACTCGACGTCTTAACGGGGCTTGGCAACGGGTACGATTTAACGCTCGCGGGCGCCGCGCCTTTGCTCATCGGCGGCGGCGTGGGCGTGCCTCCGCTGTATATGCTGGCGAAAAGGCTGGCGGAACGCGGTAAAACCCCTCGCGTGATTATAGGCTTTAACCGTGCGTGCGAGGTTTTCTACGAGAGAGAATTCGCCGAACTCGGTTGCGACGTTACGGTAACGACCGTCGACGGCAGTTACGGCGTTAAGGGCTTCGTTACCGACGGCTATCCCGACGATTATACTTTTTTTTACGCGTGCGGTCCCGAACCGATGCTTAAAGCCGTATATAAAACGGCGAAGACTCGCGGACAGATGAGTTTCGAAAAAAGAATGGGGTGCGGTTTCGGCGCCTGTATGGGGTGTACGTGCAAAACGATTACGGGATATAAACGCATTTGCAAAGAAGGTCCGGTTATGAACACGGAGGATATACTATGGGAAGACTAAGCGTGAACTTATGCGGCATAGAACTCGATAATCCGATAATACCGGCTTCGGGGACGTTCGGATACGGTTACGAATTTTCTAAGTTATACGATATAAACGTTCTCGGCACGTTTTCTTTTAAGGGTACGACGCGTCAGGTTCGTTTCGGCAACCCGACGCCGAGGATTGCAGAATGTGCGTCCGGTATGTTAAATTCCGTCGGGTTGCAAAATCCCGGCGTGGACAAGGTAATAAGCGAGGAATTGCCGCAGCTGAAGAAGTGCTTCGATAAAAAGGTAATGGCGAACGTGAGCGGCTTTTCGATAGACGATTACGTTTATACCTGCGAAAGGTTGGACAAGGAAGATATGGTCGGCTGGTTGGAAGTCAACGTCAGTTGCCCCAACGTTCACGGCGGCGGAATGAGTTTCGGAACCGACCCTAAATCGGCGGCAAGCGTAGTGTCGGCGATAAAAAAGGTCGTTAAAAAGCCGGTGATAATAAAACTCTCGCCCAACGTGACCGACATAGTTTCGATAGCAAAGGCTTGCGAGGACGCCGGCGCCGACGGCATAAGTCTTATAAACACGCTTTTGGGTATGCGTATAGATTTGAAAACGAAAAAGCCGATATTGGCGAATAAAACGGGCGGATTTTCCGGCCCGGCGATATTCCCGGTGGCGCTGGGTATGGTATATCGCGTTGCTTCCGTCGTAAAAGTTCCGGTGATAGGAATGGGCGGCGTTTCGCGCGCGGAGGACGTTATAGAAATGATGCTTGCCGGCGCGTGCGCGGTAGAGGTCGGCGCGGCTAACCTTGTCGACCCGTACGTATGTCCGAAGATAATATCGGATTTGCCGAAGGTTATGGATAAATACAAAATAGATAAATTAACGGATATTATAGGAGGTGCGTTGTAATGGGTAAAGACGTTATAATCGCTTGCGACTTTGCGAGCGCGGAAAAAACATTTGAATTTTTGGATTTGTTTACCGATAAAAAGCCGTTCGTGAAAATCGGAATGGAACTTTTTTATGCGGAAGGTCCGTCTATCGTAAAAGAAATCAAAAAGCGCGGACATAAAATATTTTTAGACTTAAAACTGCACGATATTCCCAATACGGTGAAAAAGGCGATGTCGGTGTTGTCGGGGTTGGACGTCGATATATGCAATCTTCACGCAGGCGGAACTACGGCTATGATGCAAGCGGCGATAGAGGGGTTGACTCGTCCCGACGGCACGCGTCCGTTACTTATAGCGGTAACGCAACTGACCTCTACCACGCAGGAGAGTATGACGAACGACTTGCTCATAGACAAGCCTATCGACGAAGTCGTCATGCACTATGCGCTTAACGCAAAAAAGGCGGGGCTTGACGGGGTCGTTTGTTCGCCTTTGGAAGCGAAGAAGGTACATTCGGCTTGCGGCGAGGACTTTTTAACGGTAACCCCGGGTATAAGGTTCGCGGACGGTGACAGGGGCGACCAGCGCCGCGTTACCACTCCGGCGGAAGCAAAGGAAATCGGTTCGGATTATATAGTCGTCGGCAGACCCGTTACCGCGGCGGAGGACCCCGTTGCGGCATACGAGCGTTGCGTTAAAGAGTTTTTAGGATAGGTGTAAAATGGAAAATTATAAAAGAGAATTTATTAAATTTTTAGAGGGTGCCGGCGTTTTGAAGTTCGGCGATTTCATAGCGAAAAGCGGAAGGCGTATACCGTATTTTATCAATGCCGGCGAAATAAAAACGGGCGAGCAAATTTCTAAACTCGGCGAATTTTACGCGAGGGCGTATATCGAAAAGTTAGGCAACAAAAAAGCGGCGCTTTTCGGACCGGCGTACAAAGGAATATCGATTGCCGTTTCGGTAGCGTGCGCGCTTAACGCAAAGGGTTTGGATTTGCCTTTCTTTTTCAACAGAAAGGAAGAAAAAGACCACGGCGAAGGCGGAGTTTTCGTCGGATATAAACCGGTGAAGGGCGACGAAGTGGTAATAGTGGAAGACGTAATTACCGCAGGCACGGCAATCCGCGAGAGTATGGAAATACTTTCTAAAATCGACGGCGTTAAAGTCGCCGCGACGTTCGTAATGGTAGACAGAAAAGAAAAAGGTACGACGGAAAAGTCCGCAATGGCGGAGATAAGCGAAAAATTCGGGTTCCCCGTGTATTCGGTCGTCGACGTGTACGATATTATAGAGTATTTGGAAGAGGACGTTAAGAATGCCGAAAACGTGCAAAGGATAAAAGCCTATCTTGCGGTGAACGGCGCGAAAGAACGATAAGGTGGTAAAAATGAGAAGCGTTATAGATATTGCCGATTTGTCGGTGGAAGAAATCGACGAACTCATCGCTACGGCGTTGGACATAATAGATAATCCCGAAAAGTATTCGCACGTGTGCGCGGGTAAAAAATTGGCGACTTTGTTTTTCGAGCCGTCCACGCGTACAAGACTCAGTTTCGAAGCCGCGATGTACGAACTGGGCGGAAACGTGTTGGGCTTTTCCGATCCTAAAAGTTCGTCTGCGGCAAAGGGGGAAAGCGTTGCGGATACGGCAAAAATAGTCAGTTGTTACGCCGACATCATAGCGATGCGACACCCCAAAGAGGGCGCCGCTCTCGTGGCGGCGAACAACGCGAACGTTCCGGTAATAAACGCCGGCGACGGAGGGCATTGCCACCCGACGCAAACGCTTGCCGACCTACTTACGATAAAGAGGGAAAAAGGCAGGTTCGGCAATATGACGGTGGGGCTTTGCGGCGATTTGAAGTTCGGCAGAACGGTACATTCGCTTATAAACGCGACGAGCCGTTACGAGGGTATGCGCTTCGTGCTGATATCGCCCGAGGAGCTTAAACTTCCGAGTTACGTTAAAAACGACGTGCTGAAGGAAAAGAACATCCCTTACGAGCAAACGACCGACTTAGAGGGCGTGATGCCCGAACTCGACGTTTTGTATATGACAAGGGTGCAAAAGGAACGCTTCTTCAACGAAGAAGATTATTTAAGATTAAAAGACAGTTACATTTTAACGCCCGACAAACTTAAAAACGCCAAAAAAGATTTATCTATATTGCACCCGTTGCCGCGCGTCAACGAAATCAGCGTGGAAATCGACGCCGACCCCAGGGCGTGCTATTTTAAGCAGGTGCTTAACGGCAAATATATGCGTATGGCGCTCATTTTGAAGTTGCTTAAGGAGGCGAAGAAAATATGAACATAGACTCTATTAAAAACGGCGTCGTGATAGACCATATTACCGCCGGGTGCGGAATGAAGTTGTACGAACTTTTACAGCTTGAAAAGTCGGAGGCTTCCGTCGCCATAATAAAGAACGCGCCCAGCAAAAAATTGGGTAAAAAGGACATAATAAAAATCGACTCCGACGCGCCGCTTAACCTCGACGTGATAGGCTTCGTAGACCCCGATGCCACCGTAAATTTTATTAAAGACGGAAAACTTATCGAAAAACGCAGTATCGATATGTCGGAAACGTTGACCGACGTCATCAAATGCAAAAATCCCCGATGCATAACTTCTTGCGAGCAAGAATTAAAACACGTTTTTAAACTTACCGACAAAAAGAACAAGGTGTATCGTTGCATTTATTGCGAAACCAAAGCGTAATTTAAAAAATTCGGTTTCGACCGAAATTTTTTCGTGCAGACGTTGACATCGGCGTTAAAGGTTGGTATACTGAAAACGTAGCCGCAAGGCGCGAAAAAACAAAAGTAATAAAAGGGTAAAGTATCATGGCTGAGCGTATCGTCAACGACGATTATATACCGGATTACGACCACCTGTTCGACGAAAACCCGTCGACGAAAAAGAAAAAAGGTAACGGCTTTTTGGTTAAGATGTTCAAACTTAACCGAAGAACCGTTTTCGTTTCTTCTCTTCTTTACGTATTGCAATCTTCTCCCTTGTGGATAATGCCTCTCGTTTCCGCGAACATTATCAACATCGCCACCGCGGCGATTGCCGTCGGCGAAATTACTTCCGAAATCTGGATAGAACTCGCCGTTAACGCGGCGATACTGTTGCTGTCGATAATTCAAAACGTACCGACGACGGTGTTAAGGCTTAATCTGGTCAATAAAATGTTAAGGCGTACCAGCGCCGGGATTAAGACGTCCGTTGTAAAAAAACTTCAAAGTTTATCGATAACCTATCATAAAAATCTACAAAACGGTAAAATACAGTCTAAATTTATTAAAGATACCGACTCGGTGAGTACGCTTTTAAGGTTGTTGGTAAACACTCTTATCCCGACCGTTATAAGCGTCGTCATTTCCGTCTTTATTTCCATATACAAAAACGGGACGGTCGCTCTTTTCTTCTTGCTGGTTATCCCTTGTAACGTTGCACTGACGCTTTCTTTCAGAAAAAAGATACGCGCCAAGAATAAAGATTATCGAATTAAAAACGAGGACACCAGTTCAAAACTCACCACGATGATGGAGATGATGCCTGTAACCAAGTCGCACGGCTTGGAACAAACGGAAATCTCTACCGTGCGCAATTCCATAGGTCAACTTACCAATTCGGGGCTTGACTTAGACAGAACGATAGCGCATTTCGGGTCGTCCACCTTCGTCGTGAACCATATTTTATCCGCGGTTTGTTTGTTGTTCTGTACGGCGCTTGCCTTGTACGGGCAAATAGGCGTGGGGGATATCGTACTGTATCAATCGATGTTTTCCTCCATAAGCGGATACGTGACGACGCTTATCAATATAATACCGGAAATAGCGGTCGGTACCGACGCCGTCAATTCGGTGTC
>CAZARP010000055.1:0-5989 GCA_964487575.1 uncultured Christensenella sp.
TCAACAACTATCGTCCTCAGTTCTATTTCAGAACTACCGACGTTACCGGTTCGATACAACTTCCCGAAGGCGTAGAAATGGTTATGCCCGGCGACAACATTAAGATGGACGTTAAACTTATAACTCCCGTCGCTATGGAAGAAGGTCTCCGCTTCGCTATCCGTGAAGGCGGCAGAACCGTCGGTTCCGGCGTTGTTGCGAAAATCGTTAAGTAATTAGCGAGATCGGCAAAATGTTTATTAAAGGCGCAGCGTTTAGTTGCGCCTTTTTTATCGCTTAAATCGCTAACAAAAGTCCCGCGTGTATCGCGGGACTTTTGCCAACTTCTTAATTTAAGAATAATTATTTGTTAAAAGAGTCTTTATATGCTTTACCGAACTTAAAGTTAGGTATCTTCGTTGCGGGGATTTTAATCTTTTCGCCCGTTCTCGGGTTGAAGCCTTCTCTTTCTTCTTTGCTCTTAAGTTCAAAAGAACCGAAACCGGAAATCTGAACTTTGTCGCCGTTACTTAACGCTTCGGTAATAGCCTGAACGAAACCGTCAAGCGACGCAGACGCGTCTTTAAGCGTTAAACCCGCATTGTTTGCAATAGCCCTTACCAATTCATTTTTATTCATAAATTTTCCTCCATAGAATTTATATTTTTATTATACCATATTACAAAATTTTTTCAACGATTTTTTTAAAAAAAGTGCTTAAAAATTAAAAAAATATGTCAAAATTGCCCTTGAAGTAGCCTATTTATGCGTATCGCTTGACTTTTTCGGTAAAATAAGATAATCTAAAAGCGGTGAAGACTTATGGATTTAGTTAAACTGACCGAAGGTTTGAACGCCGCAGCGGACAAGTATTTTGACCGCGACGTATTAAATTTTATAGGCGGCGACCTTGCGCAAGTGGTCTCCGAAACGGCTAAAAAATACGCGCCGTCCGGTAAAATAGCGATTTTGTATTCGAGAAAGGACTATTTGTCATATGGGGTGGACGTCGCTAAAAATTTAACCGGCGCCGGTTTGGGTATCGTCAACGTGATATTGCCCGAGCGCAAAATAAACGACGTTAAAGAACTCTGCAAACTTTTCGATTTACCGGAAGACACTCGGTTGGTCGTTGCCGCGAGCGGTGATTTTTTCGGCGCGGCGGCGTACTATGCAAACGTCAAAAGAATACGTGCCGTTCAGTATGTCCGTACGCCTTCGGATATTGAGGAATTAACCCCCGTTCGCCTAATAAAGATGGGCGATAAGGTCGATTTTTTAAGGCTCGACGCACCTTTAACGGTCGGCGTAAGCGATAAATTTTCCCTTTCCGACGTTGCCGAACTTTTTGCGAATACGGAAAGCAAACTGACTGCGTTGATTGATTATAGAGTGCAATGTGCCGCAGGTTTTTGTTCGTTCGATAAAAAATCGTACGACTTGCTTAAAACGTCCGTGCAGGAAACTTTTAAGATTTTCGATAAGAAGTTGAGCGAGAGGACGGATTTTGCCGTAGAAAGCGCCCTAAAATGCGTGATTGCGGATTTTTCCGCAAAGGGCAAACTGGTTCGTTCGTCGTCGCTCGGTTGTTTCGATTACCTTGCAGACAGTCCTCGTTCCGGGTACGCGTCGATAATGGCTTTGAAATGTTATTTAGAGATTTATTACGCGTTCTTTAATAAGGATTACGCGGATATGCTCGATTATCCCGATTATAACGCAAGGGCGGAAACGTTGTCCGCGTTGACGGGACTCGACGAAAAGTTTTTCGTGGAAGGGTTCGTCGGTCAGTTGTCGCGCTTAAAAGATAAAAACAAAGGCGTCGACAAAATTGCTTCGGGATTGAAAAAAGAGATAACCGACCTCAAAACGGCGGTAAAGAAAATAGAAAACGTTTACGTCGCGTTGGGCGGAAAAAAACAACCCGACGGCTGGGGCGTGCGTGCGGCCGTTAAGTATTCGGGAGATTTGCCGTGGGCGCTTAACGGTATGAGTATTATAAGAGAGGCGGGGTTAACCGAAAAATTATGACGGAACAAATAAAAAGAACAAAAATATTTTTACTTGATTTAGACGGAACCGTATACATCGACGACAATCTTATAGGCGACGTAAAAGGCACGTTGTCCGCTTTGCGTGCTCGCGGTGCGAAAATCGGCTATTTGACGAACAATTCTTCGCGGACCAACTACGAATATCAAGAAAAGCTGGGTAGAATGGGATTGTACCGTCCGCAAGACGGAGATTTTATTTATACTTCGTTAGACGTCGCCGCCGACGTATTAAACGACGAATATTCGGGGCAGACCGTTTACGCGTTGGCTACCGAAAAATGTAGAAAGTTTTTGTCCGAAGCCGGCGTGAACGTCGTTCCCGACGAAAATTATAAAGACGCAAAGGTCGTGTTGTTGTGCTTCGATAAGGAGTTGACTTACGATAAATTGGTAAAAGCCAACGAACTGATAGTTAAGGGCGCGACGTATTTGGCGACGCATCCCGATTTGACTTGCCCGACCGACGACGTGTTTATTCCGGATACGGGGTCGTTTATTAAATTGTTAGAAGCTTCTTCCGGCAAACTGCCGAGGGTTTTGGGTAAGCCCTTCTCTGAAATGGCGGAAAGAATAGAGGCAAAATATAACGTGTCGAAAAAAGAAATAACGATGGTCGGAGACAGACTGACGACCGACATCGCGTTCGGCGTAAATTCGAACCTTAACACGATACTTGTTTTGTCGGGCGAAACGGATAAAAAGACGGCGGAAAAAAGCCAAATAAAAGCCGACCTCGTGCTACCCGACATCAATGCGATAATAGATTTGGCGTGATTTGTATTAGCGACGGTATAAAATAATAAAAAACGGTCGATACTCTCTTTTGAAAAAAGGAGAGTATTTTTTATGCTTAAAAGGTTGGCGGCGATTTTTTTATGTCTTGTAGGTCTGGTCCTTTGCTGGTTGGTAAATTCCAAATCGGCTTTTGCGGACGTGTCGAACGAAGTTACCGTGTACGAGGGGAGTTTTTCTTCGCTCGCAACTTTTAAGGAAGCAACCGTCGTCGAGTACGCGTTGACGACTTGTAGAACGGGGGAAAGTTGTACCGTTGCGACAATCGATAAAGAAGCGGTATTGTCCGCGTTCGAGGCTAAAGTTTTGTTTGTCGAAACCACCGATAGCGGCGTCAGTTATTATGCGTATTCCGATAAATTGAAATACTGTAAAATCGTAAACGGTAAAAGGGTCAATTTACATATCCACGTGAGCGAAGATTGCGTTAAGGTCGGCACGCCGTTGATTTACGGAGGATTTTAAAAAAGTCGGTATAGTGTGTATATTTTTTTTAATGCGTGGCAATAATGTCGGCATAAAGAGTTATGGAGGAAGATTTATAAATGAAACAATCTAACGGTAAAGCGGTAGGCTTTATGAAAAAGAACGCGGTATATTTTATACTTGCTCTTTGCGTCGTCGCCATCGGCATAGCGGCGACTATGATGTTGGTAAAAGACGACGGAATTAACAACACCGTTAAAAATCCCGACAACGTCGCCGATACGGGCAATCCCACGGTGCCCGACATAGTAGAACCCGACCCGCCGACGGTTAACCCCGACAACGAAGACGAAACGCCCGTAGACAGCATAATAACTTTTATTATGCCGGTGGAAAATTCGACTAAAATAAGTCGGTACAGCGAGCAAATGGTGTTTAACACTACGTTGAAAAGATATTCCGCACATCTTGCGACCGATTTCTTTGCAGACGAAGGCACGGACGTTCTCGCGGTATACGACGGGACTGTTAAAAAAATAGAGAACAGTTTACTGAAGGGTTACGTGATAACCATTGACCACGGCAACGGATTGGAAACGGTTTACGGTTCGCTCGCAGACGGCGACGCGGTCGCGGAGGGGCAAAAGGTCAAAAAGGGCGACGTCATCGGACAGGTTTCGGTCACCAACAGGCAAGAGTATCGCGACGGCGCACATTTGCACTTCGAGGTGACGGAAGACGGTAAGGTTATAGACCCGATTAAGTATTTGTCCTTCGACGAAAAGTAAATTCGGTTATTAAATAAAGATACTTCGAATAAGATATTACAAAAATTATTCGGAGTATTTTTATGTTAAAAAGATTTTTCGCCGCGTTTTTGGGCGTGACGTTTTTCGCAGCGTCGTCGATTTTTTTAGGCGGCGCGTGCGAGGGGGACGGGTGCGGAAAAAGTCGTTCACGCACGTCTTACGACATAGATTGCGAGTTAACGGGTAACGTGCTTTCCGGCACCGAAACGGTTGATTTTTACAACGACAGCGATAACAGTTTTTTAGAGCTGAAGTTTAACTTATACGGCAACGCGTTCAGAAAAGACGCTAAATATTCGCCGATAAGCGCGCAGTATTTGTCGCAGGCATATCCGAACGGATTAAACTACGGATATATGCAAATAACCGCGGTTAAAGATAAAGACGGCGATTTGGAATACGAGATAGGCGGCGTCGACGAAAACGTGCTTATAGTTAAACTGAGGGAAGAGGTTTTCCCCGAAGAACGCGTTTCGACGACGATAGATTTTAAGTTGAAAATCGCAAACGTCGTCGCCAGAACGGGGATTAACGACGACACCGTCAACTTGGGGCAATTCTATCCTCAACTGTGCGGAATACAAGACGGAGCCTTTTACGAATGCGTTTATTACGCGACGGGCGACCCGTTTTTCAGCGATTGCGCCGATTATACGGTCACGCTTACCGTAGACGCTTATATCTCGGTTGCGTCGGGTGGAACGTTAGAGTCGAAAAAAGAGCAAGGACCGAGAAATGTTTTTACTTTTTCCGTTAAGAATGCCCGTTCTTTCGTTTTCGTATTGTCGGAAAAATTCGAAAGCGTCACCGCAGACGTCGACGGCGTAACGGTTAATTATTACTATTACGACGACGATCGTCCCGAGAATTCGCTAAAGTGTGCCGTCGAGAGTTTAAAATATTTCAGCGAGACGTTCGGGGCGTATCCGTATCGAACGTATTCCGTCGTGCAAACAGGGTTCGTTCAAGGCGGAATGGAATATCCCGGGCTGGTGATGATAAGCGACTTACTGGAAGAAAAAGCGTATAACGAGGTGATAGTGCACGAAACGGCGCATCAATGGTGGCAGAGCGTCGTAGGGAGCAACGAAGTCGAGTACGGGTTTTTGGACGAGGGGCTTGCAGAGTATTCGGTAGTGCTGTTTTTCGAAAATCACGAAGAGTACGGATTTACAAGACCCGCTTTAATAAAAAGTTCCGAGTTGACGTTTAAAACCTTTTGTTCGGTATACGATAAGTTGTTCGGGACCGTCGACACGTCGATGCTTCGTTCTTTGGACGAATATTCCGGCGAGTACGAATACGTCAACGTTTGTTACGTAAAGCCTTGTTTAATGTACGACGGATTTAGAACATCCGTCGGGGACGAAAAATTTTTTAAGGCGCTGAAAAAATATTATGCCGATTATAGTTTTAAGAACGCCGAACCTTACGACGTCGTTGGGTGTTTCGAAAAAGTCGGCGTCGACGCAGGCGGATATTTTACCGCGTTTTACGAAGGGAAGGAAATATTTTAACGGGATTTTATATGTAAAATAAGTTATATTTTTTAAAAACGGGGTGTTATTTAAAATTTTTTCGGCAATTATTTCAACAAAATTCAAAACGGATAAACTAACTATTGACAAAACTTTGCAGAAATGGTAAACTAACAAGGACGGTAAAGTCATTACAGTTAGGAGCAATTATGAAAAAATTTATTAAAACTATGGCATTGTTATGCGTTATGGTGCTCGGCATTTGCGGCACGGTATCGCTCGCGGCGTGCGGCGATAACTCCGGAAACGGCGGTTCCGACCCTGCCGGCGTGTATTGCAGTATGATTAAAAGCAATTACGGCGAAGAAAAACTTTTTACCCTTTATAAATACGTCGGCGATAGTTCCGTCGCCACGTTGGACGTCGACGCCGCTGTAAAAGAGAAGTACGG
>CAZARP010000056.1:0-4028 GCA_964487575.1 uncultured Christensenella sp.
AGCTGAACGTCGGTTTGCCCGTGCGTTCTTTCCGCAATCGTTTTCGTAATGATTTTAGCGTACTCGGCGTTTTTCATCCATTCCGCCTGCGCATACTTCCATGTCGGCAAGCGGTCGGCGTAAACTTCGTCGATAAGCCGCTGCGACGCCTTGCCTAAAACAAACGGCTCGTCTATATGCTTAAACTTATCCCAATACAAGGTAGTCATCCCTTTAAGCACCGCGCCGAACCTCTCTTTCTCTCCTCGCAGACTCGTTATTTCCTCGGTAAACTTTCTCGTGTCGTCGAAATCCGAAAGACGATTAAACGCGTAATCGTACGGAAAAGAACCGCAGTCCTCCCACACTATCTTAATACGTTCGTCGACTTTAGAAAGGTGATTTATGTGTTTACGAACCGAACTCGCGTGCAGACCGAACTGTATTTCAAGAGCGGGGTACTTCGCGAAGATTTCTTTTGCGATACCGTTCACCCAAGAAGTAACCGCCTCGGCGATATTCACACCGTCGATATTATCTTGCCCGAGTTCGGTAAAAGATTGAAAATATATCCCGTCGGCGCCGGTCGGTAACACGTTGTTTTCATAATAATTTATTACGCTCGAAGCAAACGTTTTTATCTTATCCGCCTTAAAACAATCGTTTATATCGAAAGTCTTGCAGTTCGTATCCCAGCCCCACGCAAAGCCGAAAATTACTTTTATGCCCGTTTCGTGAGCATAGTCGACGACTTCTTTTGCGTTTATCGGCATTTTGTCGTTCCAAATAACTATCTCGTTAAGTTTAATTAAGGACATATTGTCCAAAAACTTTTTATAATCGAAAATGCAATGCCCCCACGTCCACACGGCGCGGTTTTTAATTGCCGGCGCGCTTTCCTTAAAAAACTTAGGCATAACCCTGTTAAACGGCATCTTAAACAAGCCGTTTACGTTTATATTGTTCACGATGTTCGGCAGTGCCGACGGCAAGTATTCCGCCAACAAAGAAACGGCGCCGTAATATACGCCTTTCGCGGTGTTGCCGCCGATAAAAATTTCATTGTCTTCTTCGGCGGAGGTTACCTCTATCGCGTATCCCTCTTCGTTTCCGCCGGCGATAGAAGAATACCTCGCCTTTATGATTTCGTTATCCGAAAGCGTACCGACGTTAACGACGTTGCGCCCGGCAAGCAACTCTCGGCTTATGGCGTTTGCCGCGTACACGGGTATTTCGTAATCGAGATATTCTCTCATTTTTGCAGCGATAAGGTCCACCGCTTTTTCTTCGAGACCGCAGTAATTACCGCACACAATCATCCATTTTTTCATAGCTTCCACCCCTAATCTGTTATACACCACGAAAATACCACTTTATCCGTAAAAACACAATATTTACATTTGGTCAATATTTTGTCCTCAGTTGCAATCCGCGCGAACCCCGACGACGTTTTTTAATTGCCTTCTTTTGGTCCGACCGTAAGTCTTTTGCCTTTTTTTATCGGATAACTCCGTCCGCCGAAAATCAACGTTCCGCCGGAAACGGTGGAATAAACGCTTACTCCGCCGTTAGAATATTCCACGCACACCTTTCCGCCGCCCATCGGCACCGCGGACGAAAACCGCTCGTACCTGCCGGGATTGGGCTTTACCGTATAAGTCTTACCGCCAGCGGAAGTACAGGTTACGCCCGCGACGTACGCGCCTAAAAACGCTATCGGTCCGCTACCCCACGCGTGACACAGCGACACGCCGAACGCGTTGCCGTACTTGGCGTATTTTTCCGCGCCTTTTACGTCGGGGTCGTAGACTTCGTATATGCTGGTCGCTCCGTCGGCAAGTATTCCGCCCCAATAATCGCTTATTTCTTTTTGCGCCATCTCGACTTTGCCGAGTTTACAAAGCGCTTCCAGTTCGTAAAACTTGAAATACGGGGTCGTTATGGCGTCGACGGCGTCGTTAAGCAAAACCTTGTTTAAAATAAGTTCGTTTTCTTCTTCCGTCGTAAACCCTAAAAGCACCGCCATAATATTTTGCTGACGGCTTATTTTGTTTTGCCCCGAAACGAACCCGTCGATAAAGCCGCCCAGTTCCTTTTTGTAATACAGCTTATATATCTTATCTTTAAGCGCCTCTGCATCCGGGAGATACCCGACGTCGTCGCCGACGACCGCCGCAAGCGTGCGCATCGTCACCACCGCCTTATATAGCAAAATCTGTTCGAAGGAATGCGGTCCCTCTCTGTCGAAGTTCGCCCAGTCTATGAATATCCAGTCGCCGGGGCGTTTAACGACGAGACCGTTTTCGTCGAGCCTGTCGCGAATAAACAAAAACAACGCCTTAAGGTTGGGGTATACGGCTTTCACGAATTTTTCGTCGCCGCTGTCTTCGTAATATTCCAAAACCGAAATTATCAGATATAAAGAATAGTCGTTTATAGTGTTGACGTGCATAAAATACGGCGGTTTGCCGAGCAATGCTAAAATAGTACGCTTTATTATGGCGTCGTCGCGGCAGAAATATCTGTTTATCTTAAACGACTGATAGGCGTCGCCCGACCATACCCATCTGTCGCGTTTAATGCCGTCGAGATAAAACTCTCTCGAACACAAACGCAAAGTATGCGCAGCCACGTCGTACACCTTTTCGACTATCTCTTCATCGCAAGAAAAAGCGCCGACCGACTTAAAGGGAAGATATTCGTTAAACGCGTACAGCGCCTTGGGCGCGACCGGCGCGGCAAGGAAAACGTACCTGAAAGCCCTCGGGCGAAGTTTAATCTTCTTCTTCGGTGTAAGACGCTCGTATATCAACGCGCCGCTATCCTTTGACAACGCTTCCTCTTTGCTTTCGCCGTAATAAATAACCGCGTCGGAAGTTAACCCCTCTATAACGATATTGCCGAACGACTCTTTGCCGAAATCGTATAAAAATCCGCCGTCTTCCGCTTGACACGTCGCTTGCGATTTATAATATTTGAAAGGAAATTTTTCGACGTCGTCCGCGGCGGAATAATACGCAGGCTCGCAACCGACGTCCGTCAGATTGACGTCGCCGTTGCACAAAGTAACCGACCAATCTTCGCCGCTTTTTAAGTATTTGCCGTCGACGAACGCCGCGGGAAGCCCCGTAGTGTTCACGACCGCAATCTCTACCAGCCTTTTACCGGCGGAAAGAGATATGGGGGAGTTCCAAGGATAATATTTATTATCGACCCTTACTCTGCCGATACCGTTCAGCTTAACGTTAATCACGTCGTCGCAAGGCAATTCGGTTTCGATATGAAACATAACGCGCGGATACGTGCCGTATAAAGGGAAAAACGGAGGAAATTCCATTCCGCATTCCTCGCGCCGCGAATGAAGTTTGTTGCTGTGGAAGATTTCATACTCTCCGTAATACCACATCCATTTTGCTTTGTCGTTTTTCATACCCTCACCTCGTGTATTCACGTTAAAGTCATTATATCACGGCAAATTGTCTTTGTAAAGAAAACCGACCGAACTTTCGTTCGGTCGGCAATAGAACAATATCGTATTCGATTTATAAAACGGAGAATTGGTCGTCGTCGGGAAGTTTAATCGTTATCTTCTCTTTAAGCCTTATATCCCTTGACGAAGCGCCGACCAAAATTTCGAAATCGCCGTTCTCGACGTACCAATCGTCGATAGCCGTATTATAGTAGGCAAAAGAACGGAAATTCAATTTAATCGTAACGCGTTTGCTCTCGTGCGCCTTTATCAAATCCTTCGAGAACCCTTTAAGTTCTTTTTCCGGACGACTTACTATGGAGAACACGTCTTTAACGTAAACCTGCGATATTTCTTTCGCGTCGAAGTCGGAATTGTTGGCGATGAGATAACTAACTTCGTAATCGGTTTCGCCTTTCTTTTCGACTTTCAAATCGGAATATTCGAAGTTCGCATAAGACAAACCGTGTCCAAAGGGGAACAAAACGTCTTTTTTGTATCTGTCGTAATGGCGATACCCGACGAAGATGCCGTCGTTATACCAATACGTACCGCCGGCGTTGTCGTAAGACCGGCAAGA
>CAZARP010000056.1:4128-5944 GCA_964487575.1 uncultured Christensenella sp.
CGTAAGCGTTGTCGGTATACGCCATTTGAAGGTCGCACGTCGCTTTAAGCGCTTTATAACGATTGTGTACGGCGCCCCAGTCGGACATTATCAAGCCGTCAAAACCGAACTGTTCCCTTAAAATATCGTTCTGCATTTTTTTATTTTCGCTTGCGTACACGCCGTTTATCATATTATATGACGACATAACCGTCCATGGTTTAGCTTCGCAAGCTTTTTCGAAAGCCGGCAAATAAATTTCACGCAGAGTTCTTTCGTCCACGTCGCTGTTCCCGTGATAACGCTCGTCTTCTATGTTGTTTGCGGCGTAGTGCTTCAAACTGGTGCCGATGCCCTTATCTTGGACGCCCTCTATAAACGCCTTGCCGAGTTCGCCGGCAAGGAAGGGGTCTTCGCTGAAGTATTCGAAGTTTCTTCCGCACAAGGGGTTCCTTTTAATGTTTACGCCGGGTGCCAAAAGCACGTCCGTTTCGTTTAAAACGCATTCGTCGGCAATAACCTTGCCGTCTAAATAAGCAAGTTCTCTGTCCCAACTGTTCGCCACGGTAGAAAGCGTCGGCATTGCGGTCGCTTTTACGGTTTCCCCGTCTTTGACCATACGCAAGCCGCTCGGCCCGTCGGACAAGTGTATTTCTTTAACTTTGCCGTTGGCGCCGTAAACGCACCACGTGTCTTTACCGGTTAAAAGCCTTAACTTTTCTTCCAAGGTGAAATCTTTAATGTTCCTTTTCATTTCCCAAACCTCGTTTTTTCTTTATTATATCACCCTTTTTGACGCGAAAAAACAAACATTTACCGTTTTTTATTCTCATTTTTTGACATCTTACGGCAATTATCCTTCTTGTGAAAAATAAATTTAATCGGAAAAAATTTTTTATCGCTTATCCGTTTGACAAAAACTTTTTTATGTTATACAATATATAAGCTGTTTAAGCGAGTCTGCCCGTCATACGGGTAAAGATTACAAAACCGTTTTCACAAACTTAAACGACGGCGGTTGCGGCACCGATGCGGTGTTTTGCGAGCCGTAAGCGCTTAACGTTTTATAACTTAGATGCACCATTAGCGCAACTGGATAGAGCGTCGGTCTACGGAACCGAAGGCTAGAGGTTCAAATCCCCTATGGTGCGCCAGAACAGTCCGGAGCGTTTTGCTTCGGACTGTTTTACTAAAATCACGCGGCAAAGAAACGGAAACAAATCGGTTTTCGCAGGACCAAACACAATGAAAAAGCAGAAAAAATGGACGAAAACGCGGCACGGCGTCATAAGCAACGTCGCACGCGTTGTCCTTGCCCCCGTAATCCGCATAAAGTACGGCATAAGGGTGAAAAAATTTAAGGAAAGCAAGCACGGTCAATACCTCGTTTTAATGAACCACCAAACCGCATGGGACCAGTTCTTCGTCGGAGCGGCTTTTCACGGCGCGGTATATTACGTCGCCAGCGAAGATATTTTTTCGTTGGGGTTCGTTTCTAAAATCATACGCTGGCTGGTTGCGCCCATACCCATAAAAAAGCAAACCACCGACCTCAACGCGGTTTTAAACTGTATGCGCGTCGTAAAGGAAGGCGGAACCGTCGCCATGGCGCCGGAAGGCAACCGCACTTTCAGCGGAAAGACCGAACACATAAACCCCGCGGTAACCAAATTAGCCAAAAAGTTAGGCTTACCGATAGCGTTTTTCAGAATAGAAGGCGGATACGGAGCGCATCCGCGCTGGAGCGACGTAATTCGCCGCGGCAAAATGCGCGCTTACGTATCGCGCGTGGTCACGCCGGAAGAATATAAAAGCCTCACGGACGACGAGCTGTTCG
>CAZARP010000057.1:0-4315 GCA_964487575.1 uncultured Christensenella sp.
CGCACAACGTGCGAACCGAAAATCGGCGGTGTGAAAAAATTTTATTTGAACTTATGGTGTTATCTTAAATGGTAGTCAATCATTTAAGCATACATATAATAACACAAAAAACGGAGGATGTCAATACAAATGAGGAAATATTATATAGGTTTTGATATCGGTACAGACTCGATCGGTTGGGCTACTACCGATGAAGAGTATAATTTACTTAAAGCCAGAGGACAAGACTTTTGGGGAACGTATCTTTTCGATAGTGCGGAAACAGCTCAAAATAGAAGGTTAAGTCGTACGGCGCGTAGACGCCTTGCACGTAAAAATCAACGTGTCAAATTATTGCAAGAACTTTTTGCTGCCGAAATAGTGAATAAAGACGCTTGTTTTTTCGAACGTTTAAAAAACAGTAAATATACAGTGGCCGATAAAACCGATAACGTTAGGTACGAAGATAACTTGTTTCACGACGATGGTTTTACCGATAAAGATTTCCACGAAAAGTACCCTACCGTTTATCATTTGCGAAAGGCGTTTTTAGACGAAGAAAGCGCAAGCAAAATTTATGACGTGCGGCTTTTGTATCTTGCCGTGTCGCATATATTAAAAAACAGAGGGCACTTTTTGTTTGACGAGCAGAACATAAACGTGTGCGATCAAACGCTTGCCGAACAGTCATTTAAAAACATTAACGTTATTTTGCAGGATATGGATGAAGATAACGTAACTTTTACGTTGAACGCTTTACCTGAAGTTATGAAAACTCTTGCTCCCGATGTGCATATTGCCAAAACCGACAAAGAGAAGAAATTAAAAGCGTTGTTGGGCGCAAGCGGAAACAAAACTTGCGAAATGCTTATAAAGGCAATGATAGGCGGCAAGGTTTCTACCGTAAAATTATTTGATTTGGACGAGAATTCAGAGTTAAGCATTAAGGATTTTTGTTTTGACGACGCGGGGTTTGAACTCGAGCAATTAAGGGGCATTTTTTCTGAAAACGAATTCGCCTTGGTTTGTGAAGCGAAAAGGATATACGACTGGTCCGTACTTTCTCAAATTTTGGGGAACCACAAATATATTTCGGAAGCGATGTGTTCGAAATACGATAGTCATCGTGCCGATTTAAAACAGTTAAAAGATTATGTTAAGAATAATTTAGGTAAGGATAAGTATAAAGAAATATTTTCAAATAAAATTAAAGCATACAACTATGCTTTTTACGTGGGGAATGCAAAAGAAAAAGAGGCAGGAAATCGTTCGAAAGAAGATTTTTATAAATTCTTAAAAGGATATATCGCGCAAGATACCGACATTTACAACAAGATTGAAAAAGGCGTTTTTCTTGAAAAACAGCGCACTAACGCAAACGGTGTCATTCCTTATCAGGTGCATTTGGCGGAATTAAAGGTAATTTTGGATAACGCAAGTCAAAACTTTCCGTTTCTTTTAGAAGTTCAAGACGGATACAGCGTTAAAGATAAAATTATTAAGTTAATGACTTTTAGAATTCCTTATTACGTAGGTCCGCTTAACGACGCTCATAAAAAATTTGCTTGGGTGAAAAAATATCCCGGTACTGAACGAGAGAAAATTACCCCGTGGAATTTTGATAAAATCGTCGATAAAAACGCCTCGGAAGACGAGTTTATCGGTCGTATGACCAACAAATGCAAATATCTTATCGGGGAAGACGTTTTGCCGCGGCAGTCGTTGCTGTATAGCGAATTTGCTTTTTTAAACGAACTTAACAACGTTACTTATCGTGGTAAACGTCTCGACAAGCCGGCACGAGACGTTATTATAGCGTATGCAAAAGAGAGCGGAAAAAAACTTACACTTAAAAATATAGGCAAGGTACTTGAAGAAAACGGACTAATTGAAAAGGGCGAAGGGCGGCAGGAAAATTTTGCCGGGATAGATAAAGAAATAAAAAGTTCTTTTTCGACGTATAAATTTTTTAAGCGAGTTTTCGGAGAAAATTTTAACGAAAACGATTGCGAAGAAATAGTAAGATGTTTTACGGTTATGGGGGACAACAATCAAGCCGCGGAACGTATAAAGCGCACTTTTAAATTTGACGACGAAGTTATTAAAAAATTGAAAGACTTAAACTGTTCGGGGTGGGGCAGTTTATCGAAAAAACTTCTTGATAGCGAAGAAGTCAGTACCGTAATCGAAAGCACGGGAGAAGTGCTTACGATTATTCGGGCAATGCGTGAAACCGGCTGTAATTTTATGGAATTGTTGTCGGCAAAGTATGACTTTTCCGAGTGCATACGAAAATTTAACGAAAGCTATAATAACGACGGTCGCGTAAATTATGAAACAGTCGATAATTTATGTTGTTCTCCTTCCGTTAAGCGCGCTATTTGGCGAACCGTTTGTCTCGCAAGAGAAATAGAAAAAGTTCAAGGTTGTCATCCGAGTCGAATTTTTATCGAAATGGCGCGCGGCGAAGATAAAAAGAAAGAGCGAACGACGTCGAGAAAGGAACAAGTGCTTAACCTTTATAAATCGATACACGACGACGTGCGAGATTGGTATGGTGAAATAGAAGCAACCGAAGATAAGCGTTTTTTAAGCGACAGATTATATTTGTATTATATGCAGATGGGGCGTAGCGCCTATTCGGGTAAACCGATAAAATTAGAAGAGGTTTTCAATACAAATATTTGTGACATCGACCACATTTATCCTCAGTCCAAGACGTCCGATAACAGTGTGCTTAATAACAAAGTGCTTTGTTATAAAACCGAAAATAATTCGAAGCAAGACGAGTATCCCGTTAAGCAAGAAATAAGAGAAAAAATGAAACCGCTTTGGGCTTGCTGGCATTCCAAGAACCTAATTAACGATGAAAAATATGCAAGACTTACTCGTTCCGCTTCGCTTACGCAAGACGAACTCAGCGGTTTTATAAACAGGCAACTTGTCGAAACTCGTCAAAGCACCAAAGCGGTTGCGCATATCTTAGAGCAAATGTATCCGAATAGCGAAATTATTTACAGTAAGGCTTGCAACGTAACGGAATTTAAAAATACCGTTAACAACAATGATCGAGTAGGCAATATCGTAAAAGTAAGAGAATTAAACGACCTACATCACGCTAAAGACGCTTATCTTAATATAGTGGTAGGTAACGTTTATCGTACTAAATTCAGCCGTTATTACTTGTATAAAACGAATAAAGACGGATTATCGAAAAATGACGACGAAAAGTATAACGTTAAAAAACTGTTTTATGAAAACGTTTACGGTGCGTGGAAGCCTGAAATGATGAAAAAAATCGTTTCTGTCGTAAACAAAAATACGCCTAAAACCGTTAGGTTTACCTCGTCGGGGCACGGCAAATTGTTCGATGCCACAATCGAGCATGCCGGCAAAAAGAACAATAAATTTATTCCGCTTAAATATAACGACGCAATTTCCGATACTTATAAGTACGGCGGCTATAACAACGCTGCAACGGCGCACTTTGTTTTAGCGGAAAGCATTGATAAAAAGGGCGAAAAAATCATTTCGCTCGAGGCGATACCGATTTACGTAACTTTACTTGATAGTAACGCGGTGATTGAATTCCTTAAAAACAACGCCGAATTAAAATCTCCTAAAGTATTGATCGATAAAATAAAAATAAATTCGTTAATCAGGTTGAACGGGGCAAATTATTGGTTGCGCGGAAAGAGTGGTAAAAACGTCGCTTTATGCAGTGCAAACGAACTTGTTATCGATAACGCCGCTACGGAGTATCTACAAAAAATCTTTTCGTTTTTAAGACGAGAAACCAAACTTCGCAAGAAACTCGTGCCCGACGAAGAATTCGATAAAATATCGGCAGAGCAAAACGTTGCGTTGTACGACGCACTTTATCAAAAATTGTCTTCCGCGCCGTACGTAAATATGCCAACAATTAAGAACCATTGCTCGCTGTTTTGTAATGAAAGAGATTTTTTTGTTAATATGGATACTAAGCAACAACTGCTGTTACTTGTCGAAATGTTACATTTCTTACAATGTAATAGCGATACGTCGGACATATCCGCAATCGGAGGGCCCAAGAATGCCGGGAAACTGTTAAAATCAAGAATTATAAATTCAAAAGAAGAAGCATTGCTTATTACGCAATCACCTACGGGATATTATAAAAACGTTGTCGATCTAACAGCCTTTTATCGACAATGAGTTGGCGCACAGTCGTAGTTTCCACGCACAGTAAACTCGAATATAAAATGGGGTATCTCGTATGTAGAAACGAGCAGATACAAAAAATTCACTTATCCGAAATATCTTCGCTTATCATTGAGTCTACCGCGGTATCTTTTAC
>CAZARP010000057.1:4415-5771 GCA_964487575.1 uncultured Christensenella sp.
TCTGCCAAAGTGTATTTTAATGCATTATTCGGTTTGTCTTTTTCAAGGGACAAACAATGTTTTATAAACAGTGCTCTCGATTACGGCTATGCTATAATTTTATCGGCGTTTAATCGGGTAATAGTTGCCAACGGCTATAATACACAAATAGGGTTGTATCATCGCAACGAATTTAATCCGTTTAATTTTTCTTGCGATTTAATGGAGCCTTTTCGTGTTTTGGTAGACAGAACGGTTTGTAAAATGAACGGTGAAAAATTCGATACGGATGCGAAAAGAGTTTTACAGGGGATATCTAATCAAAAGGTACGTATTGTAGGGAAAGAGTATGTTGTTATGGATGCGATATCCATTTACTGCAAAAGCGTTTTTAATGCGCTTAATACAAAAGATTTGTCGCAGATATGTTTTTATGAGTTATAGATTTATGAGAATAATGGTGTTTTTCGACCTTCTGGTAGAAACGTCTAAAGATCGGGCAGAATATACCTCGTTTAGAAAGTTTCTTATTAAAAACGGATTTGTCATGATGCAACAATCCGTATATACTAAAATCGTACTAAATAACACCGTTGGCGAAGCGGTTAAAGAAAACGTGCGTAAACATTGTGCAAAACGGGGGATCGTGCAAATTTTAACCGTTACCGAACGGCAGTTCGAAAGAATGGAACTTGTTGTCGGCGATGTTAAAAGTAACGTTGTCGACAGCGATAGCAGATTGGTGGTTATATGAACGTTGGTCATTTCGATTTTTCAAATCCGCTTGAATTATATAAAAATGCCGCCGTTTTAGTGTGTGAAAATCCGCAAAGGTTTTTGCGATACTGCAATGATTTCATTTCTCAACAAAACGGAGAAGACGGTGAATTTATTATAAAAGACGGGCAAACTACTTTGTCATTTAAAAAAAGCGGTCGAGTTTTATTTGATTTCTTAAACTTGTCGTTGTCAGATAAAAAATTCGTTGCCGGATTGTATTCTCAACTCGAGTTGATAAAAGAGAACGATATGCAAAAACAATATCTTGATTTGGTTTCGCGTATAGTTTCGTTTGTCGAGGAATTGGCAATAGAAGCACCTATTCAAATTGATTACACTGCCGATTTTGACTTCGGTGACCTTTTAAAAGCCATAAAGGTTTGTCCGATAGAAGAAAAATCTTCGATTGAAGAGAAGATTATCGATTATCTTGATTTGTCTGCAAAGTTTTTGAATACAAAATTTTTCGTGCTTGTAAATGTAAGGACGTATTTAACCGATGACGGCTTTTTAAATATTTTGTCGCACGTCGGTTATTCGTCTTATTCGGTGTTGTTTTTAGAGCGAACGCAATTTTCTCGTGTTAGTGACGAAAAA
>CAZARP010000058.1:0-5155 GCA_964487575.1 uncultured Christensenella sp.
AGGTTCTTTACGCAAAAAAATCGTTCCGGGTTTACAATTCGGCTTGTTCTATCACTGCGGGAGGCGAATATTCTTTTACCGACAGTGTGGCTACCGTCGCAAAACAGAACGTTTCGGGGTTGGAAATCACCTTGAACGACGGTTCCGTGTTTACTTATAATAAGCCCATCGATATCTCGGGTTTGACCGAAAAGGATACGTTTGTTACGATATATCCTCACACGCTTTCTACTCTTCTGGACGCTAATTATCTGGCGACGGACAGCGCGAAAACGACAATCGTAAGACTTACGGACTGCTATGACAGCAGTATATATATCGATTTCGAAATAAGTTTCGATAAACAGGCCAATAGCGACAGAACGAAGTTTTGGCGAAGCCAATATTTCCGCGTGGGTACGAACAATCAACGACCTTTAGGACTTGTTCTTAACACGTCCGGCACGGCGCCGCAATGGTATTTGGATATCTATTACAACGGCGCTCGCTACATCGGATACGAAGAACCCGTGACCGAAGTCAACGAATGGGGACCTTACGGCGCTCGTTTAGACGTGGGGCAGGAAAACGCGGACGATATGGGTTACGGTTTCGCTTTCAACAGTGAAACGGGAGACGTTTTCGGAAAGTATGAAAGCCGTAACGAATACGTGTTTATTACCAATTTGAAGAGTGAAGAAATTTACGGAGAAGGGAATACTTTTAAGGGATTTACGACGGGCGAAGTATATCTGTCTGTTTTCGGTCAGTATTATTACGGCAATCAGTTAAAAGTAGACGTAACGAATATTTTAAACGATAGCGGCGAGGCGTTAAACGCAAAGTTTGCCGTCGATACCACTGCTCCTAACGTCATTGTTTCCGGAAACCGTGAGAATAATTTTACGATTGCCAAGGGTGAGGAAATCGATTTGTTCTCTTTGGAGGCGGTTGACGTCAGCGGAGTAAAAGAAACGGCGGTTGCCGTATATTACGAATACGGCTCTAACTATCAGAGCATGTGCAACTGTATCGACGGGAAATTTACGCCCGATAAGGTGGGTAATTATACCGCGATATATTCGGTGAAGGATATATACGGAAACGCAAGAGACGTACTTTATTCTTTTGCGTGTAAAGACGTTCAAAGCGGCGTTGCCGTTACTTTGGAACGCGAAGGGAACGGTTTGGTTTTGCAAGAAGGAAATGCGATTACCGTGGAAATGGGAAAGGAATATACTCTGCAGAACGCCGTATCGAAATCGATCGATCCTAAGTCTGAAACCTATTGCGATATCCGTTGCGTATTCGGCGCAAGCGGAGAAAGCAGGACGATAGATCCCGACAATCCCGTTCTGTCTTTCGATGATGCGGGTTCTTATAAAATTATTTATACTTACGGCGATTATCTGCACGGTTATACGAAAGAGTTTTCGGTTACGAGCGAGCCTTCTTCCGTAGTAAGAATAGAAGCGCCCGTATTGCCGACGTACTTCATTACGGACGCCGAATATACGTTGGATCCCGTTAAAGTCGTTAAATTCGACTCGAACGAGCCTTCTTACGAGCAACCGGACGTGTATAAGCAAGAAAACGGCGGAGAGTGGACGAAAGTGGAAAGTTACGCGGCTTTGAAAGTAACGGCTGCCGGCAAGGTTAAACTTTCGTACAGATACGAAGGCAAGGAGCTGTATATCACGGACGAAATTCCCGTGATTGACGTTAATTTTAACGGCAATATCAAGTTGGACGAATATATTCAAGGAACGAATATCGTTAAGACAAAAGACAATAAAGCCGTTCACGTCGCTCGCGAAGAGGGGGCAACCTCTGCGGAATTTGATTTTATCAACGTTCTTTCTTACAGTAATTTCAGTATAGAATTTTACGTTTCTAAGATCTTCGATCAGGGCGGAAAGGAAGTCGCGCTTAAAAACGATTTCGAGGAATTTTCGATTATTTTAACCGATTATTACGACAAATCCAATCGTCAAGAAATTATCTATAGACAAAGCGAAGACGACGGATTTTCCATTATACACGGCGGAGTTTCTTACGAAGGCAAGGGGAAATTCAGCGATAATCAAAGCTTGTCCTTCGATAGGTTGACGGGGGAATTCGTTACGCAATCATCTATGCGTATTTCTTCCGTTTGTAATTTTACGAGTGATAGAATTTTGGTTAGTTTTGCCGTTCGCGGCGGTAATGCGGACGGTAACGCATCCGTTTCTCTTAGTTTCTTGTGCAAACAAAAACTCAACTCGAGAGAAACGGGGGACAAACTGAAACCTATGATTAGCAAGAAACTCCCTCAAGGAGACTGGACGGTCGGTTCTACGATTACATTTACTTATGCGGACGTTGCCGACGTGCTTTCGCCGTACAGTATTAAAGGCTGGGAGCTTTCCGTTACGGACGAAAAAGGCAATTATCTTACCGACCTAATCAGCGGTAACCTCCTTAAAAACGTTAATTCTATGCAGGAAAGTTTTCAATTCAAAATAGAAGATTACGGTACGTACGTCATTACTTATCAGTATAAAGACCCTGCGGGCAATGCGATTGTCGACTCTACGTCGATTATCGTAACCGACGTAGTCGATCCTACGATCGCTCTGCGCGGTATAGGGAACGGAGGCAGAGTAAAGACGACCGTTGGTAGTGAAATTTCTCTCTTCGGTTACGAGGTCGCGGATAATCGAAGCAGCACGGAAAATATTTTTGTATCCGTAACCGTTTGGCATCCCGCGGGCTTTATGGATACTTGCACTTCCACGATGAAGTTTTCCGCGACGCAAAAAGGCGTTTATACGGTACGTTATTTCGCGTATGACGAAGTCGGTAATTTCGCGACGGCGTATTATGAAATCGAAGTGGTATAGGTGGAAAAATGAATAGAAAAATAGTAAAATGTTTAATCAGTTTGCTTCTTTGCGGTTCCGTTTTGCTTAGCGCGTGCAGCTGTAATAACGGGGAAAACGAAAACCCCGTCGATAATTCGTCGACGGTAGACGCTTCGCTTTTAAGTTACGACGGCGGCGTGCATAATATGACGGCGACGGAAACGAATATTCCTTTCGTCAAGAACGGGAAAACCGATTACGTGCTCGTTCTTCCGAAAGCAGGGAAAAACTCCTTGGAAACGAAGGTGTTTAACGATTGCAAGTCGGAGTTTCCCTATCTGTTGAAACTGGCGACGGGTATCGATATGCGGGTTATAAACGACGAAGGGCTTACGCATAACGCAAACAATACCTATATTTCGATAGGAGAAACGACGCTTTTCAACTCGTCCGGGCTTGCTTACGATAAATCGGTCCTTTACAACGACGGGACTCGGATTATCACGAAGGACAAGACGGTCTTTATGTTGGGCGGGAAAGGATACGGACCTCTGTACGCCGTATACGACTTTATGGAGTTAATGTTCCATTTCGACGTAACGGATTGGGACAACGTAATCATCGACAAAAACGTAAAGAATATCAACTTAAAGAATTTTGACGTGACGAACGTTCCGGACGTCGCCATTCGCCAGCGTAACGTTTCCGCGCTTGCCTATCCCGTCAACGATACGCAAGACGCTCGTTATTACGGGTATAGGGCGCGTACGCAAAGCGACGGATTGGAAGTCGTTATGCCTTTTTATAATTCATACGACCTAAACGGGCAGGTTTGGGCGCACGGACACAATACGTTGGACGCATTGCCTGTCACGGACTATAACGACCATGAAAAATGGTATGCGGAAAGCGGACAACAACTTTGTTATACCGCTCACGGCGATGAAAAAGAATTGCAAGCGATGGCGGAGGAAATCGTTAAAAAAACAATTTTCTCGCTTTATCGCAACAACAAAGAAGATTATCCTTTGGTGGAGAGTATTTCACTGAGTATCGAAGATAACTATAACTTCTGTTCTTGCGAATTTTGTAAGGAAATGAACGAAAAATACAATTCGGCGGGGGCTTTGGTGAAGTTTACCAATCTTTACGCTTCCATTTTCAAAAAATGGCAAGACGGAACGCCTGCCGACGAGCTTTTCGAGTACGCGACGACCGAAGGTTGCGAACAATGGATTAACATAAACTTATCGCCGGAAGATCGGGAAAAATACATCCGCGACAACTTTACTTTCCGCCTTATGGCGTATAACAGTATGTTGATTGCTCCCGCCAAATTGAACGAGACGACGGGTAAGTACGAGGCGATTGACGAAAGCTTTATGTTAGAAGACAACGTTATGCTGTATTTTGCCGATATCGAAATGGATTGGTCGCAAAGTTATTTTTCGGAGGATAACCGGGAGTCTTATAACAACATTTTGGCGTGGGCGTCTTTGACGGATAATCCGGCGGCTTTGTACACTTATTACGATTATCCCGACAGGCAACTGTGGTTTTACAACAGTTATAGCATAGTTACGAACGAAACGCTCGCGTTTTTGAAAAACACCATCGGTATAAAAAGTTTTTACAGTTGCGGCGTTTCTTCGAGACAAGGAGAACGAGAAACGGCGTTTAAGGGATATTATACTTATCTTTACGAAAAACTGCTTTGGGACGTCAATGCGGACGTACAACAACTCACGGAAAAATATTTCGAGTGTCAGTTCGGAGCCGCAAAGGACGTAATGTATAATATGTTCGTGGAAATGCGGCAATATTTCGCCGCGCAATACGAGCAATTCGATTTGCACCAGAAGAACAGTATATATAACAAGCCTTACAGCAAAGCTTATTGGAATAGGCAAACGCTGAAAAAATGGATTGACGACTGCTACGCGGCGTTCAACTTGATTGACGAAGTAAAAAAATCGGACGCAGAAAGGTATAATCAACTTTATTGTCATATCGCGCAAGAAATGATTTATCCTTCAATCGTGTATTTGGAATTTTTCGTCAGCGAAATGTCGACGAACGAGAAGGAAGAGCTTGTTAACAGATTGTTTCAGGACTATGAGATTATGGGGATTACGGAAAATATGATGTATTTCAGTTACGGTAAGGTAACCTATTTGTCCAGGTTAGAAACTTGGAGGGCTGCGTAATGAAAAAGAAGATACTGTTGATTTTAGTTTGTCTTTTGGTCTTTGCGCTCGGTTCGGCGTGTGGAAAAAGCGATATCTCGAACGGGAATAAAGGAGACGCCGGCTACGGCGAAATCGTAGACGCCG
>CAZARP010000059.1:0-5148 GCA_964487575.1 uncultured Christensenella sp.
CGATTGCAACGAACCGAGCATTTTTGCAATGAGTTGTTCTTTCGAGGGCATTGCGGCAAGTGCCTTAACACCGTTCTCGTCTACTCTTTGTCCGTCTACAAAAGCGCATTTTGCTACTACTTTCGTATCGTATTTTTTAGCGGCTTCGATAATTACTTTTGCGGCGCCCGTTTCGTCCGTACCGAAAGCAACCGAAGTAGGACCGTTCAAATCGTCGTCGAAATCGGTGATTCCCAAATCGTGGAAAGCATATCTTATAAGAGTGTTTTTATAAACTTTATATTCGATATCGTTTTTTCTGAACTCACGACGCAACTCGGTATCTTCGGCAACGGTTAAACCATTAAATTTAACGAATACAACCGACTTTGCGTTCTGTATTTTTTCTTTAATGGCGTTAGAAACCTCTATTCTAGCCTCTTTTCCTGCTGACATTTATCTTTTACCTCCTTAATTTGATAGAAAAAAGCCCTTGCAGAACCAAAACGGAACACAAGGGCGAATAGCCTTTTAATTAACACGCAAACGTTATTTAATATTGCGCATTGAAATTTCCGCCTCGGTTGGTCTGCATTCAACTGCAAGTTAATACCTACTGTCTTAGGCTATTAAGTTATTTCTTGTTGATTATACTACCTTAAAATAATATTGTCAACTAAATTTTAGCGTTAATTTTTACGCCGGGGCCCATAGTGCTTGCAAGAGCAACGCTCTTAACGTATTGTCCTTTAGCTGCGGCAGGTTTAGCCTTAACGATGGCCTCCATAAGAGCTTCGTAGTTCTCTTTGATTTTCTGATTGCCGAATGATTTTTTACCGATAGCGCAGTGAATAATTGCGGTTTTATCCAATCTGTATTCAACCTTACCAGCTTTGGTATCTTTAACGGCTTTAGCAACGTCCATGGTAACGGTACCCGATTTAGGGTTAGGCATTAAGCCTTTAGGTCCTAAAACCTTACCGATTCTACCAACCAAGCCCATCATATCGGGAGTGGTGATAATAACGTCGTAATCGAACCAGTTTTCGGTTTGGATTTTCTGTATCATATCTTCCGCGCCTACGAAGTCCGCGCCGGCTTCCTTCGCTTCATCGGCTTTAGCGCCTTTCGCGAGGACTAAAACTTTAACGTTTTTGCCGGTTCCGTTAGGAAGAACTATAACGCCCCTAACCTGTTGGTCGGCTTGTTTGGGGTCAACGCCCAAACGAACGTGAAGTTCTACGGTTTCGTCGAACTTTGCTTTAGCGGTATCGAGAACCAAACTTACTGCTTCATCCGCTTCGTAAAGTTTAGCGGCTTCTATGGTTTTTGCACTGTCTATATATTTTTTACCGTGTTTCATCTACATTTACCTCCGGTGGTGCTTTCGGGGAATACCCCCTCCCACGCTATACTCCTTAATCTACTACCTCGATGCCCATGCTTCTGGCAGTACCAGCTATCATGCTCATCGCGCTCTCGATTGAAAATGCGTTAAGGTCAGGCATCTTCAACTTCGCTATTTCTTCCACTTGCGCCTTGGTTATCTTCGCAACCTTGTTTTTGTTAGGACAGGCGCTGGCGGTCTCTATGCCGCAAGCCTTCTTTATAAGAACAGGTGCCGGCGGAGTCTTTAATACGAAAGTGAACGAACGGTCCTGATAAATGGTCATAACGACCGGAATTATAAGACCGACTTGATCCTGAGTCTTTGCGTTGAATTCTTTGGTAAAACCCGGTATGTTAATTCCGTGCGGACCGAGAGTCGAACCTACGGGCGGACCGGGCGTTGCCTTGCCTGCGGGCAATTGCAATTTAACTATTGCCGTAACCTTTTTTGCCATAATTGTTTCCTCCATTCGGTGGTACTGCCGTCGCGCCAGTGTAAAAAAATTTAGCGCAACTCCCACTTATACTTAAAACGGAAATCCGTTAAGCGTCTGTTATTGATTTTCGACGACCGTGATTTTCTTCACTTGCGCGTAATCGACCTCTACGTCGGTATTTCTGCCGAACATAGAAAGGTTGACCATAACTTTTTGCGCGGCGTCGTTAAGCGACACGACTTTGCCGCAGAAAGTTTCCAAGGTGCCGGCGACAATCTGAACGTCGTCGCCGACGCCGAAGTCGACCACGATGTTCTTAGGTATTTCTATTCCCATACGAGTAACCTCTTCCTCGGTAAGCGGAAGCGGTCTGCCTTGCGGACCGACAAAGCCCGTAACGCCCCTCGTGTTGGTAACCAAATACCATATATCGTTCGAGTATATCATCTTAAGGAAAACGTAACAAGGGAACTTCTTTCTAACGACAACCTTCTTTTTGCCGTTCGCTTTTTCTTCCAAAGTTTCCTCCGTCGGAATTTGAATTTCAAAAATGTTTTCCTGAAGATTATTGTTTTCGATAAGTTTTTCTAAGGAGTCTTTCACCATCGCTTCGTAACCGGAATACGTGTGAATGACATACCATCTCGCTTCTTCGACAGCCATTTAACACTCCTATAAAACTTTAGATATAGCCGTAAAAGCTTCCGTCGTGCTGCTCGGCGATACGAGCTGCAACAATTCCATCAAACCGTAATCGAATGCCGAAATAACGACCAAAAACGCCAAAACGACGACGATAACCACGCCCGTCTTCTTAACGACCGTGCCAAAGGACGGCCAACTAACCTTCTTGAGTTCGGAAAAGACGTCTTTAATCTTCATTCCGAGCCTTTTGAAAATATTAGGCTTTTTATCCTTTTTAGGAGCTTTTTTTACTTCTTTTTGAGGAGCGGCTTGTTCGGTAATAAAATCCGCTTTTGCCGCGTTCTTGTCTTTTTTCATAAAAAATTACCTTTATCCCCTTTTATACATATATAAGGATAGCGTTTTAAAAATTATTTCGCTTCTTTATGAACGGTATGCTTTTTGCAGAACTTGCAATATTTGTTCATTTCGAGTCTTTCGGTATCGTTCTTTTTGTTTTTAAACGTATCGTAATTCCTTTGTTTGCATTCCGTACAAGCTAAAGTTATCTTCGTTCTTGCGCCTTTCGCTGCCATAGTTCACCTTCCGAACATGAAAAAATTAACACCCCGAACCCGAGATGTTACGGATATTTTAACAGAAAACAAGCCCCGTGTCAAGTCTTTTATCGCGATTTTACAACTTTAACTCTTTTTTTTGAAAAAAAATTTTTAAAAGGTAAAAGACCGACACCCGAGCGCCGGTCAACTCAAATATTTGCCTATCGACGAGTATATATCGCCGTCTCCCATTATTTGTTCTATGCGGTTTTGAGAAAGGTGCCCGACGGGTTTATCGCCGGAAAACACGACCACCTCGTTTACGCAATTACAATCTAAAAGCGAAGTCAGTTTTTTCAACGGCACGCTTTCGTCGACGGCGATTTTGTTAAACGGCATACCTCGTTTTAATTTTTCTGAATTAACGCAAGAATACAGTTTGACGTAATCGTCGCCGCGATTTTTACCGAGCGCGCCGAACAACACGAACAGCGCGAAAAACAACAGCGAATAATTGACCGACGTCGCAAAGCCGTATAAAAACATACAAAAAAGCACGACGGAAAACGTCACGCCGGCACCCCGACACACGCGTTTTGCGACTTTCGCCCCGAATTTAATCGAAAGCGCCGCGGAAAGTATTCTTCCGCCGTCCAACGGAAAGCACGGCAAAAGATTGACAAACGCGATTGAAAAACACGCGGTCGCGGCAAGTTCTGTGAACGCATAACTTTCCGGATATACCCACCACGCGGCGACGAACGCGACGCCGACCGCAAAATTAACGAACGGTCCGGCGAGCGCTATAGATATTTCGTCCTTAAACTTAAGTCCTTCTATATTGCCGGCGACGACGGCTCCGAAGGGCATAAGCACTATTCTGTTCAGTCGATACCCCTTAGACGCCGCCGCGAGCGAATGACCTATTTCGTGTATAACCGCACACGAAGTATATATAACGAATTCGAGTATTCTGCCGACCGCCGCATAGTATATTCCGAAGACAATGAAAAGCGGATGTACGCCGAACCTTAAACCGCCCATACGACCGAACCGTTCACCAGTTCGTAACCGGTAATCACGGCGCCGTCGCCCGAATAAAAACACATAGCCGCCTTTTCTTTAACGTACCCGACCGGAATATTGGCAAGTACCTTGTCGCCCACGGAAGCGTAGGCGTAATCGAGTCCCGATAAAACCGATACGAATTTAGAGCTGTGTTCTATTTCTATAATGTATTTGCCGCCGCCGTCGACGGAAACGGATTTAACCGTGCCGTTACAAGGCGAATACGCACTACCTTCTCCGCTTAACGTTATAACGCCGTCGTCGTCGACTTCGGATGCAAACTGTCCGGACAACGCAGGCGTAAACTCACCGTATTCGCGTACGTCGGTAAGCGCGGGTTCTTCGCTTTTGAATACGCTTTTAAAGAAAGTGTTTATGGCGCTGTCAGTTTTGAAAACGTTCGTAAAAATTATAGTCATAACCAGCGCCGCGACGATAAACGTTTCCACCCCGACGAAAGACAACCTCGCGCGTTTTTCGCGTTTGACGTTTTCGGATTGCGTTTCTGCGGGGACGGAGTCGACGTTTTCCGTTACGACCGACGCGTTGACCTTATCCATCAATTCTTGTTTGACCGCTTCTACCGACGCCTTTTTCTTTCGCGCTTTTTTCTTTTTCAGCGGCTTATAGGTTATATTGCACGTACTGACGGGGATTTCGAGCATTGTGGCATATTGCATTTTTTCGTTCATTGTTTGTTCTCCTCTCACCTTGGTTTATATAACTCTATGAGAGGACAACGGCTTTTATGACGAAAAACTTCCGACTTTTTAAGCCGGAAGTTTTTAACTTTTTTATTTTTTACCGATAAATCTGTCGAACAGTTCCGCACCCGAGTTTATATACAAACCCGTCTCGGCGGCGTGAGCTTCGTCGAACTTGTCGGTCGCATAATCGGCGGTCGCGTTCTTTCTATACAATATGAACGGGACGGGGTCGGATACGTGCGTCGTAACGGATACGGGCGTCGCGTGGTCGGGAGTTATAAGCAACGCGTAATCGTCGCCGAGCGCGTCCAAACCGTCTTTTACCTTTTTGACGACGCCGTCTATTTTTTCTATCGCGTACACCTTGCTTTTAGCGTCGGCGTG
>CAZARP010000060.1:0-4996 GCA_964487575.1 uncultured Christensenella sp.
CGTGAGAGGTGTTTATTGTTATACCTCTTGCCTTTTCTTCAGGAGCTTTATCGATTTCGTCGTATCTCATCTTCTGAGCTTCGCCGAAAGCTGAAAGCGTCATCGTTATAGCAGCGGTAAGAGTGGTTTTGCCGTGGTCGACGTGACCGATGGTACCGATGTTAACGTGCGGTTTGCTTCTGTCAAATTTAGCTTTTGCCATTATTGTTTCCTCCAACTTTTTTAATAAATATAATTTTTAATTTGTTTTGTTTTCGTGCAAGTGAAGCCCTCCACTTGCCTACGTAATATCATTTTACAATAAAATTCGCTTATTGTCAACGGTTATTTACGCTTTTTTACCGATTATCTTTTCGGCAACGGACTTCGGAACCTCTGCGTAGTGGTCAAACTGCATAGTGTAGTTGCCACGGCCTTGCGTTCTGGATCTAAGGTCGGTAGCATAACCGAACATTTCCGCAAGCGGAATGTGCGCGTCTATTACCTTAACGCCGTTTCTGTCTTCGGTACCTTGGATAATACCGCGGCGAGCGGTAACGTTACCCATCAAGTCTCCGAAGTAAGCGTCCGGGGTGGTTATCTCGACCTTCATAACGGGTTCTAACAATACGCTCTTCGCTTTCTGCAAGCCGTCTTTAAGAGCCATACTACCGGCAATCTTAAACGCCATTTCGGACGAGTCGACGTCGTGATAGCTTCCGTCGTAAACGGTAACCTTAAAGTCGACGACTTCGTACCCTGCGAGAATACCGTTTTTAGCGGCTTCCATAATACCTTTGTTAACCGGTTGTATGAATTCCTTCGGAATAGAACCGCCGACGGTTTCGTCGACAAACTCGTATCCCTTGCCGGGTTCTTGCGGTTCGAGACGTATCTTACAGTGACCGTACTGGCCGTGACCGCCGGTCTGACGTTTAAACAAGCCTTCGGCTTCGACAGCCTGACGAATGGTTTCTTTATAAGCAACCTGAGGTTTACCGACGTTCGCTTCGACTCTGAATTCGCGAAGCAATCTGTCGACGATTATTTCCAAATGGAGTTCGCCCATACCGGCTATAATCGTTTGAGAAGTTTCCGGGTCGGTATAAGTTTTGAACGACGGGTCTTCTTCGGCAAGTTTTGCCAACGCAAAACCCATCTTTTCCTGACCGGCTTTAGTCTTAGGTTCGATAGCGACCTGAATAACCGGGTCGGGGAATTCCATCTTTTCCAATATGATAGGATGGTTTTCGTCACACAAAGTATCGCCGGTCGTGGTTTCTTTTAAACCTACGAGAGCGACTATTTCGCCCGCGCACACTTCTTCAACCTCTTCGCGGTGGTTAGCGTGCATACGAAGAATACGTGCAATCCTTTCTTTTTTGCCTTTAACGCTGTTATAAATGTAAGACCCCGTTTTCAACACGCCCGAATAAGCGCGGAAAAACGCGAGCTTACCGACGAACGGATCGGTCATTATCTTAAACGCAAGACCGCAGAAAGGTTCGTCCGTAGAAGGCTTCCTGTCTTCTTCCTCTCCGCTGTCGGGATTGGAACCGGTAATGTGACCGACGTCCAAAGGATTGGGGAGGTAATCCACTATCGCGTCGAGAAGGTTCTGAACGCCCTTGTTCTTGTAGGACGAACCGCAAAGAACGGGAGTAACCTTCATCGCAAGCGTAGCCTTACGAAGACCTTTTTTAATATCTTCTACCGACAAGTCGCCGTTTTCGAAGTATTTTTCCATAAGTTCGTCGTCTGCTTCAGCCGCAAGCTCGACTATCTGAGCGCGGTAAGTTTCGACGTCGTCCTTCATGTCTTCGGGAACGGTCGTCCTTTCGATTTCTCTACCGAGGTCGTCCTTATAAATATCGGCTTCCCTCGTGATAACATCGACAACGCCCTTAAAGGTGTCTTCTTTACCGATAGGAAGAAGTATCGGAACCGCGTTGGTACCGAGCCTTTCCTTCATCATTTCGATAGCGTTGAAGTAGTTGGCGCCGTTGATATCCATCTTGTTAACGTAAGCAATTCTGGGAACTTTATATTTGTCCGCCTGACGCCATACGGTTTCACTTTGAGGTTCGACGCCGCCTTTTGCGCAGAACGTCGCGACCGCGCCGTCAAGAACGCGAAGCGACCTTTCGACTTCTACGGTAAAGTCAACGTGTCCGGGAGTATCGATAATGTTTATACGGTGGTCCTTCCAATAGCAAGTGGTCGCCGCGCTGGTTATCGTGATACCGCGTTCTTGTTCCTGAACCATCCAGTCCATCGTCGCGGCACCTTCGTGCGTTTCGCCGAGTTTATGAACCTTGCCGGTGTAGAACAATATACGTTCGGTGGTCGTCGTCTTACCTGCGTCAATGTGCGCCATTATGCCAATATTTCTGGTTGTACTTAAATCAAACTCTTTCGGCATAAACAATCTCCACTAATTAAAATCTGTAATGAGCAAACGCCTTGTTCGCTTCAGCCATTCTATGCGTATCCTCTTTCTTCTTAACGGCGTTGCCGGTATTGTTAAAAGCGTCCACGAGTTCGGCTGCGAGCCTGTCGCACATATTTCTTTCACCGCGTTTTCTTGCGGCTGCGACCAACCAGCGAATAGCAAGCGTCTGTCTTCTTTCCGCACGGATTTCGATAGGCACCTGATAGTTGGCGCCGCCTACTCTCCTTGCTTTTACTTCTACCATAGGCATAATGTTGCCGAGCGCTTGAGAAAACATCTCTTTGGGTTCCTGACCGACTTTAGCGGCCGCAGAAGCAAACGCGTCGTAAACAATGCCTTGCGCGATGCCCTTTTTACCGTCGAGCATTACTTGATTGATAAGTTTGGTAACAACCTTATCGCTATACACGGGATCGGGCAAAACGTCTCTTTTTGCAATGTTGCCACGTCTTGGCATATTTTAAATCCTCCTTGAATTATTTGCGCGAAATCGCGCGTTTTTAAGGGTAAACCCTTAATTTAGTACAGCTATTACTTGCCCCGTTTCGGGGTAGCAAACCTTCTGCCATACGGCATACTGCCTACCAATCGGGTTTATTTTCCGAAAAATACCGATTTTAAGTAGGTGTCTTTGCCTAAAAAGCACTGTGAACTTTTCAGATACTATTTAGGTCTTTTTGCGCCGTATCTGGATCTTGCCTGTCTGCGTTTTGCAACGCCGGCAGTATCGAGAGCGCCGCGGATGATGTGGTATCTAACACCGGGGAGATCCTTAACCCTGCCGCCGCGGATAAGCACCGAGCTGTGTTCTTGCAGGTTGTGACCTTCGCCGGGGATGTAAACGATACCTTCAGCCTTGTTCGTAAGCCTTACCCTTGCGATTTTACGCAATGCGGAGTTAGGCTTTTTAGGCGTAGTAGTGGTAACCGACAAGCAAACGCCGCGCTTCTGAGGACATTCTTCGAGAATTGGCGATTTGGACTTGTAAGTAATCTTCTTTCTACCCTGTCTGATTAACTGTTGAATTGTAGGCATGTCGTCCCTCCTTTCTTAATTTCGGTTTATTCGGAAAACGGATTTGACAATTCCGTTTCGGAAACATTGTTAAGCGTGCCGAGCAAAATACGCCCGACCAAATTATTTTACCATTAAAACCTCGTTTAGTCAAACGATTATCGATCAAATTTGACTAAACGAAAGTTTTTTAATTAATTATTGTTGTCCGACGTTCTGGATATAACTACTTGCGGAGATACGTTCTTGTAATCCTTAATGCCGGTACCGGCAGGTATCAGTTTACCGATAATAACGTTCTCTTTAAGTCCGAGCAACGGGTCGACTTTGTTCTTGATCGCCGCCTCGGTGAGCACCCTTGCGGTTTCTTGGAAGGACGCCGCCGACAAGAAACTTTCTTTAGCGAGCGCCGCCTTGGTAATACCGAGCAATATCCTCTTACCGACGGGAGGACGCAAGCCTGCGTCGAGCGCCTTCATCGTTTCTTCTTCAAACCTGTAAAGGTCTAACTTTTCGCCCGGCAGTATATCCGCGTCGCCGGGGTTTTCTACCTGAACCTTCTTCATCATCTGACGAACGATTATTTCAACGTGTTTATCGTTGATGTCAACGCCTTGCGAACGGTAAACGCTCTGTATCTCTTTAAGAATGTAATCCTGAACGCCCTTGATACCTTTCGTCTTAAGTATATCTTGAGGATATACCGCGCCGTTGGTCAAAACGGTACCGGGTTCGACTTTGTCGCCCTCTTTCACTATGACGCCCGTTCCGAAGGGAATGGTGTAATCCTTCTTTTCGCCCTCGTCGGTATTGACGATAACGTGAATGATTTTATCCTTTTCTTCGATTTCGACCGTACCGCTTTGTTCGCAAACGATAGCCGCGTGCTTGGGCTTCCTTGCTTCGAAAAGTTCTTCGACCCTCGGCAGACCTTGCGTTATATCGCCCGTGCTCGCTATACCGCCGGTGTGGAAGGTACGCATGGTAAGCTGAGTACCCGGTTCGCCGATGGACTGCGCCGCTATGATGCCGACCGCTTCGCCCACCTGAACGGGATTGTTGTTACTCATGTTTTTACCGTAACATTTAGCGCAAACGCCCGTCTTGTTCTTACAAGTAAAGACGCTCCTTATTTCGACCTTGTCGATACCGGCTTTGACTATCGCGTCGGCCATATCTTCGGTAATCATTTCGTTCGCCTTTACCATTACCTCGCCGGTAGTCGGATTAACGACGTCGCCGACGACAAATCTTCCGGCAATCCTGTCGCGCAAACTTTCTATTATTTCGCCCTTGCTACCCTTAATATCGGTAACGACTATACCCTTGGGCGTTTCGTCCAAACTTGCGAAACAGTCGTCCTCTTTTACGATGACTTCTTGCGAAACGTCGACGAGCCTTCTGGTCAAATAACCGGAGTCTGCCGTTTTAAGCGCGGTATCCGCCAAACCTTTTCGTCCGCCGTGGGACGAAATGAAGTATTCCAAAACGGAAAGTCCTTCGCGGAAGCACGACTTAACGGGGATTTCTATAGTTTTACCGTTCGGGTCG
>CAZARP010000061.1:0-1506 GCA_964487575.1 uncultured Christensenella sp.
AAAATCAGTTTTGCTTTATCGCGAACAATTTCATTTACTGCGATTTCTTTTATTTCGTTCTCGTTGAAAAATTCCTTTACCTTTTCTATACATATTTCAAAGCATTTTATTATATCGTTTCGGTAATTGAATAACGTTGTTCGCGCCACGTTGCAATCGACTGCCAATTTCCATTGTAACTTCTTTGCCCCGTCCGCGTATATCGCCTTAAATACCGTGTAGTGATGCGACTTTCCCATCGCATAACTCGTTTCGTAATAAAGACTCACCATTGCGTACGCCAACACGTAACGCTCGTCCGTTTTTATTAACTGCTTTAACCTTTCTTCTTTTTCTCTTAACGGTAATCCTTCGAATACTTCTCTCATAAACGCATTGTAATATATCTTCGCGTTTTTTCAATGCGTTTTTCGATGTTATCTTAAATTATTTTCCGTTTCGATTTTTTACAATTTAAAAAACGCGATTATATTTAGAGGAAGCGGTTTAGGTTCTGTATTTTTCACGATAATCTTTAGGGGTTAATCCTGTTTCTCGCTTAAAAATTTTGGAAAAATACGTGTTCGTCCCGAACCCGACGTGAAAGGCTATCTGACCGATGTTCATATCGGTAAGAGACAGCAACGACTTTGCTTCGTCAATTTGTTTAGAAAGTTTGTATCCGGTAATGCTCTTGCCCGTTTCGTTTTTAAACTTGTGTATGAGGGTAGAGTAAGACACGTTAAAGGTCGTTGCCATTTCCTCTGTTTTTATAGTCGAATAAAACCTTTCGTTTATAAACCTTTTTGCCCTTTCCACAAGACTCGTTCCGCGAATTTCCGTCGCGCCGTGTTCGGTAACGACGTAGCGCGACGTAACGGTACAAATAAGTTCGGCGTAAAGATCTACGACCGGCTCCCACAAGGCGGCATCGCGTTTTAATTCTTCGAAAACGCTTTTAAAACAGCGCGATAAGCTTTTACCGTCGACCTCGTCCGGAGAAAAAATCTTTACACCCAATTCGTTTTCGGGTATTCCGAAATCGGTAACTCCTATGGCGTAAAAGGTCATTTCCCTTCCCGAAACCGCTTCCTCGCGGTGCTCGACGCCGCCCGTTATAACCGCATAGTCGCCTTTAACGAGTTTGATTTCACCTTCGCCGGTTACAAGGTGCCCCTCACCGTCGCTCAAATAAATAATTTCCGTATTCGGGTGAGAATGCGATACCGGTTTAAAGTTTTTATCGATAGAAGAAACCGACGCATATATAAGCCGCGTCTTTTTGCTCCCTGTGTAAAGAATTCTTTGATGCATACTAAAAATATACAACAATTATCGAAACAAGTCAATCGTTTGCAGAATAGTTAAATATATTTGCATTTTTAGTATATCAATATGAAAAAAATTGTGATAAAATAAAAACAGTAAAGATTTACCGCGTATTTTAGATAAGTTCAACCATAAAGGAGAAACTATGTATTATCTTGCAATAGATATCGGTGCGTCTAGCGGTAGACACATTTTAGG
>CAZARP010000061.1:1606-4836 GCA_964487575.1 uncultured Christensenella sp.
GACAAACGCACTCAAGGGATGAAAGAAAAGTCCGAAGAAGCGGTAAGTTTTAACGAACTTTATGCTCGCACGGGTATCCAATACGCAGTGTTTAACACCGTTTATCAACTATATGCGGATAAACTCGGCGGCAAACTCGATAAAGCCGAAAAGTTCCTTACCGTTCCCGATTATATGCATTACCGTTTGTCCGGCGTGACGGCCAACGAATACACCGACGCTTCTACGACGGCGCTTATTAACGCCAAAACTCGCGATTGGGATTTTGAACTTATTAAAAAATACGGGTTCCCCGAGAAAATTTTCCAAAAAACAATAAAACCGGGAACGGTTTTAGGTAGATTTACCGAAGAAATTAAAAACGAAGTCGGTTTCGACGCTTTCGTTGTCGTTCCCGCAACGCACGATACCGCAAGCGCGGTTATGGCTGTCCCCGCAACGACCGATAATCCGCTTTATATATCCAGCGGAACATGGTCGCTTTTGGGTACCGAACTCAGCGAGCCCGTTACCGACGAAAAAGCCCTTGCGTTTAACATGACCAACGAAGGCGGTTTTTCAAACACCATCAGATTTTTAAAGAATATTTCCGGGATGTGGACTATTCAATCAGTTAAAAAAGAATTGAATAACGAATACAACTACGAAGAACTTATGCTTATGGCTATGTCGGTCGGCGATTTCGGAAGCACGGTCAATATAAACGACGATAGGTTTTTAGCGCCCGACAGTATGATCGGCGCCGTTAAAGATTATTGCAGAGGACACGGCAAAAAAGTTCCCGAAACGATAGGCGAAGTTTTGAACGTCATATACAGAAGCCTCGCCTCTTTGTACGCCCAAACGATTAGTTCGCTCGAGAAAATTACCGACACGAATTTTACCGCTTTAAATATCGTGGGCGGCGGCAGCAAAGACGGATATCTTAACGCCTTGGCAAAAGAGTATTCCGGTAAAAAGGTTTTCGTCGGACCTACCGAAGGCACGGCTGTCGGTAACTTGCTTGCGCAGGCAATATCGTCGAGAGAAATTAAAGACCTTAAAGACGGCAGACAAGCCGTTATAAAATCATTCGGGATAAAGGAGATATAAATTATGTCAAGATTTTCAGACGCAGTCAAAACCTACGAAGGCATAGGTGTAGACGTAGAAAGAGCACTTGAAACGGTAGCGAACATTCCCGTTTCTCTTCATTGTTGGCAAGGCGACGACGTTCTCGGTTTCGGTTCGACCGGTGCTCTTTCGGGCGGTATTCAAACAACGGGCAATTACCCCGGCAGGGCGCGTACTCCGGAAGAACTCATGGCGGATATGGAATTCGTAATGTCCCTTTGCCCCGGCAAAAAGAAAATCAACGTTCACGCCAACTACGCGATTATGAACGACGAAAACCGCGTTGACCGCGACGCAATCAAACCCGAACATTTTAAACCGTGGGTAGATTTTGCCAAAAAACACGGCGTAGGCATCGATTTTAACCCTACGTATTTCTCGCACCCCAAAATAAAAGACGGGCTTACTTTAACGAGTCCCGACGAAGAAACGAGACGATTTTGGATCGAACACGGAAAACGTTGCGTGGAAATTTCGGAATATTTTGCCAAAGAAACGGGCATTCCGTGCGTTATGAATATTTGGATCGGCGACGGGTTTAAGGATACTCCTGCGGACAGAATGGGTCCGCGTATGCGCTATAAAGACAGTTTGGAACAAATCTTATCCGTTCCGTACGACAAAAAACTCGTTAAGCCGTGCGTCGAGTCAAAAGTGTTCGGCATCGGCGTCGAAAGTTACACCGCCGGCAGCGGAGAATTTACGTTAACGTTTGCCGCTAAAAACGATATTCTGCCGCTTATGGATAACGGCCACTATCATCCTACCGAAGTCGTTTCGGATAAAATCTCGGCACTTTTATGCTACTTTGACGAAATCGCTCTTCACGTAACGCGCGGCGTTCGCTGGGACAGCGACCACGTTGTCGCTTTCGACGACGAAACTAAAGAAATCGCAAAAGAAATCGTTCGCAGCGACGCGACCGACCGCGTATATATCGCCCTCGATTATTTCGATGCAAGCATTAACAGACTCGCCGCTTGGGTCATCGGGTTCAGAAATATGCAAAAGGCATTGTTAAACGCTTTACTTTTACCCAACGACAAACTTAAAGCGCTACAAGACGAAGGCAAATTTACCGAACTTTTCGTATTGCAAGAAGAATATAAAACGCTTCCCTTCGGAGACGTTTGGGAAGAATATCTTAAACGCCAAAACGTTGAAACCGGCAGCGTCTGGTTCGATAAAGTTAAAAAATACGAAGCCGAAGTTCTTTTGAAAAGATAATCGTCGTTTAATTGCGACACCTATATTAAAAGGAGATAAATTATGGGAATTATGAAAGATGTAAAAAAGACGCTGACTCAGGCATTTAACGATGTTGCCAACGCTCCGTTCGTTAAAGAAATGCGCGAAACCACAGCCAATATGTATCGCCTCGGCTGGGACGAAAGAAACGGCGGCAACATCAGTTACCTTTTGAAAAAAGACGAAGTGGAAAAATATATCGACCTCAACAAAGTTATAAGAACCATTCCTATCGGATTTAACGCAAAAGCGCTAAAAGGTAAATATTTTATAGTTACCGGAACGGGTAAATATTTTAAGAACGTGGATAAGGACCCCGAAACCAACTTAGGCATTATCAGAATTGCCGGCGAAGAAGGCAACGAAGCCGAACTTTTATGGGGCTATGCCGACGGCGGAAGATTTACAAGCGAACTCCCGGCACATCTTATGAGCCATATTTCGCGTCTGCAAGCAGACCCCGAACACAGAGTAGTTATTCACAGTCACCCCACTTACACTATCGCAATGAACGGCATTTGTCCTATCGACGAAAAGGAATTCACTCACCGCTTATGGCAGTCGAATACCGAAGCGATAGTGGTGTTCCCCGACGGCGTAGGTATGCTTCCGTGTATGGTTTGCGGAACTAACGAAATCGGCGAAGCAACTGCAGAAAAAATGAAGAACTTCCGTCTTGTCATGTGGACCAACCACGGTATTTACGGGACGGGCAGAGATATGGACGAAGCTTTCGGTCTTGTCGAAACCGTTGAGAAAACCGCTCAACTTTATATGCTGCAAGCAGGGCACAAAAACGTTAACGTCATTCCCGACAAAATTTTGAAAGCGTTGGCAGACCGTTTCGGCGTTACTCCGCTCGACGGCGT
>CAZARP010000062.1:0-4747 GCA_964487575.1 uncultured Christensenella sp.
CCGTTAAATAACCCCAACAGCCTTTTTGGCTATCGGGGTGTAAAGAAGTTTTAGTTACGACAAATAAATCAAAAAACGGCAAAGATTTTTCATCTTTGCCGTAATTTATTTTTTAATCAAACTTAAAACTTAACCCTTTCTTCGATATATTCTTTAAGTTCCTTAATAGATATGCGCACTTGTTCCATACTGTCGCGCTCTCTGACCGTTACGCAGCCGTCGTTTTCGGAGTCGAAGTCATAGGTGATGCAGAACGGCGTACCGATTTCGTCTTGTCTGCGATAGCGTTTGCCGATAGAACCGGCGTCGTCGTAATCGACGGTGAAGTATTTAGAAAGTTCGTCGTAAATTTCCGACGATTTTTCGCCGAGCTTTTTGGAAAGCGGTAACACTGCCGCTTTATACGGTGCAAGAGCCGGGTGTAAACGCAAAACCGTTCTTACGTCGTTCTCGCCGACGGTTTCTTCGTCGTATGCGTCGCAAAGGAAGGCGAGTGCGACTCTGTCGGCGCCAAGCGAAGGTTCGATTACGTAGGGGATAAAGCGTTCGCCGGTTTCTTGGTCGAAGTAGGTCAAGTCTTTACCGCTGTGCTCAATATGTTGTTTTAAGTCGTAGTCTGTTCTGTCGGCAACGCCCCAAAGTTCGCCCCAGCCGAAGGGGAAGAGGTATTCGAAGTCGGTCGTCGCTTTAGAGTAGAAGCACAATTCTTCTTTATCGTGATCGCGAAGTCTTAAGTTTTCGTCCTTCATACCGAGGTCGAGCAAGAACTGATGGCAGTAATCCTTCCAGAATTTAAACCATTCCAAATCGGTGCCGGGTTTGCAGAAAAATTCCAGTTCCATTTGTTCGAACTCTCTTATACGGAAAATAAAATTACCGGGAGTTATTTCGTTTCTGAAAGATTTACCTATCTGACCGATACCGAAGGGGAGCTTTTTACGCGCCGAACGCTGAACGTTGGCAAAGTTGACGAAAATGCCCTGTGCGGTTTCCGGACGAAGATATGCGGTGGACGCGGAATTTTCCGTCACGCCGATATACGTTTTGAACATAAGGTTGAACTTTTTAATTTCGGTAAAGTCTTTCGCGCCGCAGTCGGGGCAACAAATGCCTTTTTCCTTAATAAATTCCGCCATTTTTTCAAACGACCAGCCGCCGGGATTGTCGTCGGTGCCGTTTTCCGCCGCGTAATTTTCTATCAACTTATCGGCTCTGTGGCGAGTTTTACATTGTTTGCAATCCATAAGAGGATCGGAAAAGCCGCCGACGTGACCGGACGCTACCCAAGTTTCCGGGTTCATTATAATAGCCGAGTCTAAACCGACGTTGTATTTACATTCCTGCACGAAGCGCTTCCACCACGCTTTTTTGACATTGTTCTTAAATTCCACGCCGAGGGGACCGTAGTCCCAAGAATTCGCGAGGCCGCCGTAAATTTCACTACCCGGGAACAAAAAGCCCCTGCCTTTACAAAGGTTGACTATCTTGTCCATAGTAACTTTTCTATTGTCTGTTGCCATAAAGATACCTTCTTTTTTTATTATGAATTAAAAAATATTTTACATTATACCGAAGATTTAGTCAAGTAAACGACGCGTTAATAAATATATATTTAATTTTGCTTTTGTTTTTTTTGAAATCGTGATATACTTAATTCAATAAAAAGCCCCGACGGGCGTTAGTTTTAAGGACGGCGTTTTATGACCGAAGCATCTAATTTTATCGAACAAATAATCAACGAAGAACTGGAAAGCGGCAAGGTGAGCGATATTCAGACGCGCTTCCCCCCGGAGCCTAACGGGTATTTGCACATCGGGCACGCTAAATCTTTATGCCTTAACTTCGGCGTTAAAGAAAAGTACGACGGCAAGTGCAATTTGTTTTTGGACGACACCAACCCCAGCAAGGAAAAAGAGGAATACGAAGAGGCGATTAAAAAAGACATAGAGTGGCTCGGTTTCAGTTACGACAAGGTCACGCACGCCTCGGATTTTTACGATAACATTTACGCGTTCGCCGAAAAAGAAATCGAACTCGGCAACGCTTTCGTGTGCGATATGACCGCGGACGAAATTTCCGCCGCACGCGGAACGCTTACCGAACCCGGAAAAGAAAGCCCTTGGCGTAACCGCTCGGTTGAAGAAAACTTGAAACTCTTCCGCGAAATGCGCGAGGGGAAATATCCCGACGGCAGCAAGTGCTTAAGGGCGAAAATCGATATGGCGTCGCCTAACATCAACATGCGCGACCCCGTTATTTACAGAATTCTTCGCGAGACGCATTACCGCACGGGCGATAAATGGTGCATATATCCGATGTACGACTTCGCGCATCCGATATGCGACTATTTGCAGGGCGTTACTCATTCGCTTTGTACGTTGGAATTCGAAGACCATCGTCCTCTTTACGACTGGGTCGGTATTACGCTGGGGTTCAATCCTAAACCGCGTCAAATAGAGTTTGCAAGGCTTTCGGTAACCAACCTGGTTATGAGCAAGCGCTATCTTAAAAAGTTGGTGGAAGAAGGCGAGGTGGACGGCTGGGACGACCCGCGTATGCCCACGCTTACCGGACTTAGGAACCGCGGCGTCCCCGCGGAAGCGCTTAAAGATTTTTGCGGCAGAATAGGTATCGCAAAAGCCAATTCCGAAGTGCAGATTTCTTATTTAGAGGCGTGCATAAGGGAATATCTTAACGCCAATGCCGAACGCGCTATGGCGGTGCTTAAACCGCTTAAAGTGACTATCACGAACTATCCCGACGACGCTTGCGAGGAAGTGGACTTCGACGTCAATCCCAATACGCCCGGAGTTACGCGCAAAGTGACTTTTTCCAATAAAATATATATCGACGCGGACGATTTTTCGTTAGACCCTCCGCCTAAGTATTTCAGACTTAAAAGGGACGGGTACGTAAGGCTTAAAGGCGCGTATATCATTCACTGCGACGACGTAATAACCGACGAGGACGGCAACATGACCGAGGTATTGTGTTCATACGTGAAAGAAAGCCGCAGCGGCAACGACACGTCGGGGATTAAGGTAAAGGGCGTTATTCAGTGGCTTGACGCGCGCACCGCCGTCGACGCGGAAATAAGGAAGTACGGGTATCTTTTAAAAGACGAGGAATACCCCGGACAAGATTTTTCCGAAAGAATGAACGAAGAAAGCGTTAAAATTTATCGTGGCAAAGCAGAACCGTACGTTATGTCCGGCGATTACGATACGCCGTACCAGTTTATTCGTACGGGGTATTATAAAAAACTTAAGCTTAAAGATAAAGACGTTTTGAGCGAAATAGTTTCGCTTAAAGACAATTTTAACAAGTGAGCATACGTAAAATATACACTCAAGGCGAAATTTTTTATAAGTTTACTTCTAAAACAGGCAAAGCGTTTTGCGACACGTTTTTAAGAGTCGATAATTTTAAAAACGGTTTTGCGGTTCGTTACGGGTTAAAAGGCGACTATCGCAGAATTTGTCGGAAAGTGTAATTTAAATAGTTTTAATCGTTACGGTTCGGGGCGGTTATGGAAAATTCAAAAGATATATATAAAACAAGCCGAATTCTGTACATAATAGAAGCGGCGTTGGAATATTTTATTTCCTTATTGGTGATAGGGGCGTACTTGGCAAAAGTGACCTCGTCGATCGGCATGTCCGATACGTTGACGGGTATACTTACGTCGTTCGTGTCTTTAGGGTGCGGATTTCAAATCGTTGCTGTTTTTTTTGTGAAAAAGAAGACGGTTAAATCTTTCGTTACGATTTTACATATTCTAAACCAATTATTTTTTGCGTTGATATATTTAGTACCTTTCATACACATAAATCAAACGGCACAAATAGTATTGTTCGTCGTGTTTTTGTTGTTGGGGCACGTTATCAACAACGTAATTAACGCGCCTAAAGTAAACTGGTTTATGTCGTTGGTGGACGACAAAAAGCGCGGCAGTTTCACCGCCAATAAAGAAATGGTTTCGTTAATCGGCGGAATGATATTTTCTTTATGCATGGGGAAGATAATCGACGGTTTCGAGGCGAACGGCAATTTGAGCGGAGCGTTTATCGTTTGCGGTTGCACGGTGTTTGCGTTGATGATAATGCACACCGCGACGTTGATATTCTCGAAGGAAAAAATTAACGAAAGTCAAACGGAAGTTAAAACTTCTGCGCTAATTAAAGAACTTTTTAAGGATAAAAATCTTATAAAGGTAATAATTCTGCAGATATTATGGAACGTTGCTCATTATGCGGCGATGCCTTTTTACGGCTCGTACCAGATAAAAGAATTAGGATTTTCCATGACATTCGTGTCGATTTTATCGATAGCGTATTCTATAGTACGCGCGTTGTTTTCAAAACCGCTGGGCAGATATGCAGACAAGCATTCGTTTGTGAATATGTTGAATATATGTTTTGCGATAATGTTAGTAGCGTTCGGTATCAACATATTCACCGTGCCGAAGAACGGGAAGATTTTATACACCGTGCATTATATGCTATATGCGGTAGCGATGGCGGGGGTTAACAGCGCAACGATAAATCTTATATACGATTACGTCGGGCAAGAAAGACGAACGGGCGCGCTTGCGCTTAACAACACGTTTTCGGGGTTCGCGGGGTTTTTTACTACGTTGGCGGTAAGTCCTTTGGTATCTTATATACAAAGCAACGGTAATAAGTTGTTCGGGATAAGCATTTACGCGCAACAAGTAGTATCGATAATAGCTACGGCGTTATTGGTT
>CAZARP010000063.1:0-4686 GCA_964487575.1 uncultured Christensenella sp.
CCAAATCGTCGAAGTCCAACTGATTTTCTTCGCGTTTCTTCGCCGCGTATTTGTCGGAAAAAATTTTAAGCACCTTTATCAGTCCGCGAGTGGTGTTTTCGGTGTCCGCCGCGATTTTTAAGTCCGCTTTTAAGTCGGTAAAGACGTCGGCTGTTTTAGTAAACGTCGACTTAACGTCTTTTCTTATTTCCGTAACTTCTTTTTTCAATTCCGCCGCGTCGTCGTCGAGTTTTTTGTCGAAATCGAAACGAGTGCCGTCCGGTTGCAAATTTTTTACGTCGTAAACGTCGGCGGACAACAGCGCGTCTACGTCATCAATAAGCAAGCCGACAAGCCCGGCGCTTTTAGTCAGACCCTTAGCCGAAAATTCGGCGGATATGTCCGCAAGTCTTGTCTTATATCCCTTCAGCGTGTCGTCGATTATTTTTTTATACTCTTTAGACACGAAATCCACGCCTTCTTCGGTGTAATAAAACAACGCTTTCTCGGCTGCCGCCATAGGGTCGGCGAAAGAATTGCAATAGTCGTATATCGATAAAAGAATTTTTTTGAATTCGTCGTCCTTCCTTCTATGCGAATAACGCTTTCTCAGCCTTAAAAAATCCTCGTCTCGACTTTCGTATAAATCGGAAAACGTCTCGTCGATACTTTCCGCCTTGTATGCGGCGGACTGCACGTCGTCGGCAATCTTAAAATTTTGAGATACGTCGGCGGCGTAAAAATATTTGCGAATAATCCGCGAACACAAAGCGTGCAGAGTACATATATCCGACGTTTGTACGCCGATTAACTGATCGGATAATTCTTTGCGGCCTTTTTTGATTTCCGACGTCAGCGCTTTTTTCAGTTTTAAGCGCATCTCGCTCGCGGCGTCTTCGGTAAACGTAACCGCAAGCACCTCGTCGATTTGCGCGCGACCGCTGCCTATCAGTTTAATCAATCGTTCTATCATAACGAAGGTTTTTCCGCTGCCTGCCGACGCGGAAATTAGTATATTGCCCTCGCCGTGGTTGATAGCGGCAAATTGCTCGGGCTTTAATTCAACGTTGCTCATTCGTCTTCCCTCCTTACGGCTGCCGCAATAACTTCTTCGTCAACCTTTGCGATATCCCTTTGCAGTTGTCTCGGTACGCCGCACATATCGGAAAAATCGCAATGCTCGCACGTATCGAACGACGGCGAAGGCACGATTACCCCCTCCTTCATTCTCGACGCCGCCTTTTCCGAGATCGCAAGCGCGTATTCGACACAAGCAGACAAAACGTCCTCGTCCACCACTTGTTTGATTACCGATTTTTTATCTATCGTGGCAGGCAAGAAATCGCTTTTACCCTCGTCGAAGAAATCAGCGTCTTGCGCGACCAAGGCTTCTTTATCGTTAAGCGTCTTGCCCGCCGCCATCGGCGTCGGCTTTTTGCCTTTGTTTACAAACTCGTCCGCTATCGGAAGATAATACGCGCCGGCAAGCACTTTATCTTTAAGCGTGTTTTTCACCGCCGCCGCGTATAAATATAATTGAAGTTTAACCCCGGCAAAAAGCGCTTCGTCGGAAACGTCGTAGCCGCCGGTTTTGTAATCTATAACGCGGTAATAATTTTTATACACGTCCACCCTGTCTATCTTTCCGGAAATCTTCACTTCTCCGTTTAAAAGAGATATCGCGTCGTACCTTCCGCCCTCTTTAAACTCGGCTTCCACGTCGTCGGTTTCTGTATAAAAATCTCCCTTCGAAAGGCATAAAAACGTCTTATAGCAAAACTTTTCGCACTCTGCCTTGACATCGTTTATAGTAGATATATTTTCCGCGGAATTAAAAAACACCGCGTATTCGTCGCGACTTAAAACGCTATCGAACGCGCTGTCGCACAAAGCGTCCGACGTCGCCTTGTCGGTCACCTTTGAAAGTTTTTCTATATAACGTTTAAAAACGTCGTGCATAAATATCCCGACGGACAAAGAGTCTATCTTGCCCTCTTTTTTTGACTTCAGTTTCAAACCGCGCGTCAAAAACGAACGATACGGACATTTATGATATTCCTCCAGCGCGGTCGGCGAAGTTATGCCGTCGGTAAGTATACGCGTGTTTTTATCGAGCCGCACCTTAAATTCTTTCTCCGCATACCCGAGCACCGCGTCCGCGAATTTTTTATCGGCTTCGTAAAACGTCGCCGCCGCGTCCATATCGGCGTCGTACCCGTCGGCGAACCTTCCGACGTCGGAGGCAAACGTGCGCAAGGCGCGCTTACGCGTTAAATACCCGTCGCCCTTAATAAACGGTTTCGTCGTAAAAACTTCCTTAATAAACACGATCGCGTCCGACGGTCTGTTCTGCAAACCGCCTGCGCCGACTTGCGGATAACTTACGAACAGCCCGTCTCTGAACGAACCGAGTGCCATTGCCAGATTTTCCCTCGTTCGGTGGTTGACGACCCTTATTTTCGGTTCCACCATAACTTTTATTTCCGAAAGCGCGCTTATATCCGCGTCCGACAACAACGCCACGTCCTCTTTAACCGTAGGTACCGCGTCGGTAAGCCCGACCGCGAATAAATATCTGTTTTCATACAGCGCCGACTGTCTGTAATCCCCGACGAACACGGCGTCGTTGTACTGCGGTATCACCGACAATTCCAGTGCGGACGTTCCGCTTAAAAAAATCTTTTTGAATTCGACGGGCGACGGCGCTTCGTCGCCCAATATCAGCCGCATTTGCTCCAACACGTTTCGAACGGCGTCGTACGCCTGGTCGTTGACGGCTGCGTCGACCGCTCTGTCCAGCCTCTTAAGTTCGACGGAAAACTCCGCCAAACGCGACTCGACGTCCAGTTTTTGCAACAATTCGTAAGGCTCGAACCGCGCGAATAATTCCACAACCTTTTTTCTATGCTCCTCGTAGGGCTGCAAATCTCCGTAAACGGGCGCGACGGTGAACGGACGCTTAATACCGCCGTAATTTATTCCGCATTCGCGCACGTAATCGGTAAATTCGTCGGCGAATTTTCTGTCGGGCGTAACGAGCGGATTTTTAATAAACGAAAACAAGGCGTTTCGCTCGCAATTCTTTCGATAAGCGTCCGCGTAATCGACCAATACCCTCACGACGGGGTGTTCGGTCGGCAAAATTTTTTCGTCTATAAAATACGGCACTTCTAACAGTTCGAACGCCTTTTTCAACGGATTTTTATAAGTTGCCAAATCGGGCACCGCCACGGCGATTTCTCTGTACCTGCAACCGCGTTCGGCAACTAAAAGACGTATATTGTCGGCAATCGCTATCGCCTCCGCCCATACGTTTTTCTCCGCCGTAAAGCGTATTTTGTCGGTATCGATTTCGGCGGCGTACTCGGGATTGAAAATCCCTTCCGTTATCGCAAGGCTTTCCTTTCCGCGCGCGGATTGTTTACGTATTTTTTCCGCCGGTTTGCCGACGTCGGCACACAGTTTTTCAAAAACCTTCACCGTTTCGTTAACGTACGCGAAACGGTTGTCGCCCCCCGTCAAGACCGCCGTCACGCTTTTTGCGTTTTTAATAAGCGCGCTTATTATATCCCTTGTCTGCGCGGTAAATCCGACGAACCCGACTATAAACACGTTCGCCGATTTTATTTCTTCGTCGTTTTCTATTATTTGCGGCAAATACGACAAAATCGAACTTTGGTCGTCGTATTCGTTCGCGCTCACGTAGTCCTCGTACGCCGAATATATCGAACATATATCATCCAACTTGTCCGACAAAATACCTTTAGTTACGTAGGCGGCGTTTTTTAACTCCGACACGCCGACCGAAGCGCTTTTGAGTTGCGCAATCAGTTCGAAAAAAGCAGACGCAAAGTCTTCGCTCGTCGCGCCGAACCGTTTTAAGCCGACGGTCGGTAACACTTTGCGAATTACCATCGCGGAACCTTCTTTCGTCAAAGTTCTCTTTCGACTGAATTTTTTCCGCAAAAACTTACCGAACGAATAGACGTCGGTATTAAAAGTGCCTTTTAGTCGTTTAACGATTTCACGTTCGGCGGTCAGAGAAACCTTTTCCTCGCAAAAGACTACGTTCCTTTCTCCCGCCGCTTCCTTCGCGGCTATCTCTTCGACAAGCGCCGAAAAGACCCCGTAATACGTATCGGTTGTAATTAGTTTGTTCATACTGCTATTTTAACATATTTTTCGCCGGAATTAAACGATTTTGACTTTTTATTTTACATTTAAGGTCAATATGTGTTATACTGTTACGGTAAAAAATAATATTTACGGAGAAAAAATGAAAAAAACAAGATATTTGGCAAGCGCTTTGGCTTTATTTTGCGCTTTTGCATTTACCGGTTGCAGTTGCTCGCAACAAACGGCGCTGAGTTTTTCAGCCGAAGCGTTCGGCGGCAACGCCGAACCGCGCACGGGATATGAAGAGGTATGCGAATATTCGGTGGAATATAAAGCGGACTCCGTCCTTAACCCTCGTTCGGCGTCTTTAAGTTCGGACGTTTTCGATTTAGAATATTCCGACGGAATATTCACCACCGAACTGAAAGTTATTTCGCCGTCGTCAATCCCCGACTACGCGAAAAGCGATATTTTAGACGTCGTAACTTCGGAAGAAAACGTATACAGTTATAAGACGGACTTTTCAATCAACGTGTCCTATACGGTAAACGGCGAAAAATTAGAAACCCCTTATAACGAAAAAATCACGAC
>CAZARP010000064.1:0-4607 GCA_964487575.1 uncultured Christensenella sp.
CGAGTGTTTATATTTACGCTTGCTTTTAGCGATAAAAATGTGCTAAAGTTTTTATATCTTCAAACGATAACGGAGTTGTACCAATGAAAAAATTCAAACAAAAACGTGCGTTGTGGTATCGCGGAATGAAAAAAATGATGAAAATCCGCTACAAGAAACCTAAATACGTTTTTTTGGGAGAAAAGCCGACGCAAAACGCCATTATACTGAGCAATCACGAAGGCACGGATGCGCCGATGGCTTTGGAAATTTATTGCGACTTCCCCATTCGTATGTGGGGAACTTGCGAAATGAATTCCGGTTTACGCAAGATGTACAAGTATCAAACGGAAGTTTACTATCACCAAAAAAAGCACTGGAACCTGCACCTTGCAAGACTGTTCTGTCTTTTGGCAAGTCCGCTCACCAACCTCTTCTATAAAGGTTTGAATTTGATTTCCACATATCACGACGCGAATTTTTTCCATACCATACACGAAAGTTTCGACGCGATTAAAAACGGTGAAAACATCGTCATTTTCCCCGAAAAATCTCCCGACGGATACGTCGCGGAATTACAAGGTTTTTATGCCGGATTTATAGTTTTCGCACAATACTGTTATAAAAACGGAATTGATACGCCGATATACGTATCGTACTATAAAAAGAAAGAACGTATTTACGTTTTCGACAAGCCGATACTTTTTTCGGAATTGAAAAATATGTTCTCTTCGCGAGAAGAAATGACTCAATATCTTTTAGACAAATGCAACGCGTTAAACAACGTAGAGATATGAAAAAAGCAGGCAATCGCCTGCTTTTAGTTTTATATTTCTTCAACGACTATTTGATTTGTTCCGCCGGGCAACCCGTTCGTCGGTCCGCAAGTTATTACTATCTTATCGCCTTTTTTCAATTTGAATTTTTCACTCGCGTATTTTTTTGCCGCTTCGAAGAGTTCTTCGCGAGAACGACACTGATCGCAAGTGACGGGCGTTACGCCCCACGAAAGCGCAAGTCTGTGCCAAGTCTTTTCTTCGGTCGTCAAGCCCAAAATATCAACGGGCGAACGGAAACGAGAAACCATTCTCGCGGTAATGCCCGAAACAGAACAAACGACTATCGCTTTCGCGTCAACGTCTATGGCAAGCGCGCACGTCGCGTGCGATATTGCGTCCGCCGTGTTTTTTATCTTAAAGTCTTCCGAATAATATCTGTTTTTATAACGTATGCTTTTTTCCGTCGCTTCTGCGATTTTAGACATCGTCTTAACCGTTTCGGCAGGATATTTACCCATTGCGGTTTCGCCGGACAACATTATCGCGCTCGTGCCGTCGTACACGGCGTTCGCGACGTCGGAAATCTCCGCCCTCGTAGGTCTGGGATTGTTTATCATGGACTCTAACATTTCTGTCGCGGTGATAACGCGTTTACCGAGCATACGGCATTTGTTGATTATTTGTTTTTGAACTGCGGGGAGCTTTTCGAACGGGATTTCCACGCCCATATCGCCCCTACCTATCATTATGCCGTCGCATTCCTGACAAATTTCTTCTACGTTGTCTATGCCCGACTGGTTTTCTATTTTTGCGATAAGTTCGCATTTAAGATTGCCGTTTTCCGCCAAGAATTTTTTAACCTCTACAATATCTTGCCTTACCGACACAAACGAGCAAGCGATAAAATCCACATCGTTTTTTATCGCGAAAAGCAAATCTTGTTTATCTTGTTCGGAAAGGTACTCTTGCCTTAAAACCTTACCGGGGAAGCTCATACTCTTGCGGTCACGAACCTCGCCGCCGACAATCGTGGTACAATATATTTCGGTACCCGATACCTCGTTTACCGAGAACGACAAAAGACCGTTGTTTAACAATATCGTATCGCCTGCGTTAACGTCTTCGTTAAGTCTGTCGTACCCGACGGATACTATCGACTGATTACCTACTACGTCGCGCGTCGTAAACGTAAACGGGTCGCCGTCTTTTAAATAGATAACGCCGTTTTCAAACGTTTTTATACGACATTCCGGTCCCTTGGTATCTAACATTATACCTATAGGCATATTTAATTTTTTGCGAACCCTTTTAACCGCGTCGAGTTTTTTTTGCTGTTCCTCGTGCGTTCCGTGCGAGAAATTGAGTCGAGCCACGTTCATACCGGCGTGGCAAAGTTTTTCGAGCATAGCGTCGTTTTCGCTGGCTGGTCCGATAGTACATATAATTTTTGTTTTTCTCATAATTGCTCCTTTTATTAAAGTCTTACAAAAATACCTCGTACATTTTACCAAAAAACAACTAAATAATCAACCGTAAAACGACGTAAAAAAATAAATATTCGATTAACTAATCTATTGTTTTATAATAGGTAATGCTTTGAAGATTTTTCGAAAAACCCGCTTTTTCGTAAACGTGTCTGGCGGCGGCGTGCGCGTCGTCTAACCCCGTGGTCACCGTAACGTACTTTATTCCGCACTCTTTCATTTTGTTTATAACGAAATCGTATAACGCGGAAGCGATGCCCATTCCTCTATAATCGGGAGAAACCGCGTTATTGCATATCTCGCCCGATTTTTTAGAATAATCGACGGTGTAAGAAATAAATCCGGCGACCGCGTCGCCGACCAATGCAACGTAGCCGTTTTCGGAAAGTAATTCTTCCGTTACGACCGCACGCTTGGCTTTTTGCCAATCGGTAAAAAAACCGTTATACAACTCTTCGCCGAGTTGATTTTTAAAACCTTCTCTTATCGGCGTCCAAGCTTGTACGGCTATATCGGCGGCAGCCGATACGTGTTCTTGCCTCGCTTTTACTATTACACAACAACTTTTCATATCGTTACACATCTCTTTTTAAAATTTTCTGCGGTCAATATAACTTGACCGCAGAAAAAAATTCAAAATTTATTTTTTTTCTACCAAAACTTTCTTTAATCTTGCAAAACGAGGCAAACCGTTTTCTTTTATCATCTTTGTTTCGCCCTGGATAAGCGGCATTGCGTATTTAACGAATTCTTCGGAAACGCCGGTGCCGTCGTTTATTATCCATTCGGCAGGTACCGTCTTTTCGGTATTCGCGGCGAGTTCCAACGGAAGAAGTTCGTACGTGCATTTATAAACGTCGCCCTCCGCCCTCTTATAGCAAACCATTTTATCCGTTTCGCCGTTTACAGCCGCTCTGACGGCTTGTTTACCGGCTTCGAACGTTTCTTCTATATCCGTATCGGAAGCGCAGTGAGCACCGCAACGTTGCATAAGCGACAACTCTATACCGCGAGTCTTATAACCGGTTTTTTCTTTAATAAGCGCTGCAAGTTGTGCCGCAACGCCGCCGAGTTGTGCGTGACCGAAACTATCCCTTGCGCCCGCACTGCCCAACGCCTCGCAAATAAGCGTTCCGTTAGCGTCGTGAATACCTTCGGACACTACGGCGATACACTTATTATTGTTCTTTTTACAAACGTCTTCGACGTCTTTAACGAATTTATCTACGTTGAAATCGACTTCCGGCAAATAAATGAGGTCTGCGCCGTAACCCTGTGCGTTTGCAAGCGCCGCGGAAGCCGTAAGCCAACCGGCATTACGCCCCATCGCCTCTATAACGCATACCATCGGCGTATCGTAAACTTTTGCGTCCAAGTTGATTTCCATAACGCTGGTTGCGATATATTTAGCCGCGCTGGCAAAACCCGGGCAATGGTCGGTTCCGTAAAGGTCGTTGTCAATCGTCTTCGGCACGCCGATAACGTTGATTTCATAACCGGATTTAGCCATATATTTGCTGATTTTGTTGCAGGTATCCATACTGTCGTTTCCGCCGTTATAGAAGAAATACCTGACGTTGTATTTTTTGAAAACTTCTAAAATTCTCTTGTAATCGGTATCGTCGACGGAAGCGTCTTTAAGTTTATATCTTACCGAACCGAGTGCCGAAGACGGAGTGTATTTTAACAATTCCAATTCTTTCGGGTCCTCTTTACCGATGTCGTAAAACTCTTCGTCCAAAATACCCTTGATGCCGTGTGCGGCACCGTATACTGCAGTGATGTTTTCAGAGTTCAAACCCTCTAAAAACACGCCTGCGGCACTTGCGTTGATGACCGAAGTCGGTCCGCCGGATTGCGCAAACATTAACGCGCCTTTAATTCCTTTCATTTCTATATCTCCTATAAATTTTTATCTGCTTAGTATTTCTGCCGCCGTGTACAGTTCTTCGTTAAACGTACGCGGGCAATTAAACACTTCTTCAAACGGAAGATGAATAATTTCATTACCCTTAATCCCGACGGCGCTGGAAACGGACGTATCGTCTTTTAACAATTCTACCGCCTTAACCGCAAAACGCGTCGCCAAAATTCTATCCGCCATCGTCGGCGAGCCGCCGCGCTGAACGTGCCCTAAGTGGGTGATTTTTATATCGACGTGAGCGTGTTCGTTAAGATACGACACAATCTCGTCCCTATTCCCGGCACCCTCCGCCAAAACGATCATATTAGACGTTTTACCGCGAAGCTTGCTCTTTACCAAAGAATGCGCTATCTTGTCTAAGTCGTACGGCTTCTCGGGGATAAGTATGTATTCCGCACCGCCGGCAATGCCCGCGTATAACGCTATGTCGCCGCAATGACG
>CAZARP010000065.1:0-1841 GCA_964487575.1 uncultured Christensenella sp.
GTTCCGCTCAACGCGTTCCTACCGCTACCGGTTCCACCACCATTTTGGTTGCAGTAGTTAAGGGCAAAGACGTTACGAAAGAAGGTATCAACGCCGCTATGAAGGCTCAAGCGACCGAATCTTTCGGTTATAACGAAGACGAAATCGTTTCTTCCGACGTTATCGGTATGAAGTACGGTTCGTTGTTCGACGCTACCCAGACTATGGTTATCCCCATGGCGGACGGCAAGACTCAGGTTCAAGTCGTTTCTTGGTACGACAACGAAAACTCCTATACCAGCCAGATGGTAAGGACTATCAAATATTGCTCCGAAATTAAGTAATTTCAGATAAATAAAACAAAATCCCTTGCACGTTGTCGCGCAAGGGATTTTTATATGTCGTTCTGTGCTTTATATGACCAGCATAACGTTGGGGTTGACGTTCTCGCCCGTTGCGAGGTTGTATAAATCGCAAGCCAGTTCGTCTATCATATAACTTTTTTCTGCGGTTTTTTTAAGTTGCGAAACGTCCGACTTCCGCGTTATCAACGGGATAGACGCTTTTTCGCTCATCATGGATATAATGTTTTTGCTCTCGGAATTGACCGCGAGGATTTTTGCGTACAAGCCGCTTTTAAGGCAACTTTGAGTGAAATCCGCGGTTATGCCCAACAGGTTAGAGGTTAGTATACGTCTTATGCGCGTTTCGGTGTATCGTTTGGTAGAGGTTTTTTTGACCAGCGCGTCCACCGTGAGATTGTCTTTAGACAGAGCTTTTATTCTGTTTTCCAATCCCTCGGTGCAATCGGGCGAAAGGCTTAGCTCTTTGGCCGACGCCGTTACCAATTTCGTCATAATCATTTTGTCGAACGCGTAAGGATATTCTTTTAAGTCGGCGTATACGTATTTGGGCACGTTGCTTTTGAGCTTTTTTATTTGTCCCGAGCGAATGTATTTTCTTATGCTCGAAGCGCTGGTTATGCCTTTTTTTAACACTTCGTCGTTGTGGTTGCCTTCTCTTAACATCGGTTGTAGGTCGAAGCCGGCGTCTAAACTTATAGCCGCTTTTGTGTATTCCAGCCCCAAAATATTGTTCGGGGAAGAAATAAGGCTTTCGTCCAGCCCGTCGTTTGTGGCTTGCAGTGCCAAAAATTTCGATTTTGCCAGCGAATATCCGTTGTCTAAATTTTCTTTCAGCGATTTTTTGAATTCTTTGCTTTCGTCGTTCATCGCCCGTGCGAGCGATAAATAATCCTCTTTCGTGCCGCTTTCCACGCCGAAGCATAAACCGTCTATGCAACGTAAATCGCACAAAACGCTTACCGCGCCTTTGGCGAACGTTTCGGCGTTGGCGGTTGCGAATACGGAGGGGAGTTCTATTACGACGTCCGCACCTGCGAGCACGGCGTGTTTTGCTCGAGTATATTTGTTTAAAACGGCAGGTTCGCCGCGCTGGGTGAAATTGCCGCTCATTATAACGACGAGTTTGTCCGCGTTGAGAACGGTTTTAACGTATTCTATATGTTTTAAATGACCCAGATGTAACGGGTTGTATTCGGCTACGCAAGCGCAAATTTTCATTATTTTGTTAAAAACCTCTTTTTATTATTTACTTTTCGTTAAAAAAGGTGTAAACTATTATAGATAATATTATTTTACAACATTTACGGAATTTTGCAAAATAATTTTCTACACAAAAAATAAAGGAGAGTTGATAATTATGTCTGACGTCTTAACAAAAATTAAAAACAAAGCAAAATCGCTCGGCAAAAACATAGTGCTTCCCGAGGGAGAGGATAAGAGGGTCGTGCTTGCCGCTTCGGAAACGGTGAAAGAGGGCATCGCAAAGGTTACCCTTTT
>CAZARP010000065.1:1941-4527 GCA_964487575.1 uncultured Christensenella sp.
TCTTCCAGCTTTATAATGATTGCGCCGAATTCGGATAATAAATACAATCCCGACGGTGTTGCCGTGTTTGCGGATTGCGCTATCAACATAGAACCCGACGCTCAACAACTTGCAGACATTGCGATTTCTTCCGCGGCTACGGCAAAGAACATCGCGGGGATAGAACCGAGGGTTGCTATGCTTTCTTTCTCGACGAAAGGCAGCGGTAACGACGACAAGTTCTTTAAGTCGGTCCCCAAAATGCAACAAGCGACCGAAATCGCCAAGGCGGCGGCACCCGACCTTAAACTCGACGGCGAATTCCAGTTCGACGCGGCCGTCGCACCCGAAGTCGCCTCGCTTAAAGCACCCGGTTCTTCGGTCGCCGGTCAGGCAAACGTGTTCGTTTTCCCGAATATAAACGCAGGTAACATAGGGTATAAAATCGCGCAACGTTTCGGCGGATACATGGCGCTCGGTCCCGTGTGTCAGGGCTTTGCAAAACCGATAAACGATTTGTCCAGAGGTTGCAATTCGGACGACGTCAAAGCGGTAATCGCCATAACGGCACTTCAGGCAGAATAAAAAAAGGAGCATATTGAAGATATGAAAATTTTGGTTATCAATGCGGGGAGTTCTTCGCTTAAATATCAACTTATAGACATGAACGACGAAAGCGTTATTTTGAAGGGCTTGTGCGAAAGAATAACTTTCACCGGCGGTAAATTGACGCAGAAAACGTTCGACGGCAGGGAAATCGTAATCGACCAAGATATGCCCACGCATAAAGAGGCTATGGAACTTGTGCTCGCGGCGATGCTCGATAAAGAAAACGGCGCGCTTAAAAATGTCGACGAAATCGGCGCCGTCGGTCATAGAGTGCTTCACTCGGGCGAAGATTTTAAAAACAGCGTAGTCATCGACGACGAAGTCATAAGAATTTGCGAAAAGAACGCGGAATTGGGGCCGCTTCATATGCCCGGTAATATAGCGTGCATAAAAAGTTGCAGAGAGGTGATGCCCGGCGTGCCGATGGTGGCGGTATTCGATACCACGTTCCATTCGACGATGCCCCAAAAAGCGTATATGTACGGCATTCCGTACGACGTATACGATAAATATAAGGTAAGGAAGTACGGCTTCCACGGGACCTCTCATAAGTTCGTCAGTCAGGAAACGGGCAAACTGCTTTGCAATCCCGACGCTAAAATGGTAATCTGCCATTTGGGCAACGGTTCTTCTATTTCCGCCGTAAAGGACGGAAAATGTATGGATACCTCTATGGGCTTCACGCCGTTAGAGGGGTTGATTATGGGCACTCGTTCGGGCGATATCGACCCGGCGGCGGTAGATTATATGCGCGTTAAACTCGGTCTTAAACCCGAAGAAGTGGTGGATTATCTTAATAAGAGGTGCGGCGTTTATGGCATATCCGGCAACTTGTCGAGCGATTTAAGGGACCTCACCGCAGCTATGAACGACGGCAACGAAAAGGCTCGGTTGGCGTTAGAAATGCTTGCGTATAGGGTTAAAAAGTACGTCGGTTCGTATATCGCCGTGCTCGGCGGCGTCGACGCGATAGTGTTTACCGGCGGAATAGGCGAACACGCTCCGTTTATTCGCAGACTTGTTATGGAAGATATGGAATATTGCGGCGCGGAATTCGATTTAGACAAGAACGAAGAATATAAATCGGGTATCGGTTATTTGAATAGAGAAAGTTCTAAGGTCAAGATAATAGTGCTTCCGACCAATGAAGAACTCTCTATCGCAAGGGAAACGAAGGAACTTACGGCAAAAGCATAAAAAAATCGAGAAAAATCGTTGACAAGCCGACGTAAATAGTATATACTTGTTAGGCTATCTTTGCAGGTGTAGTATGATTTTGGATTTAAGGCAACTTAAAAAGACGGGGAAAGACGAAGAGAGTTTTTTCTTCGAATACTCTCCCTCGGATACGCTGACCGAAATACCCAACACTCAAATCGTTTCGCCGATTAAGGTGAGCGGTCGGATAGCGTTGACGGGCGACCATTCGGCGTTTGTCGAGGGTGAAGCCGTTTTCGTTTTAAGCGGCGAATGCACCAAGTGTTTGAAGGATACGTCGCGCGAGTTCGTTTGCGAATTCGGCGAAGAATGTTTTCCCGACAACGACGGCGGATATTCGGTGGTTAACGACAAGATAGATTTATCCCGTATAGTTGACGACGCGGTAATCGTCGATATGCCTACGGCGTTTCTTTGCAGCGAGGACTGCAAGGGGATTTGTTCGGGGTGCGGCGTCAACCTGAACGACGGGCAATGCAAATGCGATAAATAAGGAAGGTGAAAAATCATGGCAGTACAGAAAAGTAAAACGTCTAAACAGAGGACCAATACCAGGTATGCGCAGTGGAAGCTCGAAGCTCCCAATCTCGTGGAATGCCCTCAATGTCACGAACTTATCGCTCCCCACAGGGTTTGCGCTAAGTGCGGTTATTACGACGGCAAACAAGTTGTAGACGTAAGCAAGAAAGAAAAGAAAAACTAACTGACGTCAAAAAATAAAGCCGCTGCTTTGCATGCGGCTTTTTTGCGTTTTCAAAGTTTTTCGGCTTGCCTACAAGC
>CAZARP010000066.1:0-3357 GCA_964487575.1 uncultured Christensenella sp.
GTCGGTTTCGATATTCACGATTTTAGAGTAGTGGAAGGCGATACGCATTCAAATATCATTTTTGATTTGTTGTTGACTCACGAAACAAAATTGACGATAGAAGAAGTCGTGTCTACGGTAGAAAAAAAATTAAAAGAATACGACGGGAAACTCGTTGTGAAAATTAAAGCGGAGTATCCGTTGGTTTAAAAATAGGAGAGTGTTATGACAAAACAAAAAAAGACAGTATTGATTTTTAACGTAATAATTGCCGCTGTGTGCTTGTTCGCGATAATCGCTTATTGCACCATGCCGTTTTTACAGATTAAAATCGGCTTTACCATCACTGCGGAAACTTTGGAAGGCATGATGGGAGAAGGGGACGGCGAAGCGACGGCTAAAACCGGCAACGTCGTGTACGCCGACGGAGACAAAGGATCGTCTTTCGATATGAGCGACATCGATTATAAAGAAGTCGTCGGCGAAGACGGCATTCCGTTTAATTCCTCGATATCGATTACTTCGGACGTTCTTATAAAATCTTTTTCCTTAACGGATGCGGAAGTTAAAGATTTCGTAAGGGATGGTATAGCTTTGCCTAACGTAAAGCAAATCGTAGAAGATTTAAAAGAACCGATTGTTACGGTCGTTAAGAAAACCGTCAGGGAATTGACCAAGGTCGCGGTAAAAGAGTCGCTTAACAGCTTTACCGACGAAGACATCAACGCGGTATTAACCGGTGCAGGCATAGATATTACGAGCAATATCGACGCCATTTTCGACGAATTCGAAAAGGACGGCGCTACGGTTGATACGTTGGTCGACGTTTTGATCGAACAAATAGACGACGTGACGACTAAACTCGCAAATGCCGATTATTCGGAATTCGCCGACGTAACCGTTTCCGAAGAAGATAAAGCGGAGATGAAAGAAGAACTTCAAAATATTTTTTCCGAATTAAACCTCGTCGACGAAAACGGTGAGATTAAAGATATGGAAGCCGCGTTGGTTTCGCTTCTTAAACAAGCGCTTGACCAAGATAATCAAGGAAACCCGGAAGAAGGTATTCAAGGTCAATCGGTGACTTTGCTTTCTGCCGAACAAGCACCGACCGAAACCGTAACCGACGAAGAAGAAATCGCGATAATGTTAACGGATATGATTATGGGCGATTTGGAATTAGCCGACGAAGATGCCGCGATGGTTTCGACGGTATTTAAAATTATCGGCATCGTCTACGTGTTTTCTATCGCAATCTGGGCGTATATTTTATTGAAGATATTGGTAAAACTTCTTTGCAAAAATTCGTCTGTCAAAGTCGGTTTGGCTATTTGGTGGGGATGGATTATGCAAATTATTTGTTTTGCCGTTAACATATTGATAACGTATTATCCCGCGATGTCCGGCAGCGAAGCGGCTGCGGCGATGGCAGGCACGAGCATAGCGCTTGCTTCGTCGGCTTTGTACGCGATGTTTGCGGCAATAGCGCTGTTTATCATCTGGATACCGTATTCGCGCGCACGTAGAAACCTTAAATATTCGATTTCGAAATAAAAAGTTCGCAATACCTGCTTCCGCTACGTTGCGGAAGCAGGTAACTTCTTTTTAGTTTTTTTAAATTAAGATGAAAAACATGCTAAAAATCTTTTGCATAAAAAAAGATTTAGTGGTATAATATGTTTCGTTAGTTTGTAATACGTATTTACGGGGGTATGGCTCAGTTGGTAGAGCGCCGCGTTCGCAACGCGGAGGCCAGGGATTCGAATTCCCTTACCTCCACCACAAAAACCTAAAACGACAAAAGCGTTTTAGGTTTTTTTGTATTAAAAAATCGGTAACGGGGTATATATTCTTAAAAAAGAAAGGAGAATATGTATGGACCCATTTAAGGAATTACCAAAGAACGATAAAATCGTGTACGCCGGTTGGTCGTCGCTCGCACCCAAAAGTTATGACAAGAACGCCGTTTCGCCGTATACGAAAACACGCGTTATCTTAATGAACGGTACGGAATTCGAGGCTAACTGGTTTTTGCATCAATTTCAACGTCACTGTTTAAACAACGACGTACGCCGAACGCTCGCCGCCGTGCGACGTCAGGAACAGCAACAACAAAAACGCATTGCCGCTTTAAAGCCTATAGACGAAACCATTTTAGAAACAACTATAGGTTATGAGCAACTCGCAGTGGATTTAACTGCGGAAATGGCTAAAAAAGAACCTAATCCGTTCGTAAAGGAACAGTTGGACTTTGCGCTTTTAGAAGACTTCGATCACTTATATAGGTATTCCGATTTGTTGGATATGACGCAAGGCATAAAAGGCGAAACGTTGGTCGGCGGATATACCGAGATAACGCCCGGCAGACCGACGATATCCGAACATCGTCACCCGAACGACGACGTTCGCAGATATATAAATTGTTGGCAAGACTCTTTAATTACAAGACTGCACACGTCGATTATAACCGCGGCGGAACAGCAAACTATGAATTATTATATGAACGTCGGCACTTTTTTCGACGTCGATATAGGCAGAAAGTTATATAACGAAATTGCAATGATAGAAGAACAGCACGTAACGGGCTACGGCTCGCTTATGGACCCGTCTTCAACGTGGTTCGAAAGTTGGGTAATGCACGAATATGCCGAATGTTATCTGTATTATTCTTGCTATCAAGACGAAAGCGACGACAACGTAAAGCGAGTTTGGCAGACGCATTTTGACGAAGAATTAACTCATCTTAAAATCGCTTCGGAAATGCTGTATAAATACGAGGGGAGAAGTGTCGAACAACTTTTTGCATTGGATGGTTCGGATTTTCCTTCGCTTATTTCGCTTCACGAAAACATCGACTACGTGCGTGAAGTTATGAAGTCCGTTCGCTTAACCGCAAATAAAGAAAACACAGTACCGATTGACGAAGTATCCGACGCGTCGGACTTTTTCAAATATCAACGACAAGTCAATTCGTCGGTCGGCGCGGTTCCCTCGCATTGCGTAATCGAAAAATATATAAAACGTTTCGGGAAGGATTATCGTTCCGAAGTTTCTGCGTCTGCGGAAAAAACTTTAAGGGACAGAAGCGTCGACAACGTGGACCTCGCAAGAAAAAAAGGCTGTTAATTTGTATGGTAATATTTGTAAAAAGACCTCTTTACGGGGTCTTTTTGACGTGTATTTTGTAAAATAAGTGATTGACAAAAGAATATATGTATGATATAATCCTACAAAAATCGTTCATAATATTGCTCTTTTGTATAGTAAATTGCCTTGTAAATGCGCAAAACGCGCAAAATAATCGTCAATTAGAAAAAATTATCGTTTAATTTTGACTATTTGACGGTTTTTATTATAATATAATTCAGGAGGGACAAA
>CAZARP010000066.1:3457-4518 GCA_964487575.1 uncultured Christensenella sp.
AATTGCGATTACGTGCTGGCTGTGGGTAGCGGAACGCTCGGCGATATGGCAAAATCCGTTTCTACGCGATTGGACATAGAATGCGGCGTGTTTGCAACCGCCGCCAGTATGGACGGATATTGTTCCAAGGGCGCGGCATTGATGCGCAACGGATTTAAGGTTACCGATACCGTTCACTCTCCGAGCGATATCTTGATAGATTTGGAGGTCGTGCGTAGCGCGCCGAAAATAATGACAGCCGCCGGTTTCGGCGACATCATCGGTAAGTATACCTGTTTGACCGACTGGAAGACGGCGCACTACGTAAAGGGAGAGGAGATTAACGAAAAGGCTTACGCGATGATGGAAGACGCCGTGGCTGCGTGTATAGATGCGTTTGACGGTTTAACGCGATACGAAGACGGCGCTGTCGCAAAACTTATGGACGCGCTTATTACGGCAGGGCTTTCTATGGCGGAATGCGGAAATTCGCGCCCGGCGAGCGGAAGCGAACATCATCAATCGCATTTTTTGGAAATGGACTTCGCGCGGCGTGGGGAAAAGATACCTATGCACGGGATAAAGGTAGCGATAGGTACGCTTGTTTCGATAGAATTGTATAATTACATAAAAGACAACGAAATTTCGTTTAATGGCGATAAAGAAGTGTATAAGCTTGCAAAGGCGCTTCCGAGCGTTGAAAAAATAAAGGCGATGCTTGTAAAAATGGGTTGTCCGACGCGTTTTTCTCAAATAGGCGTACGGCGTGAAACGATGGAAGATATGATAGAAAACGCATACAAAGTGCGCGATCGTTATACCGTTTTAACGCTTGTTAACGAACTCGGTTTGACCTCGTCCGTTAAACCTATCCTTATGGAAAAATATTATTAGTAACAAATGGAAGAGTTATATGCAAAATTAGAGGTCGCTTCGCCCGTTTCTGCTGTGATACTTGCCATTGCGGTTATACTTGCCGCAGGTTTTTTGACGACGCGTTTAACGAAGTTATTGAAGCTTCCTAACGTAACCGCATACATAATCGCCGGTATTTTGATAGGTCCGTTTTGCTTAAAAGCCGT
>CAZARP010000067.1:0-4396 GCA_964487575.1 uncultured Christensenella sp.
TTTCTTCACTTATTTTATTCTCGTATCGCAGAACAAAAATTGTTCGGCAACCATCGTAATCTCTTTTTCTTCGGTTCTGCTGGAAGGGAACCTGTTGACCTCTCTCATTATTTTTACGACTATCGTATCGCCTATAGCGGCTTTTGCGACGGCGGAAGAAAAGTCTTCCAATTCCGTTACGTTGTCTTTACTTATTATTACGGTTTCGCCTCTTAATACTTTAACCGAATTCACCACGTCGTCGACTTGTATTCCGCTTTGCTTTGCGATGCTGCCGTCGGTTACCGCCGAAACTTGGATATAACCCTTTTTTGCCGTGGTGGTAAAGCCGAATTTCGACTTTCTGCCGTAAACGTATCCGTAGTTACCGCTATTGCTATCCACGTTATACGTGCCCATTAGTTGCCCGACTATATTAACGAAGCCGTTGTCGATTTCATCTTCTTCCACCGCAAGACTCATAGGGATTGCGAAGTTTATCGCTTCGTAATCGGTGTTGCCGGCGTTGGTAATACCGATAAGTTCGCCGTAAAGGTTATAAAGACCGCCGCCGGAATTGCCGGGGTTTGTCGTAACGTCAATCTGCATAAGCCTCATTTTGCCTATGTCTTCCACCGACGTTTCCCTCTCTAAATAACTCACTATGCCCGTACATACGGAACCAGGAAGCGTCCCCGTAGGATTGCCTATCGCAAACACGGTTTCGCCTTTTTTCACCGAATAACCTTCGGGCGGTAACGCGGCTTTGACTATTTTATCCGAAGACAAATTTTTACCCGAACTCGCCGCCACGCTTAAGTCGACCTTTAATACCGCGATATCGGAATCCGCGTCGCCGCCTATAAGGGTAACGGCTTTCCCTTCGTTAGACGAGAAAGAACCGCCTATCGTACCCGTAAAAATATAATCCGCATTGTCGTATCGACAGTTTTCGTCGGGGAACAGCACGGTTATGTCGCCCTTGCCCGACACGACGTGATGACAAGTAACGATATAAACCGAATTGTTATCCGACTCGTCGTAACTCGCGTCTATAACGACGCCTGCGCCTGCCGAACTGCCGACTTGCAACGCCACCGAAGTGCGTTCGGCTTTCGCGACGGCTTCCGGTAAAGAAAGTTCGACGCGTTCGGCGTCCGTTGCGCTTGTTTTTATGTTGACGCTTTGCAAAGCGCCCGACGGCAAACGATTGCCCGAAGCACTGCCGTTTGTGTTAACGAAACTACACGCTGTTAAAGAAAAAGTTAAAATTGCGACAAATAATGCCGATATAAGAGTTTTTGAAAATTTCTTCATTTTCACCCCTCCTGCACTTACTTTTTACACGATAAAGATTGAAATAAACTTTAAAACGACTATATTCCGCCAATCTTAACCGATTTTGCCCGAAAAAACAAAAAGGGCGTCGATTTATCTTACGCCCTTCGCTTCCGCAAAATTACTTGCGGAAACGAAGCCGAAAATAATTTAACGGAATATTTCAACGGCAACAAGTCGTATTGCAATCTTTTAATAAAAAATCACCTTGCCGCCGATATAAATAAGTATAGGCAAAAAAGGTGATTTTATACGTCCTGTTTTTAATTATTCTTCCTCGTCCTCGTCGGGCAAGTCGACGTTGTGGTAAACGTCCTGAACGTCGTCAAGGTCGTCCAAAGCGTCGACCAGACGTTTGAATTTAGCGAGTTCGTCGCCCTCTAAGGTGATTTTGTTTTGGGGAAGCATGGTTATTTCAGCCTCGAAAAAGTTCAAACCTTTGCCTTCGAGATACTTCCTTACCGACGAAAAAGCCGCAACCGAAGTATGCACTTCGAACGCGTCGTCCTGCGTGATAACGTCGTCCGCGCCGGCGTCGAGAGCGTATTCCATAAGCGTATCTTCGGTAAGGTCGGGCGTTCTTTCCACGACTATCATACCCACGCTGCTGAAAGTAAACGACACGCAACCGGCATTGCCCAAGCTTCCGCCGTGTTTACGCATAACCGTCCTTACGTAGTCGACCGTACGGTTCTTGTTGTCGGTAAGCGTTTTAACTATAATCGCGCTGCCGGAGGGACCGTACCCTTCGTACGTCAACTCCTCGTAAGTAGCGCCGGAAAGTTCGCCGGCAGCCTTCGCGATACAACGTTTAATGTTGTCGTTAGGCATATTGACGGATTTCGCTTTCGCTATAGCGTCCGCCAACTTGCTGTTCGTGTCCGGGTCGGGGTTGTTTTTAGCCGCAACCGCGATTTCCCTGCCGACCTTGGTGAAAATTTTACCTTTTGCCGCGTCCGTTTTGGCTTTCTTTACGGCGATGTTCGCCGCATGGCTGTGTCCTGACATAGAATTATTCTCCTTGATTTCTTAAATATTTGAGGGTATACATCAATATCCCGGCGGAAACGCTCGCATTAAGACTTTCCACCGAATTTTCCATAGGGATACTCACCGTCACGCTCGTAAGCGACTTTACTTCCTTACTGACGCCGTTACCCTCGTTCCCTATTACCAGACAAAAATTCTTCGGCGGACGGTAATCGAAAACGTCTACGCCGCCCATATCCGCAGTTATAAATGGCGCGTCCACGAGATTTATAAGTTCGTTTCTGTCGCCGGTTATTATACGAATTTTAAACGCGCCGCCCATAGACGCCCTCAGCGCTTTAGGCGAAAAAGCGTCGGCACAGTTAGCCAAGTACGCTTCCGCATAGCCTGCCGCCGCCGCGCTCCTCAATATCGCGCCGACGTTAGACGGGTCCATAACGCCGTCCAAAAAGACCGATAAACCCGTAGGAGAAGCCGAACCGCCGCTCGGAATTTTCGCCAACGCGGCAACGCCTTGCGGAGAAACCTCGCAAGAAAAACTCCGATACACGCCGTCGTCTACGGAAACGACCTCTATCGACGTTTCGCCGAACAAAGCGGCGCCTTTTTCGGTCACTATTATTTTTTCGACCTCGATACCGTCGCTTATCGCTTCTTTAACGAGTTTAACACCCTCTATCAAAAACTCGCCCGACTCGTCCCTAAACTTTTTTTCGGAAAGCGAGCGAAGTTTTTTTATAAATGCGTTTTGTCTGGAAGTTATCATAAAGCTCAATAAAGCCTACTTTTTACAAAATAGGCTTTAAGAAATTACTTTTTAAGATTGTTTTTAGCCTGCTCGCAAAGTGCGGTGAACGCAGACGCGTCGGAAACGGCGATTTCAGCCAAAACCTTACGGTTAAGGTCGATACCGGCATTTTTCAAACCGTACATAAACTTGCTATAAGACAAACCGTTAAGTCTGCAAGCGGCGTTTATTCTGGTAATCCACAACGACCTGAAGTCACGCTTTTTAGCCTTCCTGCCGTAGTAAGAATAAAGACCCGCCTTCATAACGGCTTCTCTTGCTACTCTGTATCTTTTGCTCCTGCCGCCGAAATAACCTTTGGCAAGTTTTAATATCTTTCTACGCTTTTTAACGGCGTTAACTGCTCTTTTAATACGCATGATGTGTCCTCCCTACTATTTATTGTAAATAAGCGTCTTAACGGTCTTCGCCTGAGTTGCGTCTACGTAAGCGCCGTCACAGAGATTGTTCTTTCTCTTTCTGTCTTTTTTGGTTAAAATGTGGTTTTTGCCCGAGCAAGCTCTCTTAATCTTGCCGGTGGCGGTTACTTTGAAACGTTTCTTCGCCGCACTTTTGGTTTTCATTTTCGGCATAATATAGCCCTCCGTTTGTTATTTTATATAAAGTTACGCCTTTACGGGCGCAAGCATCATCCAAATGTTACGACCCTCGGTCGCCGGACTTTTTTCCATCGCGCCGAAGTCTTTGACCATCTCGAAAAACCGTTGCATCACGTCAAGCCCCAATTCCGAATGCGCCATCTGTCTGCCGCGCATTCTGATAGACACCTTTACCTTGTTGCCTGCCGACAAAAACTTTTGCGTTTGTTTGGCTTTGACGTTAAGGTCGCCGACGTCTATGGTCATAGATAACCAAACTTCTTTGATTTCCACGACGCGTTGATTTTTCTTCGCTTCTTTCGCCTTTTTGTTCATTTCGAAAAGGTATTTGCCGTAGTTCATAATCTTACAAACCGGCGGATTTGCGTTCGGTGAAATTTTAACCAAATCCAGACCCTTTTCTTCCGCTATCGAGAGAGCCTCTCTCGACGAAACGATACCGAGTTGCGAGCCGTCGTCGCCTATTAGACGGACTTCTCTATCGCGAATTTCTTCGTTAATCTGATGTTCTTTTTTAATGGTTTTATACCTCTCTGACTTTTTCCCGCAAAAAACGGGTGCTTCGACAAAAAGCACCCGTGAAATAACTAACCGAACTTAAACGCGTAATTTAAGCGAGATTTCTATTGAGCCGAACAAAAAATCCGTACGGCGAGAAGGGTGACTTCTGCTTTAAGCCTCA
>CAZARP010000068.1:0-4261 GCA_964487575.1 uncultured Christensenella sp.
GTTTATGACGGGCAAAAAACAAATTTGTACAAAAATAATTATTTTTGTTCAAAATTCGACATAAAGTATTGACTTGTACCGAGGCGATAGGATAAAATGGCGATGTTCTCGGGAAAAAGCGATATAAAAAACGGAGAGTGAAAAATGAAATCTATTTATGTAAAAACCATATTAACGGCTTATAAATCGCTTAATTCGGTGGTAAAGCAAATAGACGAACTGGTACTTAAACGCGCGCTTGCTTCTTTCGGCGATTATTCTCCTTGCGAGGAGCAGTGCGAAAAAATGGTGAAATTAATGTTACAAAAAGAGGACATATTAAGGTTGTCCGACAAGGTGTCGCAGGTAGTCGCAAAATTAAACGAAAACGATTTTAGACTGCTCGATTACAAGTATTTCAGAACGCATTCGAAAGAATACTATAAAGCATGCGGAACGGATTTTACCAGCAGACAATACTTTCGTCGTCAGATAGCGATAGCGAAAAAGTTCGGCGACAAACTTGAAAAATCGGGCATTACCGATAAAGTTTTCGAAGAGGTTTATCTTAAAACGGATTTTTTCGCCTCGCTCAAAAGAAGAATATCCGAGGGCGAAAAGCGTCGTGAAAAAAAGACCGCACGCGGTACGTCGACGTTAAAAAAGATTGCGGCGTAAGGCTATTCGAAATCGTTTTCGTCGTAAAAAGACGTTTTCTTGACCGTCTTTTTCTTAAACGCGACAAAAAGTCCGATTACCCCGGCAAGCACCAGACATAAAACGATAATGAGTTTTAAGCTTAAGTCGTCGGGATTGTCGTTCGGCGCGGTGTCATCGACGGGCGGCTCCGGAGTTTCCGTCGGGGTGATGAAGGTGAGTTCGTTCGGGTGGTCGGCTATCGAAAAGGGTATAACGTCACTTTCTTTTATGTAGCCGAGTTTGTCGCCGTACCCCACGCAATACGCCTTTGTGCCGACGGGGGTTTTCACGTAGCCGTAGTAGGTGGCTTCGCGGTCGGCGAACACGTATTGCAGAGGGACGGTCAGTTCGGCGTCCGAGTACAGCATACACACGTTCGCCGTGACAAGACTTACGTTTACGTACGGGGTCGCGACGTACAAACCATCCTCGTAAAGCGCGGACTTGTCGACGTATCCGTCTATCGCGCCGCCCGTCGTGAGGATTTCTACGTGAGTAAGGCTTCCGACGTCGTCTAAGTATTTGACGTAGTACGTGTAAGGCAGACAGAGCACGAAATTTCTTCCGTACGCGTCGCTGTAAAATGGAACGTCTTTTTCTATAACGCGCAGGTATTCCGATATCGCATACGCTTTGTCTGCGCCGTTGTCGAAGCGGTAGGCAGCGGTGCAAACGGCAAGCGCGCAAGAAAGGAGCGTAATCGTCGTTTTTTTCATATAGCCTCCTTGGTTACGGGTAAAGCAAATTATATAACGTCGCAGGTCGCAAAGAAAAATTGATTTTATCGGAAAAAACCGAAAGAAGTCGATTGCTTTCGGAGAAAAACGAATAAATAAACAAAAAAAAGTGTTGCAATTTTTTCCGTACGATGTTATTATGTAATCACAACAAAAAAAGAGGGTTTGTGATTATGGAAAAGAAGTACTTTGCGGCGATGGTCGATTGTTCGCGTAACGGCGTTATGAAGGTCGACCAAATGAAAAAATTTATAGATATTTTAGCGGCGTTCGGGTATAATTCGCTTATGCTTTATACCGAAGACACTTACGAAATAAAAGAAGAACCGTTCTTCGGGTATATGCGCGGCAGATATTCCGAAGAAGAATTGAAAGAGCTTGACGCTTACGGTGCGTCGAAGGGGATAGAACTTATTCCGTGCATACAGACGTTGGCGCATTTGAACGCGATTTTCCATTGGAGACGTTACACCAACGAACTATGGGACACCAACGATATTTTGCTGGTCGACGACGAAAAGACTTACGAGTTCATCGAAAAGATGTTTCAAACGTGCTCGCGTTGTTTTGCTTCTAAAAACATTCATATCGGTATGGACGAAGCGCACAACGTCGGTTTGGGCAAATATCTTTCCAAACACGGCTATACGGATAGGTTCGCATTGCTTAAAAGGCATTTGGAAAGGGTTATAGAGATTGCAAAAAAATACGGCTATACGCCGATAATGTGGTCGGATATGTTCTTCAGAATGGCGAACGACGGCATTTATTGTTTGAAGGATAAAGACGTTATCCCCGACGTTATAAGGCAAACCGTTCCGCAAGGCGTCGACTTAACGTACTGGAACTATTACAACAGCGGTAAAACCGCCAAGATATACGACTATATGATAAAGGCGCACAAAGAACTCAACCCGGGTTGCTGGTTCGCAGGCGGCGCGTGGAGTTGGACGGGGTTTGCGCCGAACGCTGCGACCGCGCTTAAAACCTTGGGCTGCGCGATGAAGTATTGCCGTAAATACGACATAAACAAGATTTCCGTCACGATGTGGGGGGACAACGGTAAAGAGTGCTCGTATTTCGCCACGTTGCCGGCGCTGTATTACGCTAAAAAAGCATACGACGGCGAGACGAGTATGGCGGTCATTAAAGAAGGTTTTAAGAAAATCACGGGCGAAGACTTCGACGCCATGATGGCTTTGGAATTGCCGAACCTTATCGGCGACAACGCCAAGACGAAATATAACTTTAATCCGTGTAAATGGGGGTTGTACAGCGACCCGCTTGGCGGCTGGTTGGATTACCTGATTACCGACAACCAAGGTTCGGAACAATATAAACGTTACGCGCGCCGTCTTAAAAACTTAAAAAAGAAGAGCGCTAACTACGGCTACGTTTATCAAACGCTCGCGGATTTATGCGACGTACTTGCCGTAAAGTACGAACTCGGCGTTAATCTGCGCGCGGCGTATCGCGACGGCGACAAAAAGCGTCTTGCGGAACTCGCTGCCGATATGAAGGCTTTGGATAAAAAACTGGAGAAGTTCTACGCGTCGTTTAAGACGGAATGGTTTATCGAGAACAAGCCGTACGGCTTCGACGTGCACGACATTCGATTGGGCGGTTTGATGTTGCGCATCAAGTCGTGTAGGGAAAGGGTGCTCGATTACGTTAACGGCAAAATCGACAAGATAGACGAATTGGAAGAAGCGATATTAAACGATACCGATTTCCCGAAAGGCGAATTGCTTAACGTTAACAACTGGCAAAAAATCGCGACGGTTAACCCCGTCTAACGGGTTGTCGGCAAATAGTAGTCGAAATAAAAAAATCGAAGAACGCATATACTGTTTTAGGCATATGCGTTCTTTTGTGTTTAATGCGTCGAGATTAAAAAAAATACAAAAAATAACGGCGGCGGTATGCGCCGTTTGTTTTCTCGCCCTCGGCATTTTGACGACGGCATTTTATCCGATATGCAAAAGAATATACCCTTTAGAATACGGTTCGGTTGTATTCGCAGCGTCGGCAGAGTACGGCGTAGAGGCTTCCGTCATATTTTCCGTTATAAAAATAGAAAGCGGTTTCGACAGCAACGCGGTGAGTAAAAAGGGGGCAAAGGGGCTTATGCAATTAACCGACGGCACGGCGGCGTACGTGGCGAAGATGTTACGAGTGCAAGAGTACGACGTGTCGGACCCTGCCGTAAATATTAAATTCGGTACGTTTTATCTCGGTTATTTGATAAATCGTTTTCATAGCGTAAGGACTGCGATATGCGCGTACAATGCGGGGGAGGGCAACGTCTTTTCTTGGCTTAAAAACCCGTCGTACAGCAGCGACGGGGTGGAACTTTCACGCGTTCCTTTCGCCGAAACGGCTGAATACTTGAGCAAATACGAAAAAACTTTAAAAATTTATCGAAAAATATACGGAAATATCCTTGACAAAAAAGAAAATTTCAAGTAATATAATAAGGCTTACGTGAGGGTGGCGGAATTGGCAGACGCGTACGTTTGAGGGGCGTATGGTTATCCGTGTGGGTTCAAGTCCCATCCTTCACACCAAAAACGGCACTTTTAGGCAAAAAAACGGCTTAAAAGTGCTGTTTTTTTGTGCTTTTTTTTGTGATTTTGCCGTTAAGGTGTCGAAAATCGGTGTCAAAATTATTCTCTTTTCGGTGTCAAATCATAGCCAAAAGTCAAGTTTTTTGCTTTCGTTTAATAAGTATTCGTCTGATAGGTCGGTGTAGGCGTTGTCGATTGCTCCGAGAGAGTGCCCCATATACTCCTTTAAGGCGTGTTCTGAAACGCCGTATTCTTTACAACGGCTATAAAACGTCGTGC
>CAZARP010000069.1:0-4180 GCA_964487575.1 uncultured Christensenella sp.
GTCAGGATCTCCTGCAGGGTATAAGCAGCGCCGTAAGCTTCCAGCGCCCAGACTTCCATTTCGCCGAAACGCTGACCGCCGAACTGCGCTTTACCGCCGAGCGGTTGTTGCGTTACCAAGCTGTAAGGTCCGGTCGAACGCGCGTGTATCTTATCGTCGACCAAGTGGATAAGTTTTATCATATACATCTGACCGACGGTAACTCTGTTTTCAAAAGGTTCGCCCGTTCTGCCGTCGACCTCGCCGTCCGGATTAACGATATTGTTTTCTTTTAAGAGTTCTTTTATATCGCCTTCGGTAGCGCCGTCGAAAACGGGGGTGGCAATCTTCCAACCGAGTTGCTTACACACCAAACCCAAGTGAACTTCCAACACCTGACCGATGTTCATACGAGAAGGAACGCCGAGCGGATTTAATACAATCTGCAACGGAGTGCCGTCCGCCATAAACGGCATATCGGACTCGGGAAGTATTCTGGAAATAACGCCCTTGTTACCGTGACGTCCCGCCATCTTATCGCCGATGGAAATCTTACGTTTTTGAGCGATATACACTCTTACGAGTTTGTTTACGCCGGGAGCAAGTTCGTCTTTGTTTGCCCTCGTGAATATCTTAACGTCGACGACTATACCGCCCTCGCCGTGAGGAACTTTAAGCGAAGTATCCCTTACTTCCCTTGCCTTTTCGCCGAAGATTGCGCGGAGCAACCTTTCTTCGGGCGTAAGTTCGGTTTCGCCCTTGGGCGTTACTTTACCGACCAAAATGTCGCCGCTGCCGACTTCGGCACCTATTCTTACTATACCGTCTTCGTCGAGGTCTTTAAGCGCGTCGTCGCCGACGTTGGGGATATCCCTCGTAATTTCTTCTTCGCCGAGTCTGGTATCCCTTGCTTCGATTTCGTGTTCTTCTATATGGATAGTGGTAAACACGTCTTCCCTTACTAATTTTTCGGAAAGAAGCATAGCGTCTTCGTAGTTGTAACCTTCCCAGCTCATAAAGCCGATAAGTATGTTACGGCCGAGCGCAAGTTCGCCGTTTTTAGTCGAGTGACCGTCGGCAATGGTCTGACCTTTTTCTACCCTTTCGCCTTTATCGACGATAGGTCTTTGGTTAAGACAGGTGCCTTGGTTCGACCTCTCGAATTTTTTAAGTATATATTGTCTGTCGGTACCGTCGTCTTCGGTAATCACGATAAGGTCGCTTGCGACGCTCTTGACGACGCCTGCGTTTTTAGCATTCACCATAACGCCGGAGTCGTACGCTATGCGCCTCTCTATACCCGTCGCGACGATAGCGTTTTCGGGACAAAGAAGCGGAACCGCCTGACGTTGCATGTTAGAACCCATGAGCGCACGGTTGGTATCGTCGTTCTCTAAGAACGGAATAAGCGCGGTAGCGACGGAAATCAACTGTTTAGGAGAAACGTCCATATAATCCATTTTCTCTTTAACGTCTTCGGTTATTTCGTCGCGATGTCTGCACGAAACACGGTCGTGTTCGAAATATTTATTATCGATTAACGGTTCGTTCGCCTGCGCGACGATGTAATTATCCTCTTCGTCCGCGGTGAGATAATCGACGTGTTCGGTCACTTCGGTCACTATAGTACCGTCGGAATTCATAGTGTGAATAACCTTTCTATATGGCGACTCTATAAACCCGAACTCGTTGACCTGAGCGTATGCCGCAAGCGAAGATATAAGACCGATGTTCTGACCTTCCGGAGTCTCTATAGGACACAGTCTGCCGTAGTGAGAGTGGTGTACGTCACGGACTTCGAACGTAGCGCGATCTCTGTTCAAACCGCCGGGCCCCAACGCCGACAACTTTCTCTTGTGAGTAAGTTCCGCAATCGGGTTCGTCTGGTCCATAAATTGCGACAACTGCGAAGAACCGAAGAATTCCCTTATCGCCGAACTGACGGGACGAACGTTTATAAGTCCTTGCGGCGTAACTTCTTTGGGGTCTTGCGTCGCCATTCTTTCCTTAATGACGCGCTCTAACCTCGCAATACCGATACGGAATTGATTTTGCAAAAGTTCGCCTACCGAACGCACGCGACGATTGCCGAGGTGGTCGATGTTGTCGGTCGTGTTAAGCCCGAAGTTAAGGTCGAGGTTAACCGATATAGAGGCGACGATGTCGTCGATGGTAATATGTTTGTGATTTAACTTGTCCAAGAGAGGACGAATTGTCTTTTTGGTTTCCGCATCGGGCGCAACGGTGGCGCCGTCTTTAACGAAGTTAGCGTAAGCAACGCAAGCGCTGACGAACTTAAGGCGCGTTTCCGCCGCTTTTTCGTCATACTTTTTGTCCTCCGGCTTAACCTCCGCCGCGTTGTCGACAACCCTTTCTTCCAAATAGAAAAGTTCGTTGATTTCTTTCTTGTATTTTTCGGCGACTTGCTCTTCGCCCATTTCAAACGCCGCAGTCGCAAGTTCGCTCGCAAAAGACAGCGTCGGATAGTAAACGTAATCGAGCAACCCGAAAATTTTGGGGTCGATGCCGGTCACCGCTTTATAATCCACGACGTTGTTGGCGAGCATCTTATGCTTAACGCCGTTTACGTCGGCATAAAACACGTTGATACCCGCGTTTTGAATGTCTTCGGCAGTTTGTCTGTCGATAATCTGTCCGGCTGTAGCCAAAACCTCTCCGTCGGGCGAAATAACGTCTTCGGCAGATTGCAAGCCGACAATCCTCGCGCCTAAGCGCAAGCGTTTATTATATTTATATCTTCCGACTCTGGCAAGGTCGTACCTTCTCGGGTCGAAGAAATTATTCTTAAGGTTCTGCTTAACTGCGTCCTCGGTAGGTATTTCGCCGGGGTGCAAACGACGGTACAATTCGGTAAGACCGTCGAGTTCGGACTTTGCCGAGTCTTTTTCGGCAGTGCACTTTATCATTTCGTCGCCGTCGAAAAGTTTATCGAGCGCTTCGTCGGTACCGAAGCCCAACGCGCGGAGCAACGTCGTGGCGGTAAGTTTCCTGGTTTTGTCGACGTGCACCCATAAAACGCCTTGAGAGTCTTGTTCGAACTCTAACCAAGCGCCTCTGGAAGGCATTACGGTGGTGTCGAAAAGTTTCTTGCCGGACTTGTCCATTTGTTCTTTATTGTAAACGCCCGGAGAACGAACGAGTTGCGAAACTATAACCCTTTCCGCACCGTTAATGATAAACGACCCGTTATCCGTCATCAACGGCAAGTCGCCCATAAAGACTTCTTGATCGAGAACTTCGTCGGTGACTTTGTTGACCAAGCGTACTTTTACACGGAGCGGACGCGCATAGGTCGCGTCCCTGTCGCGGCATTCTTTTTCGTCGTATTTCGGCGCGCCGTCCAAATTATGCTCTAAAAAGTATAATTCGAAGTGGTCGGAATAATCGGTTATCGGCGAAAAGTCTTCGAACACTTCGCTGATACCGTCTCTTATGAATGCGTCATAGGAGTCTTTCTGGATTTTAACAAGATACGGAAGTTCTATCGCTTCTTTGATTTTAGAGAAGGTCTTCCTCGTTATCTTGCCGCACTGGATTTCAGGTAACTTACGTGTCATTAAAACACACTCCTTAAAAAAATTTTAAATTTTTTGCCAACGTTGTTTACAAACCCGATATAATGTTGTATAATCGCATTGTCGGCAGTTAAACGGTTCTTTTGTCGGTTACTATCGATTTCGGCAATCGCGCGCCGTTGCGCGATAACGTTTTTACCGCAAAAGGCGATAAAAATCGATAATAACCTATCATGATACATTCTATAATGTTACTGTAAATTGCAAATATTGTCAAGCGAAAATCGCATTTTTATAAATTTTTTTATTTTTTTTGTGATTTTCGACAAATTTTTCGAAAAATTAAGAGGTTTTTATGCGTATAGATAAATTTTTAAAAGTATCGCGACTGTTAAAAAGACGGTCGGTGGCGGCTGCGGCGGCGGACGGCGGCAGAGTAAAAGTCAACGGCAAATCGGTAAAACCGTCGCACCAAATTAAAATCGGCGACGTAGTGGAACTGAACTTTTCGAGCGGAACGATTAAATTTAAAATCGACGACGTTAAAGAAACGGTTAAAAAAGAACAAGCCGAAAATCTTTACACCGTATTAACGGAGGACGACCGATGACCGTATCGCTAATCCTTCTGTGCGCAGGCAAGGGCGAACGCGCCGAACAAGGCAA
>CAZARP010000070.1:0-3735 GCA_964487575.1 uncultured Christensenella sp.
TTTTATGGTGCCGAAGGCGGGACTTGAACCCGCACGGTATCGCTACCACTGGATTTTGAGTCCAGCGCGTCTGCCAATTTCACCACTTCGGCAAAAAAATGTTATATTTGTTGCAATATCGGCGTATTTTTGCTAAAATTAAATATATACAAACGTCCGCGCTTTCAACTTGCTGTATCATAATAGCATAATTTCAAATATAAATCAAGCGCTTGACAAGGATTTTTATGGAAAAATTAATTCTTATAGACGGCAACAGCCTTATAAACCGCGCTTTTTACGCGATGCCGCTTCTTTCGACCAAGGACGGCACGCCCGTAAACGCCGTTTACGGGTTCATGAATATGTTTTTTAAACTGCTGGACGATTTTAAACCGACGCACGTGGCTTGCGCGTTCGACTTAAAAGCGCCGACTTTCAGGCATAAACTTTACCCCGAATACAAAGGCACGCGCAGACCCATGCCCGAAGAACTTCGGCCGCAAATTCCGTTGCTTAAAGACCTTCTCGGCACTATGGGCGTCGCCGTATTGAGTAAGGAAGGCTCTGAAGCCGACGACATTATCGGAACGCTGGCAAAGTCCGCCGACGTCGATACCGTTATAGTCACCGGAGATAAAGACTCTTTTCAGTTGGTCGACGAACACACTTCCGTCTTGTTTACAAAGCGCGGAATAACCGAGACCGAACTTTACACCGCCGAAAATTTTACCGAAAAAACGTCGCTGTCGCCAAATCAGATAATCGAACTGAAAGCACTTATGGGCGACTCGTCCGACAACATACCGGGGGTGCCGGGCGTCGGCGAAAAAACGGCGATTTCTCTGTTATTGACTTACGGAAACGTCGACACGCTTTACGAACATACGGACGAATTAAAGGGCAAGTTGCAAGAAAAGGTAATCGCGAATAAAGATTTAGCCTACCTCTCTCGCACGCTGGCGACGATAGACCTGTCTTGCGGCATAGATACCGACCTTGAAAAAACGAGGTTTTCTTTGCCGCTCTCGGATCAAGTCAAAAAGCGTTTCGTCGAATTGGAATTCAAAAGCCTATACACGCGCGCCGCGTTATTCGGCGACGCGGAGGGCGAAAACAATTCCGAAACGCAAAAAAAAGTCCCCGTAATAAAAATACTCGACGGCGAAGCCTTGCGTGCCGTAGACCTTTCACGCGTGATTTCCGTTACTTTTATCGACGGCAACTTTAATCTGTTCGACGGCGAAACCGAATTCGCGATACCCGAAAGAAAAACTTTGCTCGACGAAGGGCTTCCCGTATCCGAAACTTTTGAAACATTAAAACCACTGTTTACAGGCGCTGCAAAACTCGTGGTTTTCGACAAAAAAGAAATGCGCCACGCGCTGAACGACCAAGCCGGATACGATCTTGCCGCCCCCGTGGACGACGTAGCGTTGATGAAATATCTTGCCGAATTCGAAGGCGGTGCAGAAAAACTGTCCGACGTCTTGACCTATTACGACAAGGACCTTTCCTCCCCTGCCTCCGCACTGTACGACGTTTTCGTCTTTTTACGCGACAAATTAAAAGAAGAAGATATGCAGACGCTGTACGAAACCTTGGAACTTCCGCTTGCCGACGTGCTTTATAATATGGAGGTCCGCGGATTTAAGGCGGACGCGGACGCGCTTAATATCGCAGGCGAACAATACAAAGAGGTTTTGTGTGCCTTGGAAGCGGAAATTCGCGCTTTAACCGACGAACCCGACCTTAACGTAAACTCGCCTAAACAACTTGGCGACGCGCTTTTCGGTAAATTAAAAATAGGTAAAGGAAAGAAAACGAAAAAGGGCTATTCCACGAACGCGGAAGTCTTGGAGGCTTTGGAAACCGCGCACCCCGTCGTGCCGGTTATACTGCGCTACCGCCGCGTACAGAAACTTTATTCTACCTATATCGAGGGTTTTAAACCTCTTATAGACAAAACGACGGGACTTATCCACACCAGTTTCAACCAGACCGTTACGTCTACCGGCAGATTGTCGTCTAAAGAACCGAATTTGCAAAACATTCCCGTACGCGACGACGAAGGAAAGGAGTTGAGAAAATTTTTCGTGCCGCGCTCGGAAGACAGAATACTCGTAAGCGCCGATTATTCTCAAATAGAGTTGCGCTTGCTCGCGGCTTTTTCGGGGTGCAAAGGGCTTATAGACGCTTTCAACCGACAAGAAGACGTACACTCGGCGACCGCGGCTAAAGTTTTCAACGTCCCCGTCTCTCAAGTAACCGACGCGATGCGCGGCAAAGCGAAAGCCGTTAACTTCGGCATCGTTTACGGAATGTCCGAATACGGACTAGCGAAAAACCTTAAAATTTCCGCCGCCGAAGCGCGCAGATATATCGACGCCTACTTCAAACAGTATCCGGAAGTAAAAGCTTATATGGAAAGCAACGTCGAAACGGCGCGCAAAAACGGTTACGCCCAAACGATACTCGGAAGGCGCAGATATATAAAAGAACTTCAATCGTCGAACTTCTCTTTGAGAGGGTTCGGCGAGCGCGCCGCCATGAATATGCCTCTGCAAGGGAGCAGCGCCGACATAATTAAACTCGCGATGATAGGCGTGGAAAACCAACTAAAGGAAAGAAACTTAAAATCGCAATTAATTTTGCAAATTCACGACGAACTTATAATAGACGCGTATAAAAGCGAATACGAAGAAGTGAAATCTCTACTCGCCGAGCAAATGCAAAACGCGGTGCAATTAAGCGTGCCGCTCACGGTTTCGGTGAAAAGCGGAAAAAACTGGTTCGAGGCGAAGTAAATGAAGCAATCGGTATACGCAGTTACGGGCGGTATAGGCAGCGGAAAATCTTCCGTGCTTAATATAATAAAAGAAGCCGGCTACACGACTTTTTCTTGCGACGACGCGGTGAAAAACGCGTACGACAACCCCGACGTTTTAAAAAAACTGAAAAATTCCTTCCCGAGCGCCTTTAACAAAAGTCCGAAACCCGATAAAGCCGAAATCGCCCGTTTGTGTTTCTCTGACGACGACCTCTACTCGAAGTTAACCGAAATCGTTACGATGCCGGTGTTCGATAATCTTTTAACTACGGCGAGAGAAACGGCAAAAATTCGCAATGCCGCCGTGTTTATAGAAGTCCCTTTACTGTTCGAACAAGGCTTGCAAAAACATTTTGACGGAGTCCTTGTAATAACGCGTCCGATTAGCGACAGGATAGAAAGCGTTATGGCGCGCTCTAACCTTTCTCGCGAACAAATAATCGCCAGAATAAACAAACAGACCGATTACGACGCCGCCGACTTGTCGCCTTACGTCGTAATCGTTAACGATAAAGACGTAACCGCGCTTAAAACAGCAACTCTTTCCGCTGTCGACGCGTTGACGAAGAAATAAAAAGCCCTCCGAAAGGTTTAAGCCTTTCGGAGGACGTGCGCTTAAAGTCGGTCTGTAAGCCGAGTTCTGTCGTGTACGGTCATTTATCTACGAATAACGTTACCGTTATCCCCCAGCGATATTTTAGTAAACCGTTTCGGTGAAACTCCCGTGCGAAACGGTTTGTCAATCTTGCGTCGGGTGGGGTTTACATTGCCCCCTGCGTTACCGTAGGGGCGGTGCGCTCTTACCACACCTTTTCAACCTTACCTAAATATAGGCGGTAACTTTCTGTTGCACTTTCCTTAAAGTCGCCTTCACCGGGATTTCTCCGGCACCCTGTTTCTATAACGCTCGGACTTTCCTCATTGAC
>CAZARP010000071.1:0-3607 GCA_964487575.1 uncultured Christensenella sp.
AGCGTTTCTTACGAAAACGTCACCGAGCAACTGTCGGTAAAGGTTCATCCGCTTACGATAAAAAGGCAAGAGACAAGCGTTTATAAACTTGCCTCCGCGGACGCGTTGACGATAAAATACGCGGAAGACGTTACGCGTGTGGAAGACGCCGACGGCAACGCGGTGGAATTCGTCAAAACCGCCGACGGGATAAGCATAGACGGATATAAAGAAGTAGGCAGAAGCCGACTTAATATCGTAACGGAAAAAGAAGATACGACTTACGTTTCGCCGGTTGCGGTGTTCGTCGCCGATAAAATAATATCCACGGCAGACGACTTTATAAGCTTAAAAACGGTAAAAGCGACTTCCGCAACTTATGAAAACGACGTTTTGACTATAACCTACGACGGCAAAACCTACGTTACCGGCGGTTATCCTTATACGAGGGTAGAAGGCAACGATTTATACGTTTCCAAATCCGTTTGCGAAGGCGATACTTACGACGGCAAAAAGGGCATAGGCTTTATAGCTAAATTTACGGGCATTACGAAAACCGCGGACATCGCGAAAGCGAACGATATAGAATTTACCATGATGAACGACAGCTCGATTTGGTATAACGGTTTAGCTGGCACGGAGTACGTCGTGCTTGCAAACGATATCGATTTAAGCGATAGGTTCGTGTTCGGCAGCAACGTTGCGTTCGGCGGAACGTTTGACGGCGCGGGACACAAGATAACCGGCGCAAGGACGATTTATCATACGCACTTGGGCGGATATTGGTCGTCGCTGCTTGTCGGCGCCAATAACGGCACGATTAAAGACTTAACGGTAGAAAACGCCGTTATCGGCTGGAATATCCCCAAAGCCTCTTATACGGGCACGCAAGGCGGTTTGACGGGGACGAACGGCAAAACGGGTTTAATAGAAAACGTTAACTTCTCCGCAAGTATGTATTACGGACATACGAGCGTAGGTTTGTTCGTCAGGGAAAACCAGGGGACGTTAAAGAATATCACGGTAACCGATTTAGGTATGGTAAACACGGCTAAAAAGATTGCCACGGGCGGTATATCGATACTCGGTATCGATAACAAAGGGACTTATGAAAACGTTACCGTCAGGACGGATGCAGAATTTGTCGCGACTGCAAGTGCTGTCGGTACTGAGGAGGTGATACCCAACGGGGTGACTAAGCTTACGACGAAAGATTAGTTCATTCACAGAATTATGTTTCGAATACAAGACAAAATAAAAAAAATATTTGAGAGGTAAATAAAAATGAAAGAATATGAAAAACCGATGTTGAAAATGAATTTTTTCAACGGTCAAGACGTTATTATGGATAGTAATAACGACAAAGACGATCCGTATGCGCAATTCGATTTGACGCAGAACGATTTCTTTTGCTAAGGAGGTACTTAAATGACTAAAAAATCATATCGTAATTTAAGTTGCGTTTTAGCGGTGATTGCCGCGGTATGTATGGCAATCGCGTGTACGTTTTTAGGCTTCGGCGTAAAAGCCGAAGCGGAACCCTTCGCGATGGTTGACGGCGCGTCGGTCAGATACGTCGACGGTTCCACCGGGCTGCGTTTTACCGCTAAAATAGAAAAAGACGCATATAACAAGTTAGCGGAAGACCATTCCGATTTAACTTTTGCTCTGTACGTTATGCCTTACGACTACGTGGCTAAATACGGCGAGTTGAATGAAGAAAATTTATTCGGCAGCAACGCGGTATACGGCTTCGGCGCGTCGACGGACAAAGTAAGGATAATGGAATTTAAGTGGGCGGAAGGGCTTTCCGACGTTAGGGAAGACGGTTATTATTTAAGCGGAGCGATAACGGGTATAAACCGCGCCAACTACGACAGACAATTCTGTGCGAGAGCTTGCTACAGCTATGCCGACGGTGACGACACCGTATACGTGTTTACGGCAAAGAACGGTTACAAAAACGTAAGGTCGGTTGCCGAAGTATCCGAAGCGGCAATTAAAGATATCGAAAAAGAGTATAGTTATACTCAACAAATGATATTAGGCGATTACGTTTCTTTGTCGTCGAATACGGAAACGCAATACGTACAAGCGACGGACGGAAAAATTTCTTTAAGCGATTTTATCGATCGTACCTACGCGGCGGTATATTTAGATAACGAACCGGCTGTAGTTACGGACGGCAAGATAGAGGCTTCTAACGGCAGACACGGCGTTATGATAATAGGTCTCGGCAACGCGATTTATTCTTACAATATTTTCGTAGCCGACAAGATTATTAAAACCGCGGACGACTTCGCGACTACAAAAACCGTAGAAGCGACCGCTGCGTCTTATATCACAAATCAAGCTCAGTTGATATTGACTATCGACGGCGAAACTTATACCTCCGCCCAATGGTCGTGGAACTTTACCGAGAACGGCAAAATGTACGTCTCTAAGATGTTCACCAAAGGCGATACTTATAACAAAGCCGATTGCATACCTTTCGTTGCGGAATTCGAGGGCGTGTCCGGCGTTACCGACGTGGCTAACGCTACCAAAATAACCGTCACCATGCCCGATACTTATTGGTACGACGGCTTAACCGGCAACGAATACGTAGTGCTTGCAAACGATATAGATTTAAGCGACAGGTTCGTGTTCGGCAGTAAGGCGACGATAAAAGGCACCTTCGACGGCGACGGCCACAAAATAACCGGCGCAAGAACGGCTTGGCATTCGTTTAACAGTAGTGCATATTATTCTTCTATAATAGCGTATATCAACCAGGGCACTATTAAAAACCTCGTTATAGAAGACGCCGAAATCGGCTTTAATATAATAAACGGCAGCTCTGCGGGTATAACCGGCGGTCTTGTGTTCCACAACAAAGCAAGCGGCGTTATAGAAAACGTTGTGCTGTCGGCTAAAACCAACTGTGCGGGTGAAACCGTCGGTACGCTTATGGAGCAAAATTACGGCACCGTCAAAAACAGTTTGGTTATAGATTTAGGCTTGAATAAGGGCAGTTCTTATGCGGGGACGTCTATACTCGGTATCCCCGGCGGTACGTATGACAACGTTATCGTAAAAACCGTCGACGCCCGTGTATCCGCGGCAAAGGGCGGAACCGAAGAAATCATCCCAGACGGCGTTACTAAAGTAACCGACGACGCGGACGCATACAAAGCGGCTGTCAAAGGCTTAAGCAGTTTGGGCAGTTGGAGGTACGACGTATTAAGCGGCAAGGCTTATATTGGAAATACCGAAATCGCTCGGTTCGAAGCCGACGTAGACGTTATAACGAAAGATAGGCAGTACGTACGGGTAACGGAAAATAAAGGCACCGTAGAGTTAGGTTTCGACGCGTCGTCCGTAACCGCAGTAAGCATATCCGGCACGCCCGTAACTTACACGGCGAACGGTAACGCGTTGGTCGTAGATATGACCGACCGCGGCAGCTACACCTTAAGAGTGACCGCAGAAAGCGGAGTTTACGAAATCCCGGTTACTTTTGCCGATAAAATAATATCCACGGCGGACGACTTTATAAAATTAGAAACCGTAAAAGCGACTTCCGCAACTTATGAGAACAACGTTCTAACCATAGTCGTCGGCGACAAAACTTACGTAACCGGCGGTT
>CAZARP010000072.1:0-3481 GCA_964487575.1 uncultured Christensenella sp.
ATAACGAAGTTCTCGTGACTGCGTTCGGTCTGCGCGCCCCAGTACTTGTCGACGGGCACTTTGACCTCGCCCATCGTGTCCTTTTCGATACGATAATCCATATATTTTAGTCTCCCCTAATTGTTTGCTTTAAGTTTAAGCGATAAAAACGCCAGCGACAGCGCCATATCCTCTTGCTGAACGGTTATATCGTCGCCGACTTTAAGTTTTATCGGCGCGAAGTTCCAAATATATTTAACTCCGCTTGCCGTAAGCGCGTCGCACACCTCTTGCGCGTTAGCCGCCGGAACGGTAATCACGCCGGTTTTGACGTTGTTCTCCGCACAGTACGATTTTAAGTCGCCAAACGGCAGAACGTGTTTGCCGCCCACGCTTTTGCCCAGTTTGCTTTCATCTTTGTCGAACGCGGCGGAAATGGACAAACCGAACTTTTCAAACCCGGCGTAATCCAAAATAGCGCTGCCGAGTTTACCCACGCCGACCAAAACCGTAGCGGAAGACGGCGCGCTTAAAAAGTCTTTAAGCCGCGCGACGAGTTCCGCCCTGTCGAACCCCACCTTGGGTTTGCCGGTTATGCCGATGGAGCTGAAGTCTTTGCGCACTTGCACTTCGCCGAAGTCCAAAGTCCTGGCGATTTCCGCGGAAGACACGTAAACCTCTGTCTGCGGCAAAGAATTTATACAGTTTAAATAGGTCGGCAATCTGCCGAGCGTAGCCTTTTTAACGTTTTCGTAATCTGCTTTTCCCATAATCGTACTCCTATATATCGATACACATCATATCGATAATACTACAACCGATTTATAATGTCAAACGTCTGAACGCGTTTTTTTGTTTTTTCGACAAAAAAACCGCGTAGACTTACGCGGTTTTTAGGTATCATTCGGAAGTGATTGTCTTCCAGCAATTTTCTTTCATAAACGTTGCGAGTATCGATATATCTTCGCCCTCATAATATTTCACGAGTAGTTTTTTAAATTCAGGAACATCTTTTTCGGGAATGACCAAAAATCCGCCGCCGTGAGAAATTAAATAGTGGTTAGCTAAAATAACCGACGCTCTTTTGTTTCCGTCGAGAAAGATTTGCGTCTTCATGCAATAAAGACACAACTCGATCGCTATATCGATTGCATCGTTTTCCCTGTCCGATATTTCTTGAATTTTTTCTTTTACGTCTATCTCGTTAGGGAGCGGCGGAATATATGAAGAACCGCCGATTGAAACGGGAACTCCTCGAATGCGACCGCCGTCGGCAAAAAAACCTTCGTTAACAAGCCTTGCTATATGACACAGCATATAATAATCGGTTTTACTTGCCACAACGTCTCTGTCGAGTATAAATTCCCAAGCGTGTTTTAGGTTCAAAATTTTTTGAACGTCGGTTGCCGTCATTCCGTTTACTTTTCCGTTTTCTATGATTTCTTCGGTTTGCGGAAACGACGTCGCAACGCCCTCCAAAACCGCTTGGTCATAAATATTCGTCTTCATATTGGCTCTGGCAAACGCAACGTTGTTTATTACGTCGGCGGAAAGTTCATCTTCGGAATATCCTAACGCGGCGAGTTGTTTCTCTATCCCGCGCAAGTTTTTTCTGATTTCGCGAGCCTCTTTCGCATTTCTTAAAAGAAGATTATAAAGTTCGTCCGTATAGGGTCCGATATACGTCGACGTTAATCTTCCGGCAACCCTTTTTCTAACATAAAGATACCTTCCTTCACCTTTTTGTTTGACCTCGGGCGTGCCGTCGTAAGCCATAAAACTCAATCTGACGTTCAAATCGGCTTTTTCCCTTAGTAACTCTTGTATCTCGTTAAATCGTACAGCCATATTATCGCCTCTCGTAGGGAATTTTCTTAACGATATTTTACCACAAAGTTCCCCCAACAGTCAAGACGTATAGAGAACAACTATTAAAAATAAATAACCGATGAACGCGTTTTTTTGTTTTTTCGACAAAAAAAATACCAAGCCGCGGGCTTGAATAAAAAAACCGATACTGCGTATCGGTTTTTTTAATGGAGCTACTGACCGGATTCGAACCGGTGACCTGCTGATTACGAATCAGCTGCTCTACCAGCTGAGCCACAGTAGCGGTTGTAAGCGATTTAACAAAAATCGCTTAACTATATTACCACATTATTTTATAAATATCAACTCTTTAATCCAAAGTTATTAAAATTTTAGTCTAAAATTTTAAATCCTTGGTTTTTAAGCCAGGTAACGGCGAGCGAAACCCACGGTTGAACGCTTTCTTCCACGTGCATCGTTTCTTCGGTCGCGACGGACAAACCGTGTACGCCGTTTTGGAAGATATGCAACTCGAAGGGAACTTTCGCCTTGCGCAACGCCGAAACGAACAGCAAACTGTTTTCGCACGGAACGCCCGTGTCGGCGCCCGTATGCCAAATAAACGTCGGCGGAACGTCGGAAGTAACGCGGTCTTCTAACGACAACTTGGCTTTAAGCTTTTCGTCGCCGCCGCTGATATTGACGATAGACCCGACGTGCGCGAACTCTTTAGCGGTGATTACGGGGTAAGACAACAACAGCGCGTCGGGGCGGCACAGCGCAACCCTCTCTTCGCCGATTGCGGAAGCGACTTCCGGCTCATTATACAAAAGCGCCTCCATAGCATTGGCGTGCGCGCCTGCGGAAAACCCTATCGTCGCGATTTTGTCGGGGATAATACCCAACTTTTGCGCGTTCTCCCTCACGTAAGCGACAGCCATACACCCCTCGATAAGTTGTACCGGGTAATGCACCGGGCGAACGGAATAATCCAAAACAAAACAATCGAAGCCCGCGACCGCAAAGCTCAACGCTATGCTCTCCTTTTCCCTTGCGGAAACGCTCGAATACCCGCCCCCTGCGAAAACGACCATAGCCGGTCTTTTTCTGTTAGCCACGTATTGGGGCATTTTATCGTGAAGATAAGTCGTCAAATACCCGGCGGCGCCGTCCGAGCGGGTAACGCCGAAGTAAGAATATAAATCGATTTTTTCGCAAATCATAAAAATCACCTCTCTTTTTTATCTTATACAGTTTAACACCGCGCGGCGGTTTTTGCAAGCGTTTAAGCATAAAACGCTCATAGTTATAAAAGTTTACTAAAAATTCAAAGCTTCTTCGGGACTTATTAAAAAGTCTTGTAACGACAATATTAAAATTCCTTGTTCGTTGTAGCCGCTCAAAGTCGGTTGATTGACTATAATTATCTTTCTGAACGCGTCGTTTACGGAAAGCAAAGAAGCTTGTTCTTGCGCCATCTTCTCTTCCGACGGAATACTGTAAGCGGATTGAATATAATATCTACGATTTCCGAGATTTACGACAAAATCGACTTCGAGAGTTTTTCTTATTCCTTTTTCGACGTTCTCCACGACGCCTACGTCGACGGAATATCCGCGCAAACGCAATTCGTTATATATTACGTTCTCCATAATATGCGTATATTCTTGTTGACGGAAAGAAAGCCTTGCGT
>CAZARP010000073.1:0-3412 GCA_964487575.1 uncultured Christensenella sp.
CCGCTCTTTAACGGACGAGGTTTGCGATAATTCCACCACATCGCCTGTTCGGGATAGATAAGTATTTTTTCGCCCGAAGTAAGCAAAGTATCGACCGCATTTAGGAACTTACGCATAGTCTGCATGTTCGACGACAACGGCAAAGTATTGCAATGCCTAAAGAAAAAGCCGTATAACCCTTTGAAATTGGTAAAATTACCTTCCCTGATTACCTTATAAAGATTATGCTTTTTCAAGTCGCCCCTAATCGCTCTGAACACGGCGTAATTGTCCAACGGACTAAAGTGATTACACGTTATAACGGCACCGCCATGTACCGAACGAAAATTTTCAATACCGCGTATTTCCTTTATGACGAACTCGCCTTTCTTTATCAATTTTTCATAATAATTTATCGCTACTCGATTAGCGATTTTATTCATAATTTTTGAAAAGAACTTTTCGCCGAGATAATCTACCTTATCCGGTTGCAAAACGATGGTTTCGGGGTCGTCTTCAACGTTATCGTTCCATCTTCCTTCTTTTTCATAACAAGCTATTTTGTTTAATACTCTCTTGTGTTCTTCTTGTAACATTTTTGTTCAACTCTTAAATCACATGTTTTATGCTATTATTGCTATTAACGTATTTCCAGGCAGTTAATTGCAATTGTTCAAACGCATCGCTATCTGCTTGTTTTTGGTCATCTGCAAATAAATCTCTCATCGACAACAAGTCATCGTAAAAAAGTGTTTTTTGGGCAAATTGCCAAAAATAATCTTCATATCTAATTCCGCAATAATGCCACGGCTTAAAATTCAACTTATAATGTACCAATTTAATTTCTTCGTCACTGAAAATTTTATCCGGAATGGGGGTTTTATTCCAACCCACGTCCAAAAGTTTAGTCCTACCCTGCAAAAGAACATTCAAATAGTCCTGATCCGGCGCAACCTCAACCTTGCAATTCAGCATTAAATTGATAAATTTGGTTTCAATTTGTGCTTGAAGATATTTATTTGTGTCCATCACAAGTAACCCTGAATTAAAATAATCGTTTCTCGGGACACCTAAAAATTTTTCCGAATACATTCCGAAACAGTCAAACCACGACATAGCCTCTTCGTGCACGGCTGCAATAATGTTATTACCTAAATCCGTATCGTAAAGTTTTTCGATGTCGGTCAATAAAACGGTATCGCAATCTAAATAAATTATTTTTTCGTACTGAGAAAAAAGCGCAGGAATGAAAATTCTGTAATAAATCGCATTAGTATAATAATCCCTTAAATGAGTTTTGTCTTTGATTTTATCCATTCTGTCGGCAACGTCGACAAATTCAACACAAACATCGAAATTCGCCTTGGACACGAGATTAAGAATTTTTTCTTTATTAAAATCGCTAATCCCGGTATTTAAAATAAAAACTTTTAAGTTATAATTCCCGGATGCGTTTTCAATAATCGACTCTAAAGAAACCCCTAAAAACGGTGCGTAATTATCATCAACAGCATAAACGACAGGTATAACTTTACTTTGCATTCAGTTTTCTCCTTAAATAGATCATTTGTATAATCCGTTATACGCAACTGTATTTAGTGTATCACGTTGACTTCAACAACACAAATCTTTTTCCTCTATTGATTTCAAATTCTATTCTCTTATTGCTTCCCACAACTCTCTTAATAATAGAATTGGGAATATTACGCGTTTTAATAGGTTTTTTTATTAAAAAGCGTTGCTCTTTTAATACTTTTGTGATAACATAAAAAATATGAACGTGAAAGAAGTTATAGCAAAAAACTTAACAAAATTAAGACAAGAGAAAAAGTTGACGCAAAACGAACTCGCACAAAAAATCAATTATACGGACAAATCCGTTTCTAAATGGGAACACGGCGACACCACTCCGCCGATAGACGTATTGTGCGAACTGGCGGAATTTTACGGGGTCGACCTCGACTATCTCGTCACCGAGGATCCGGATGAAAAATTCAACAAATACTATGACCGTTCGCAAAACAAGCATAACAAATTGATTATAACGTTGCTTGCCGAGTCGATAGTTTGGCTTATCGCCACAATGGCTTTCGTTTACACAAAAAACGTTTTGGATAAAAACTGGTTGTTTTTTGTTATAGCCGTTCCCGAAACGTGTATCGTCGGAATTGTTTTTAACAGTCTTTGGGGAAAACGATGGGTTTTGTTTTATCTTGTATCGATATTGATTTGGAGCACGTTGACGTCCGTATATCTTTGTTTATTGCAAAACAACTTATGGGAAATGTTTTTCCTCGGCATACCGTTGCAAATTGCCGTCGTTTTATGGGCGCAGTTAAAACCGAATAAAAAATAATCGAACCAAATTAAAATCCGTCTTCTACGAAATTCATAACGAACGTTATGAATTTTTTTAAGTTTTTATTATTCGAGAGCGCTTCGGCTTTATAATTCATACACAGCGTGCGATTTATCTGCGGTTCAAGCCTTAAACGCCTTATCCCCTTTATGTTTTTAACCGACATCAACGGCAAAACGGAAACGCCGAGTCCGTCTTTAACCATATCCGCTACCGTTTCGTAGTCGTCGACTTCTATTTTAACCTTTTTAATAAATTTATCCGCATTAAAATAATTTAATTTTTCAATCTCTTTCGGCATTAAAAAGGTGTGTCCGTACAAATCGTCCCTATACACTACTTTTTTATTGCACAAAACAGAAGACGAAGCGCAAACAGCAACGTAAGGGTCGACAAGAATAGGTTTAGAGGGAATATCGTCGGCAGCAGGCGCGTCGGAAAAAACAACGTCGGCACCGTCGTCTTTCAGTCTGGCATTATATTCGTCTCCTATGCTTAAAGATATTTCCGCTTCCGGATACGTCTCCCTGAATTTTTTTACCGCATCGTATAATACGCCTTTAAACACGCTCGATATCGAACATATCCTAATCGGAGACCACTCGTTCGACAAGGTCTCCGCACACCTTTTCAAAGCGGTATCGGCATCGACTATTTTCTTAAAATGCGGATACAACTTCATTCCGTTTTCCGTAAGCGAAACGCCCGTATGCTTACGAACAAACAACTTCAAGCCGACTTCCGCCTCTAACGCGTCGGCGATATGCGAAAACGCAGAAGGAGAATAATTAAATTCTTCCGCAGCCTTCGAAAAACTTTTATATTTTGCCACAGCCAAAAACGCTTGCGCCTTCAACGCGTCCACAATACACCTCCATATTGTGAAATAATTTCACAATATTATTATAAAACCGCGTTTCCGTTTTGTCAAGAAACGCGGTATAATTATAAAAAAAAAACGGAGCATCTATCAATGATAGACAACAATAAACGCACAATGTCGTACGCAGGTCTTATATTAGTGATTTTAACGTGGGGCGTTTCGCCTATCATCACCTCGCAATTTATGCTTAA
>CAZARP010000074.1:0-3065 GCA_964487575.1 uncultured Christensenella sp.
ATTTTAATCGTTTTCTTTGACGTCGGTTTTATTCTTTTTGCGTTTTTCGGTAATTATTTTATAAAACTTCATCGGGAACAGAAACAAAGTTTTTTCGCCGGCTTTTTTGGCTTTTGTTTGAATTTCGGTTTTCAATTTTTCCCACTTTACTATTACGTCGTTTTCCTTCGCGTACGCCTTTATTTTAGTAATCAGGTGCGAAGAATACGCCACGTCGACTATAAATACGCCGTAAAAGAACCCTATGACGAAAGTGAAGGCGAGGTTCTGCGCAAGCCAGTCTAAAGAGTTTAATATGTACGGGTGGATAAAGAAAAGGTATATCGCGCCGAGTAGCCCCCAAAAGACCGCAAACAGCGGACAGACCAGACCTTGGATATTGAATTTTACGTCGCTGTAATCCCAAAGTCTTACCTTAAACAATTTCAAACACAACAACCCGGCGAGGTACTCCAGCGCGGTTGCGGCAATCGACATACATATTATCAACACCGTTTTGCGCAAGACGACGTTGTCTATCGGGATAAACTTTTCGCACGCGGCGAGCAGGTACAGCACGCACAGACCGAAGCCGTACAACGGTAGATACGGTCCGACGCAAAAACCGGGGTTTATCCACTTTTTTTCGGGATTGTTTTTAGAAAAAAATCTTCTGAAAAAAAGTTCGATAACCCAGCCGGCGATAGCGCCGCAGAAAAACAAATATGCGAAAATCAAAAAAACGCTCATAAAGCCGCCGTATTTAAATCTTCCGTCTCTGCCGCGAGCGGCGTTCCGCTAACGGTGTATTCGGTTACGTTTTTAACCGTTTCGCCGTCGATTTGCAAGGGGCGCGGCTCGGCGAATTTTACGGTAATTTTGTTGCCCGACAAAACGGTTACGTTTTTATCGTATTTTAGGTGTTCGCCTTTGAATATCGACGGAAAGATGTATAAAGTTTTTAGTTTGCTCGACCCGTGGAAAATCATAACCGAGGTTTTCCCTTCCGCGCCGTTGCGTTGTTGGTCGGGCGTGGGGGACATACCTCCGCCGTAGAAACGCCCGTGCATAACCGGCGCCAGCCAAACTTTGTCGAAGGAGTACGTTTTGCCGTCTACCGTTACTTCGGCGTCGGTGGGGCGATAATGAAACAGCAAGCCTTTTATCGCGATGGCGGTATAATTGATTTTCTTTTTGGGGTTGCTTTCCCTTAAACGGTCGCCGACCTCGCAACAATATCCGTCTATGCCGAAGCCGATGCCGTTTATAAAACGGAAGTCTTTTCCGTTTACGGTTACCGTGGGCAAGTTGTTAAGATATTGCGTCATGGGTATCAATCCGTTGTCGCCGACGTCTCTGGCGAAATCGTTGCCGCTGCCGCAAGGGCAGTAATATAATTCTCGTTCTACGTGCGAATTTATCGTGTCGTTGGCAAAGCGGTTAATGGTTCCGTCGCCGCCGCAAAGTATAACGGGCAAATCGGGAGCGCTGTTCGAAAAGAACTCGCCGTAATCGCTTATTTGAGTCATGTCGAAAAAATCGAAAGAGTCGTTCGGCAGGGTTTCGCGTAGTTTTAAGGCGTTTTCTTTGCCGTTTTCGTTGTCTGCGTGAGGGTTGTAAAGAACTACGTACTTCATTTGTAAAAATATCTCCTAAACGGGTTGAGTCGAAGCGGCTAAGGCGTCGTTAAGCACGGTTTTTATCGTTTCGCCCAGCGTATTCGTCGCGGAAGCGGCAACCGTTTCTTTATCGATTACCGTCAAAACGCTTAGGTTGACGACGGTTTTCTTCCACGGCGTTCTGCTGTGAACGGTTTCCGTTTTATCCACGCCGACCACGACGACGGGTACGCCGGCTTTTTGCGCTATTTTGAACACCCCGTTGTGAAAGGGAAGCAGTTCTTTCGATGTTTTATTTCTCGTGCCCTCGGGGTAAATGGCGACGGACGCCGTGTCGGTTTTTATTAAGTTGCTCGCCTTTTCGATGGTTTTTATGGCGTTTTTCGGGTTCTTCCTGTCTATTGCCAAAAAATTGCATTTGCGAATTATTCTGCCGAAGAACGGAATTTTAAAGTTGCTTGCCTTGGATACGAAAGCCAAGTCGTATTTTTCCAAAGCGTGCCACGTTATAATGGGGTCGTAGTTGGAACGGTGGTTGCTCACCAGCAAAAAGCGCGAGTCGCTCGGAAGTTTTTCAAGTCCTTCGGTTTTGACTTTTACGCGCAGAACGTTAAGCCCCCAACAGGTATAGCGATATAATATCCATCGATAAAAACGATGGTAATCGGAATATTCTTTTTTAGGATTTACGAATAACGACAAAACGCATAGCAGCGGTAAAAACAATATAATTAAAATTAAACTAATAAGCGCCATAAGCATTACCCGTTTGAAAAAACACTAATACCATTATATAAATAACGTTAAGATAAATATATCGCATTGTCGTTTTTTTTGCAAGCGATACGAAAAAAATTTGTTTAACAAAAGCGTATATTTTGATTATTTTTGTAAAAAACAAGCCGTCCCGAAGTTTTTCGGGACGGCTTAACGCTATTAAAATTATAGGTTTGACGTATCGTCGGAAAGTTTTTTGCGTTTTCTGCCGAAAATTTTCGAGCGGAAAAGCAACAAATTCATTACCAAGAAAAACGCCGTCAAAATAATCAGCGTCCATATCGGTTGACCGGGCGCAAAAGTCGCCAGTAACATTATGGGGAAGCCGAAGACGATTGCCGGGAAGTTTTGGTATACGAGGTTTTCCGTTGCCGGGGTAACGAAGTCGGGGTCGATTTCTCTCAACAAAATCACGCCCGTGCTTGCCGTGCCGGTAAGCATTCCGTACATCATCAAAAATTGTTCCTCCGCATAATCGGGGAATAGTTTACGCGCGACGAAGAGGTTGTAAAAGTAGGTGATAAACAAGCCGACTATGCCGAGTATAAGTATTACGACCCAGTAATTCGCAATGACGTCGAGGCTTATCGCCGCGATGCCGGCAACGACCATAACGTCGAAGCAGCAGTTGCTTATTCTGTCCATTAAAAAATTGTTTATATATTGGCGTTTAACAACCTTCTTGGCGTT
>CAZARP010000075.1:0-1386 GCA_964487575.1 uncultured Christensenella sp.
CGTATCGAAGTCTATGGAGTCGTTTATCGTCTTCATTATGCCTTCTTTAAAAAGCATTTTGGTTATTTCCGCCGCCGTGATACCTATCTTTTCGCTCAATACTTTAAGCGGAATGATTTCGGTGGTGATAACTGCCTTTTCTATCTTAATAGTCTGCGCTTCGGCTGTCTTTGCCTTTTTAACGGGACGGAACTTTCTGTATCCCGTCTTGTTCTCGTCGAAGTCGTCTATGCTTACGCTGTTTTTGATGAGCGCGCGTTTATTCAACGTATGCTTTTCTTCATACTGCTTCTCGCCGGACTGCTTCTTCTTCGCGCCGAAGTTACGCTTGTCGTTCGCGGACGGAACGATTGCAGGCGCGACGAACGCGGCGCCTTGCATCGGCTTTTTATTGCCGGGCTTGTAATCCGGACGTTGATTGCGTGCCGCACCGTTTTCTTGTTTACGATACGGACGTTCGCCGCCTTCGCGCTGCGGTCTTGCGTCGGTTTTGGGAACAAATTCGTTTCTCTCCGCCCTTCTGACTATAAAGGAGGGCATTTTTTTGACTTCCGAAGGCTTTTCTTCCGGTTTAGCTTCCGCGGTTTTAACGGTTTCCGGCTGTTTGGCTTCCGCCGCCGGAACTTCTTCGACTTTATTTTCTACGGCTTCCGAAGGCTTTTCTTCTTCGTGCTCGGGTTCTTTGACGTCTCCCTCAACGATTGCTTCGACGTTTTCGCTCTGCTCGGGCGCAACTACGTCCTCCGCGACCTGTTCTACGACCTCGGCTACGGTTTCGACGACGGCTTCCTGAACGAGCGCCTCCTCTTGCGATTTAAAATCGGCGGCTTTCGCGGTCAATGACGTTTTCGCGTCTTTAATAGCCTTTTCGATGTCCGACATACGACTAAGCAAAACGCCGAGCGCGCCGTCGTTACCGATTAAATCGTTGATTTTTTTAAGATTTTCTATACGCATTTCTTTCTTGTCTGCCATTTCTTTCTCCTAAAATTCGGAAATAAAATCTTCTCCGGCGTTTTCCGATATTGCCTTTGCAAGCGCGTAGTCGGTAATCGCCGCTATCTTTACGTTCTCTTTATAAACTATTTCTCCGAGCGGCTTTTTGCTTATTAAAAGCGCGCATTTGTGCTTTGCCGCAAGACCCTTTGCCTTGTCTTTGGCATTGTCCGACGCGCTTTTGCAAACTATTAACAGTTTAATGTTTTTAAGCCGTTCTATCGTGCCCGTACCCGTTCGAAGTTTCCCGGCTTTCACCGCGAACCCGATAAAGGTTTCCGCTTTAGTTTTCGTTTCCAACGAGCGCCTCCGTCAATTTATCGTACACGGCATCTTCCACCGCGCACGAAAAAGTTCTGTTCAGCGCACGCGTTTTTTTAAGCCTTTTAA
>CAZARP010000075.1:1486-3020 GCA_964487575.1 uncultured Christensenella sp.
ACGGCAAGTCTTGCGTTCTGACCGCTCCTACCGATGGCGAGCGACAACTTGTCGTCGGGGACGATTGCCATTGCGGTTTCTTCACCCGTTTGTATAACTTTGATTACCCTTGCAGGCGACAACGACGCCGCTATGAATTCCAACGGGTTCTCGCTCCACGGTATAATGTCTATTTTTTCGCCGTTTAATTCGGATACGACCGCGTTTACGCGCGCGCCCTTGTTACCGACGCACGCGCCGATTGCGTCGATCGACGGGTCCTCGCTGTATATGGCGATTTTAGTCCTCTGCCCGGGTTCGCGAGCGATGCCCTTGACCGATACGATACCCTGTTTGATTTCCGGCACTTCGTTTTCGAACAAACGCTTCACCAAGCCGTTAGAAGTACGCGACACCATTATTTGCGCGTTCTTGCCGGTATTTTTAACCCTCTTAACGTACACGTTGATACGCTGATTGAGTTCGTACTTTTCGCCCGGGACCTGGTCTTTGGGCAAAAGCACGCCCTCGACCTCGTTACCGCCGAGTTCGACGAACACGTTGCCGGCTTCTATACGCCTTATGGTGCAAGTCATAAGTTCGCCTTCTTTATCCTCGAATTCGTTCACCGTGTTTTCACGTTCGATTTCGCGAAGTTTTTGCGTTAAGACCTGTTTAACCGTCTGCGCCGGTATTCTGCCGAAGTTTTTGGAAAAAATTTCTTCCGTAACGACGTCGCCGACCTTGTAAGTCTTTTTGATTTGCTGTGCGTCTTCTAAACTTATTTCCTTTTCGGGGTCGGTGACCTCTTCCACGACGGGACGGACGCTGAATATCCTTATCGCCTTCTTTTCGGGAGAAAGACGTACTTCGACATTGCCGCCGATGCCGGTGCTTTTTTTGTACGCTATAACCAAAGCGTCTTCGAGCGCCGATATAAAGGCATCTTTAGAGATACCCTTTTCCCTTTCTAAATCTTCGAGTGCGAGAAAAAAATCTTGATTTATCATATTATGCTCCTTATTACAAACTTAAGAGTTTATATTTGATTTTTTATAATAACGCCGATTAAGCGTTCATATCGATGTATTCGTTGATTTTAACGGTGTTCTTTAAGAAAATCGTCAAAGTACGTTTTTCGTCGACCTTGACCGTGACGGCGTCGCCCGTATAGGAACACAATACGCCTTCGTAAAACTTTTTGCCGGCAATGGGAGTCTTCAACTTAACTTCAACCATTTTGCCTATGTGAGAATTAAAATCGTCGTCCGTCTTAAACGCCCTGTCGGCGCCGAGCGACGACACGTTAAGCGTATACGGCTGACCGAACGTCGGGTCTAAAGCGTCGAGAGGCGCGTCTATCGCGTTGGAAACCAGCGCGCACGTGTCCAAGTCTACGCCGCCCTTCTTGTCTATAAACACGGTAAGCGACGGATTTTTGCCGTTTTTGAATTCCACTTCCGCCACGGTAACGCCGAGCACGGCAGTAGCCGAAGAACAAACCGATTTAATCTCTTCCAGCGGTTTAATTTTCAAACGAGTACCCCCTTTATAA
>CAZARP010000076.1:0-2826 GCA_964487575.1 uncultured Christensenella sp.
GGCATTTGTGCAATATCAAGAAAATGTTACTAATTTGTCAAATAACATCAAGAAAATGTTATTTGATTATCAAAATAACATATTGACAAAAATTGGGGGGGGGTGTATAATGATTATGAGAAATTGAAAAAATATAGTTTCATACTATTTTTTAAAAATATTATATAAGGTAGGATTTGTTATGAAAGCAACAAAAAAAGCATTGGCATTGGTACTTGCGGTTATTTCCGTACTCTTTGCGTTCGGGTGCGGAAACACCGGAACGGGAAACGGCGCTAAAACCGTTATAAAAGTTACCAGTTATCTCGGCGGTTTCGGAACGGATTGGTTGGATGAGGCAGCCGAACGTTTCGAGGCGGCAAATAAAAATATAAAACTTAATATCAGTCATACAAAAAATACCAACGTCAGTACGATCAGTTCTTCGGCGCAAGATTTGTATTTTGTAAACGACGGGGATTTACCTCCGACGTTGGCACAGAAAGGACTCGTGGCGGATATTAACGACATCGTTATGGAAAAGTTCGACACCAGAAACGGCGAACCGATATCCATTGACGATAAAATCGAAGAAACGTATAAATGTATGCTGAAAGGCAATACGAAAAGCGGAGAGTCTCACTACTTCGCCCTTCCGTATGCAACTTTTGCTTCCGGAATTTCTTATGACATCGATTTTTTCACAAAATACAACTGTTATATCGCGGCGGAAGGCGAAGATGCCTATGCGTATAGTGCCTACGGGACAACCGTTAACTTCGTAACGTCTGCCACGACGAAGAAAAGCGCCGGTCAGGACGGAATAGAGGGGACGTACGACGACGGACTTCCCGTATCCATGCAGGAATTTTTGGTGCTTTGCGATTATATCAAGGCCGAGTGTAACGCAAGCCCTATTCACTATGCGGGAAATCAGAAGGCTTACCTCAACGGATTGATTAACGCTTTAGAAATATCTATAGGCGGAAAGGATTATGCGAATTCTATGCTTAACTTTACGGGGACGGTAGAATGCGTTCAAATGGAGAAGGTGTATAACGAATGGCAGGTTCAAACGGAACAGGAGAATTTGTTCAGCGGTTCCGTGTCGGGCGTGCAGGTCCCCAAAGTTTACGACGCGGAGTTGAGCGACGCAAAGGCGTACCTTACCACGCAGACCTCGGCAAGATACTATGCGAACGCATTTTTATACACTTTATATAAAGAAGGGTATTTTTCCGACAAATGTCTTCAAACGAGCAGTACCAATCTCGAGGGGCAAGCGGAATTTTTGAAGAGCGGATACGGCAATATGGAAACGTTTGCCATGTTTATAGAGGGTAGTTATTGGTATACGGAGGCAGTGGAAAACGAAATGACTTCCGCTTACGACACGGTAACCAATATCGGTTGGATGCCTATGCCTATTACGGTTAGCGCCGACGAGTCTACCGAAGGCAAACAATCGGTTATCGTATCGGAGGGAGGGTCTTTCTGTTTCATTAACGCGAATACCGAAAAGAATAAGCCCGAAGTGCTTGCCGCGGCGAAAAAATTCTTGCAGTTTTTGTATAGCGACGACGAATTGAGCAAATACACCGGTTCCACGGGTTGCTATAAGCGTGCGATTAACTATGAAGTGAAGGCAGAAGATATGGCAAAAGTTTCGTCTTTCTCGAAAAACGTGATGCAGGCATTCGAAGCTTCGCACGTGGTTCAATTCGCGTCGTCGAACAAAACGTTCCTCGCGAATTCGACCAACCTTTGGGGAAGCGTAAGCAGAAAGGTAATGCCTGAAATTCGCGAAAACGCAAATTCGACGGGTACGACGCACTATTCGAGTATTATGTTGTCTTTCACAGAGCAATTTGGTTTTGAAAAAGTTTATAATTCCACTGTTTTGGACGAGAAGGATTTTCTCACTAAATAATAAAACGATCGGGGTAGAGGACAAACGATGAAAAATGATGGGACAAAAATTTCGAAAATAGGATCGAGAGAAAGAAGCAAACTGATTTTTTATATTTCTTTGCTTATTTATCCCTTGATACAATTCAGTATTTTTTATATCTACGTAAATTTTAACTCCGTAAAAATGGCGTTTTGGTCTTATCAAGAGAAAGTCGGAACAGTCGGATACGAAAACGTATTTACGGGAGTGGCTAATTTTAAGGCGGCGTTCGAAATATTGATAGGCAAGAGTTATATGCTCGTAAATTCGCTAAAATACTTTGGCATAAAACTTTTGACCGGTTTTTTGTTGGCGATATTATTTTCGTTTTATATTTATAAAAGATATCCTTGTTCGGGGTTCTTTAAGGTAATTTTATTCTTACCTCAAATCGTGTCGGGACTTATTTTTGCGGTTATTTTTAAGCAGCTGGCAAATAACGTATATCCGCAACTTGCGCAACTTTTCACGGGGAAGACGGCGGAAGGATTAATGCTCGGCAAGGAAAGCGATTTCGGCATCGTGGTCTTCTTTAATATATGGATATCTTTCGGCGTCGATATCTTGATGATATCCAACGCGATGAGCGGTATCAGCGGAGACGTCGTAGAGGCTTCTCAGATAGACGGAGTCAATATTGTACAAGAGTTCTGGTACATAACGCTTCCTTCCGTTTATCCTACCCTCGTTTCGCTTATTATTATTATGACGACGGGCTTGTTTACCGACCAACTCAATTTATACGGGTTATACGGGATGAACGCAGAGCATTTCGGCTCCTTGGGATATTATTTATACAAACACGCAGTATATCTCTCCGGGCCTTATCCTTCCAGTGAACCGACCTTTTCGCAACTGTCGGCAATCGGCGTCGTTCTTACGCTGATTATGGTTCC
>CAZARP010000077.1:0-2770 GCA_964487575.1 uncultured Christensenella sp.
GGTATAAATCTCGAAAAGTCAAACTTTATTTCACCAGACGAAACAAAACTTATAATTTATTTAAAAACTTTGCGGCGGATAATTTATCCGCCGCAAAATGACAACATTAACAACTAAATCTGTTATTAAAAACGCCTTGATTTTTATGCAAGGCGTTTTTGACTTTTTCGTTTGAACTATAACGACCGTATCGCTTCTACCGGCTTCTTCTTCGCCGCAGACCTCACGGGCAAAAGAGTCGCTATAAGCGCCGCAAGCAAAGCAATGGCACTCATTATCAAAAACGACGGGACGCCAAAAACAAACAAGCTAATCCCGTTTAACAGCGATAACGTCTGCATAGAATTCAAATAATTACAAATAGCAATACTTGCTATAGTGCTTAAAAATATCGAGAAGCAAGCAATTATAAACGACTCTGCGTAGAATATTTTAAGCACGTCTATTCCCCTGGCGCCTATTGCCCTAAGTATACCGATCTCTTTTGTCTTATACGAGATTGAAATTACTATGTAATTGCTTAATAACAGCATTGCAAACACGGCGAAAACAGTTCCGACTATAATAAAATATTTCAAAAACATTCCGCTTACGTCATTAGATATTTCTTCTACCCGAGCAACCCTCTGATTGGTTATCATAAAGCGAGTACTATCCGAAGACCACTTAAAGGAAATGATTTTTTTCGCATTCAGACTCGAGGTGTACGGAGCAAAAACAACGCAATACGGTTTATCTTTATTTGCATTTTCGCAAAAATTTCCATATCCAAGGCACATTTCATTAAAATCTTTTTTCGCAAAGAAGGCAAGCAAGTGATAGCCGTCGTACACGTCGGCATATAAATTAGATAATTCTGTCTGTTGCTGCTTCTGTTCGGCCTCTGCGGTAGGCATTTTTACCGCCTCTTTATATTTTGAATACTTTGTAGACAAAACGTCGTCTCCGCTGTCGAAAATGCCGGATATGGTAAACGTCATCTCTTGCGAATAATTTTCGAAAGTAGAAAAACGCTGTTTCAATTTTTTACCTATTAAATCTTCCGGCTTTGTAGCGTTATCCGATCCGCTTTTTATAAGCACCGAGGCCGTATAAGACGAAATCATAACTTCGGCGTCAGTTTGCGGATAACTTCCGACTTTAATTCTGTTTTTTAAAAAAGCGTGATTTTTAGGCAAATATGCGGCGTAATATATACTGTTATATTGATAATACGCTCCTTCATTACTAACCTCTTGCGTTTCTTCTCCGTTAACCTTGTAAAAACTACCATCGTTTACTGCCGATTTTACGCCGAAGCTTTCTTCGCCGAACGCATTGACCACCTTTTGCACGTCGCTATCGTCCATAAAAACGTTACCGGGATGATCACTGCCTTCATATTTATATTGTTTACTTACGGAAACGACCTTGCAACCGCTATCGTCGAGGGATTTATACAACACGTCGGTCGCGTTGAACAACATCATAGTAGAAATAACGCCGAACATCGTAAAAGCAATCGTACATAAAAATATCGTAAATACCAAACGCCAAGGTTTAGACTTTAACCCCGAAGACCCGATTTTGAACGCGTGCCTAATCGGCAATTTCGACCGAATAAACTTCTGCTTTTTCGGATCGCATTCACCTTTGACAATCTGCTCCTCGTCGGTAACTTCGAAATATTCTTTTTCACCGCCCTCCGATATACGGTTTGCTTTTTTATACGACGCTATCTCTTGACTGTTGCTTGCAATCAAAGCGGAGTCGCTTCTTGCTAAAAACGAACGAATATATTCGTAATCTTTTTCCGTAAGCAACTTGTTGTTTTTTATGCTCATAGTCTCGTCGCCTATGATTTGTATGTTCTCGCTAACGTTTTGCGGTTGCGTTTGCTTCTTGGTTACGTCGGATATAATCTGTCCGTCTTTTAATTCTATAATCCTATCCGCGTATTTTTCCGCAAAATCTCTGTCGTGCGACACTACGATAACCAACTTATCTTTCGAAAGCTTTTTCAACGTGTCAAAGACAAGCACTCCGGTATTAGAGTCAAGCGCACCCGTCGGCTCGTCAGCCATTATTATTTTAGGTTCTTTTACCAACGCCCTCGCAATAGCGATACGTTGTTTTTGTCCGCCCGATAACGTGTTCGGCTTTCTACGTTCGTATCCGACCAAGTCTACGTCTTGCAAAAGCTGTTTTATTGCCTTTTTGTTTTTAGGCTTCCCTTGCAACTGCAAGGCTAACGCAATGTTGTTTTCAACGGAAAATTCGTTTAATACGTTATATTCCTGAAAAATAAACCCTACCAGCGTATTCCTATAAGAGTCAAAATCGCTTTGCGTAAAATCTTTGCTCGAACGCCCGTTTACTATAATTTCCCCGGCAGTAGGCGCGTCTAAACCGCCGCAAACGTTTAATAACGTCGATTTTCCGCTACCGCTTTTTCCTAACAAAAAAACCATTCCGGTTTCCGGAAAACAAACGGATACGTTGTCCAACGCTTTTGTGCGAACCGAACCCTTCGACTTGTAAATCTTTGTTAGATTAATCGCTTCTAACATAAAGTTCCACCTCCAATAAACAATTTCCGATTTAGTTATAATAGTGCGGCACATAAAATACGTACTTTATCTGATATAATTGTACCCCCCCCCTATAAATTTTGTCAAGCGTTTTTGGCGTTTTACGCGTATTTCCTGCCCTTTTTGTGCCTTTTTACTCTTTATTCGCATTAAATATCGTTAGGTTTTTTCTTCTCTTTTTAATCGGTTCGCAAAATGCG
>CAZARP010000078.1:0-2720 GCA_964487575.1 uncultured Christensenella sp.
GAAAGTCGCGACGAGGATTTTTTAAGACTGAAAAAGCGTTATTCCCATAAAAGAAAAGACGACGAATTCAAAAAACTTCTTTTATCGATATACGATTATTGCAATTCTTTCGCCGACCCTATGGCGGCAGCCGAGAAGGCGTTGTTTTATTATACCGAAGAAGGCGTGGATTTCGTGTCTAAAGAGTATAAAAAGATAATCGACGACACGCTGAAGGGATATAAGACGAGGCTTGCTGACATATCCGCCGAATTTTCGGCTAAGGGTTTGACCAAAAGCGCCGGGCTTGTCGGCTTGCTTATCGGCGACGTAGACGCCCTGCTGTCCGCCGACGTTTACGACGTAAAAAATCTGCAACCGGACGGCACTCGTTTCGATTTCGACAAAAAACTCGACGACGACGCGACGGAATTAAAAAAAGAAGTTACGGAAATAAGAAAAGACGTTAAGGCGACGTTTACTAAAACAGCTGACGTCTTTACCGATTTAAATACGGACTTAAAAATCGCGGCGGACACCGAAAACACTACTCGCGGACTGATAAAGGTGCTTAAAATTTTTTCAGACAAATACGCGGCGAAGAAACGCGAAGAAAATCAGTTGGACTTCGACGATTTGGAACATTGCACGTTGAAGATTTTAGAGGACGCAAGCATACGCGAGGAACTGAAAAACAAGTATAAATATATTTTCGTCGACGAATATCAAGACGTGAACGACGTGCAGGAAGAAATCGTAAACAAACTTGCGAGCGACAACGTCTTTATGGTAGGCGATTTAAAACAAAGCATTTACGGGTTCCGCGGTTGTCGTCCGGAGTTTTTCGAACAAAAGCAGAGAAAAATGGAGACGAACGGCGAAAAGACGCTGTCGCTTAATTGCAATTTCCGTTCCGCGAACGAAGTAATAAACGGCGTAAACGAGATTTTCGATTATTGTATGACCGAAAAGGGGTTCGGGGTCGACTACGCGCGCGACGCGAGGTTGGTTCCGGGCGGCGTTTACGGCGAAGAATATCGAGGGCGCAGTCGTCTGCATTTTCTGAAAAAAGAAAAAAAGCCGAAAACGGAAAAAGAAACCCCTCGGGTCTACGACGTTCTTTCCGCGATAGAAAGGAACGAACCGACCGTTCCTGCCGTCGTGTCGCTTATCGCCGAAATCATCGACGATGAACGCGGAAAGAGCTATTACGATATAAAAGAGGGCAAACTTAAGCGTATAAACTTCAGCGACGTCGCCGTGCTTGTGCGCAGAAAGAAGGGAGATTACGTTCGCGCCTTGGTAGAGGGGTTAAGCGCAGTCGGCATACCCGTAACCTCGGACGTAAGTCAAAACGTTTGCGACTTTCCCGAGGTTAAAGCGGTCATTAACGCCTTGCGATTTATCGACGGTACTTGCGAAGATATTCCGCTTGCCGCCACGCTGAAAAGTCCGTTCGGCGGTTTTACCGAGGAAGACCTTGCGGAGATAGTGCTGTATTATCGCGATGCCGAGCAACGCGGTAGTTTTTGCGACGCGTACGAATATTATTTGACTAACGGCGACGGCGAATTGAAAGACAGACTTAAAAAATTCGACGAATATTTCGCGAATTTACGGTTTATATCCGATTTTGTCGGTGCCGGAGAGGTTTTGGGCGTATTGTTCGGCGACAGCGGATACGAAGATTGCCTTTACGCGTCCGAAAGAGGCGCCGACAAGGTTAACAGAGTTCGCAGATTTGTTTCCGAGTGTTTCGCGGTCGACAAAAATTTAACGGTAAGGGAGGTTTTGCGGCTGGTCGACGAGTGCAAAAACGCTTTCGTTTTGTCTACGTGCGAGGACGATTGCGTTAAGGTCGGCACGATGCACTCTTCTAAAGGGCTGGAATACCCCGTTACCATAGTGTGCGGTCTGGAAAAGTCGTTTAATACGGACGACGAGAAAAAAGCGGTGTTCTTCGACAGGGATTTCGGTTTTGCCGTAAGAACGTACGACGACGAAGAAAGGAATTATTCGAGTACGCCGTTACGAGCGCTTATCAAAGAACGTATGAAAATCGCCACCGAAAAAGAGGAGATGCGTTTGTTTTACGTCGCGCTTACGAGAGCGAAGTATTCTCTGCATATGATTTTCGAAAAAGAAGCGGACGACAGAAAGAACTTTTATCACGGGGCGAATTGCTTTTTGGACTATATTCCTAAAAGCGTGGAAGTCGTCGAGCACGTAGCGGACGAATACGGGGTGGTCGGCACGGCGGCGAAAAGGCGCGGCGTAGTTCTCGGCAAAACCGACGAAACCAAAGCCGCCGAGTTAAAAAAACGGTTGGAATTCGTATATCCGCATTTAAGCGATTGCAAATTGCCGCTTAAATGTACGGTCACGTCCACGCTCGTAAAGAGTGAAGAAGACTATAAAGTCAAGCAGATGTTTCAGCCGCATTCGACGGACGCGGAAAAGGGAACGGCGGCGCACAGATTTTTGGAGGGGTACGACTTCGAAAATATGCCCGACGTACAAGAGGACGCAAAAAGGCAAGAGGCGCAAGGCTTTATAACGCAAGCCGAAATAGATTTGATAGATTTATCCCGAATAGAACGCGCGTTGAAGTCGACCGTTTTGTCGTCGCTCAAAAATAAAAAACTGTACAGAGAAAGGAGTTTTTTGTGTACGGTCCCCGCTTCGGCGGTAACCGAATACGATACGGGCGAAGAAGTCGTGCTTCAAGGCGTTATCGATTT
>CAZARP010000079.1:0-2690 GCA_964487575.1 uncultured Christensenella sp.
ACCACGAGCACCCGAATTCGCCATCATAAGAATGGGGTTGAATTCGTCGAGCGTATCTTTCAACTTTTCGGTAACGTCGTCGGTGGCTTTCTTCCAAATGGAAACGACCTTTTTATATCTTTCGTCGTCGGTTATAAAGCCTTTCTTGTAAAGATTTTCCACCTTTAACACGTGCTCCTCCGCCTCTTTTAAGATAGCGGGTTTGTCTTTGGGCATGTGCATATCGAAAACGCTCGTCGTTATCGCGCCTATCGTAGAATACTTAAAGCCGAGGGCTTTAATCTTGTCGAGCACGTCGGCGGCGCAAGAAGCGCCGTGACGCTTAAAGCAAGCGCCGACGATTTTCTGCAAGTCTTTTTTACCTACGAGTTTATCTATCTCGTATTTAAGATAATCTTCTTTCGTCTTTCTTTCGGTAAAGCCTAAATCCTGCGGAATGGCTTCGTTGAAGATTATTTTACCGACGGAAGTGCAAACTCTGCCCGAAACGGTTTCGCCGTCGGGCGTAGTTACTACGCGGCGTACCATTATTTCGTCTTGCAAACCGATTTTGCCGGTCTGATAAGCCATAACCGCTTCGTCGGGAGAGCTGTAAGAAACGAGGTATTCAGGAACGCCGTAAACGATACCGTTTTCGTCCTTTTTACCCTTTTCGTTATACTTGCAACCGATATGATGACGTATAATGGTCAGATAATACGAACCCATAACCATATCTTGGGTCGGACTCATAACCGGCTTACCGTCGGAAAGTTTCAATATGTTATTGGACGCAAGCATCAAAAATCTCGCTTCCGCCTGCGCTTCTACCGAAAGCGGAACGTGAACCGCCATTTGGTCGCCGTCGAAGTCGGCGTTGAATGCGCCGCAAACGAGCGGGTGAAGCTTAATCGCCCTACCCTCTATAAGCACCGGCTCGAACGCCTGTATGGACAACCTGTGCAAGGTCGGCGCACGGTTAAGCATTACGGGATGGTCTTTGATGACATCTTCCAACACGTCCCATACAACCGTCTTTGCGCGCTCCACCGTACGTTTGGCGTTTTTGATGTTGTGACATACGTTGGTTTCTACCAACTTTTTCATAACGAACGGTTTGAAAAGTTCGATAGCCATCTCTTTCGGCAAACCGCATTGATACAGTTTAAGTTCCGGACCAACGACTATAACCGAACGGCCGGAGTAGTCGACACGTTTACCGAGAAGGTTCTGACGGAACCTACCCTGTTTACCGCGAAGCATGCCCGACAAAGACTTCAATTCTCTGTTGCCGGCGCCCGATATGGCTTTGCCCCTTCTGCCGTTGTCGATAAGCGCGTCGACGGCTTCTTGAAGCATTCTCTTTTCGTTTCTGATGATGATTTCGGGCGCGCCGAGTTCCATCAACTTCTTTAACCTGTTGTTTCTGTTTATAACCCTGCGATAAAGGTCGTTAAGGTCGGAAGTCGCAAATCTGCCGCCGTCTAACTGAACCATAGGACGAAGTTCGGGCGGAATAACGGGAAGAACGTCTAAAATCATCCATTCGGGACGATTGCCGCTCTTTCTGAATGCTTCGATTATTTCTATACGCTTTACCGCACGTATTCTTCTTTGCCCCGAAGTGTTTTCTTCGATAATCTTTTTCGTTTCGGCGCTTTCTTTATCGAGGTCGATTGCCATAAGCAATTCCTTTATGGCTTCGGCACCCATACCGGTTTTGAAGGACCCGATACCGTATTGTTGCTCGAATTCCTGTTTTTCTCTGTCGTTGATTACTTGTTTGTAAAGCAACGGCGTCTGACCGGGGTCCAAAACGACGTGGCAAGCGAAATACAACACTTGCTCTAATTGTTTGGGACTCATATCGAGCATCAAACCTATTCTGGAAGGAACGCCCTTAAAGTACCATATATGCGATACGGGGGCAGCCAATTCGATGTGTCCCATTCTGTCGCGACGCACTTTGCTTTTAGTGACTTCTACGCCGCACTTGTCGCAGACCACGCCCTTATAACGAATACGTTTATATTTGCCGCAGTGACATTCCCAATCCTTGGTCGGTCCGAAAATCCTTTCGCAGAAAAGACCGCCCATTTCCGGCTTTTGGGTTCTGTAGTTTATAGTTTCGGGTTTTGTGACCTCGCCGTAAGACCACGACCTTATTTTTTCGGGAGAAGCAACTCCTATCTGAATAGAGTCAAAATTGTTAAGTTCGAACATATTATTTTTTTACCTCCCTTAGTCTTTATCGTCGAAATCGTCGTCAAAGTCGTCTTCGAAATCGGTTCCGTCGGATACGGTAGTATCTATTTCGCCGTCATCGTCGTCGAACATATCCTTAGTGCTAAATCCGAAATCTTCGTCGAGGTCGACGTTTTCGCTGTCTTCGAAAAGCACCTCTTCGATATCGTCGTCTTTAACTTCGAGCGAAACTTCTTCACGATGTTCTTTTTCTTTAAATACAGGCGTGTCGTCCATATCGCTTTCGATAAGGTCTTTAAGCGCAAGTTCTTCGTGGTTTTCGGTAAGAACCTTCATATCCAACGCCAAACTCTGCAATTCTTTAAGAAGAACCTTAAACGCTTCGGGGATACCGGGCTCGCTTATATTCGTGCCTTTAACGATAGACTCGTAAGTCTTTACCCTGCCGACGACGTCTTCGGATTTTACCGTTAAAATTTCTTTCAAAATGTGCGCGGCGCCGTAAG
>CAZARP010000080.1:0-2495 GCA_964487575.1 uncultured Christensenella sp.
ACGTAGAATGCACGCTTACCTTTAAGGTAGAAGCAATGCAAGGCAATGCGGTTATTAACGATATCACTGCTGCCGAACTTGCTAAGATACTTACCACCACGAACGAACAAGGCGTTGTAGAACTCAATAAAGACTATGATGTTATCGACGACTGGACGTCTTTAACGTTCTCGGGCGATTTTTATAAGCAATATACTCTTAACGGCAACGGACATACGATTACAGGATTAAACATGCCTTTAATCGGAGCGGACGCATCGCAAAACATAAGTATCAGCAATTTGACTATTGCGGATTCCGATATCGGCAGCAATAAGTATGACGCTCAAAAAGGTAACAACGATTATCACAGCGGTGCGTTTGTTGCAAAATTAGATTGCGGCGCTAAGAGTTTGACTTTAGATAATTGTCATACGAACAACGTTAACGTTACTGCGTCTAATGGTAGCGGTTCGAGCGCAGGTTCGTTGGTCGGCTATACGTCTTTGGTAGGCTCTGACGACGGTGTCGGCGTTAGGTCGCTTTCTATTACGAATTGTACCGTTACCGGCGGTAGCGTAAAGAATGCTTACGGTAGCGCCGCAGGTATTATAGGTCTGACACAAACCAACACTTATACCGATTCTGAAAATAACACTTGTAGTTATAAAATCGAAAACTGCTCCGTTAACGGTTGCACGATTAAAGGCGAAGCGGAAAACAAAACCGGTGAAATCGTAGGTACCGTAAACGGTTCTGGAACGCTTTATATCAATAAGTGTACTTATACCGGCAAAGCATACGGTCGTATTGTAAAATCTGCTACTTTGATTATCGACGATACGGTATATTGTTATTCTTCCTATTTGGCTAACATTCTCAAAGCAAGCAAGAGCGTAACTCTTGATAAAGACTACGTCATTCTCGATAATTGGACGGCTGTCAATATATTGAAAACTTTCACGGCGGGCGCTTATGCTCCTACGGTTGATTCGTATTATCTCAACGGCGGCGGTCATTCTATTTCCGGTTTGACGTCGGCACTGTTTGACGCGAATGCCGTCTCTTCTATGAAGATAGAAAACTTGACTATTAAAGATTCTGAAATAGTAGGTAACGGTAACGACTGGGCAGGCTGCGGCGCATTCATTATGTATAAGGACGCTACGGGCGCAGGCTCCATTGAAATGACTAATTGCCACTTGCTTAATTCTTCCGTTACGTCAAACGGTACGGGAACGGGTGCTTTAATCGGTTATGTTTCGCAAACTGGCGTAGTGATGACAAACTGTTCTGCCGAAAAGTGTACGATTAACGGCAAGAGTCACGTAGGCGGACTTATCGGACACTGCCAAGTTGACGACAAAACGTACCTCGTTGAAAAATGCAAGGTGTTAGATTGTAAGTTTACCGCAAGTGCCGATGATAAGCATATCGGTCAGATTGCAGGTTGTATAAACGGTACGGGTACTTTCAAAATTAAAGATTGTACTTATACGGGGACCGAATGCGGCAATCCTATTGTTAACCCGACGGTTGAATAATTTTAAGAATTGTTAGTTGTTCAATATTGAACGATAACGATTCCTTTCGTTTTATCGTTTAATCAAATACTGAAAACAGCGGAGAGTTGAGTAAAATCAACTCTCCGTATTTTTATATCAATTACAATTCGGTATATATATTTTATCCCCGACCTTAACCGCCGTATACGTTTTGCCGTTTAGGATATGTGATAAATATTCGGGCTTTCCGTCCGCATAGGCACGTAAAACATATTTATCGGGTTGCATATCCGTCAATTTTTCTATATTTACGTCCAAAAATTGCGTGTCGTCGGACACTTCTATAATTTTCAAGCCTCGCTTTACGAGTTCGGAAGAAAACTGCCATTTCCTTTCAAACATACCGTAAGCGTCTATAATGCAACAAAAATCTTTTTCGGGCGAATACGCCGTAATTCTAAAATAGTTATTCATAAATGTAATCTCCTTTGCGTTAAGCCGCCGCTAAGCGTTTCAATTTTCTATTTGCGTAGGGCAACCATTTTTTGTTGATAAAACTCATAATTTCGTCCGTCGGTTTACTGTTTTCGTTGCCGTAGCATTGTAATACTTTCTTTTTCGTAGGCGAGTATTCCACCGTAACAAGCGGAACGGTAGGACTATCTTTCATACGGATAAAGAAGATAAGCGATTCTTCCCGTGCAAATTTTTGGTCGTAACCCATACGTCCGACACAATGGTGCAAAGTATCGCCTTCGGTTATCAAATCGGACGGTTTTTGTGCGATAATCGCTATATAGGCAGACTTTTTATCGTATTCAAGTCCTAAATACTTATTTGCGACGGCGGAAAATTTGTCGTATAATTCTTTGCGTTCTTCTTCGTCACGCTTTGCTTGTTCGCTATGGTATTCGTCGATTCGTATATCGTGCCAGCGTTTGAAATCGTGCGGATAACGGTTTTTATCTTCCGTCATATCTAAATCCAAATAATTGCACGCTTTTAGGTAAT
>CAZARP010000081.1:0-2211 GCA_964487575.1 uncultured Christensenella sp.
CAAAAAAACAGAAAAACTTTTTAAAAAATACCGAAAAAGCCTAAACTGTATTGACAAAGGGGAGTTTTTCGTGTAAAATGTACAAGGTATAGTGATTATTAGGAGTAATTTGCTTAATATGAAAAAGGTGCAATCTAAAATACTATTGTTTTTGACGGCGGCGGTTTTATTCTCTACCGCAGCGGTTTTATGCTTTTCGCCGTCGGCGCACGTTTCGGCTTTTGCGGAAGCCGATGCGTCCGATTACGTAAGCGGCGGTTCGGAGATTAAATTTGCCGACGACAATCTCGTCGTTACGGTAAAGAAAGACGACAAAGTTAAATTTAAAAATCCTATCGTCGTTAACGACCTTGCTTTGGAACTTTCCGTTCCGACCGATGCGAAAAAAGTCACGCTTTCTTTCACTACCGAAAGTTTTGACCCCAATGCGGACGATGTAAAACACGAGCTTGTTATGGAAAACAACGCGAAATTCGAATTTGACGGTGCCGAGTCGGCAGACGTCGTAGTCTTCGGTTACCTTACGTTGTATATCGTAGCCGAAAACAACGAACTTTCCGTTGCCGTCGGGGCGTCCGAATACGTAAAAAGTACGTACGGCAAAATAGGTTATACAGATAAATGCGTGGTGACCGACGTCGCTTTCGCGTTCGATACCGACGTGGTTTCCGACTTTGCCATTAAAAGCGTAGACCAAGGTTTTAAGACGAGCACTTCCGCAAACGGCAGCGTTTTCAAACAGACGTTTAAGCTTGACGAGTCTAATGCGTTGGCAGCCGTCGCTAAACCCAGAATAGGTATAACGACCGAGAGCGTTTACGTATGCGAAAACGGTACTTATAAACCCGTCGTCAGATTGGGCGTTAACAACAGTTTAAGTTTTAAGGCGTATTCATTCACCGCAGCGGCGACTTCTTCCTCTCTCGGGATTTCCGACACGGAGGCAACGATAACCACCGCCGAGTATCCGACCGAAATAATGTTTACCGATAAGACTAAAAATACCTTTAAGGTGGGTGAGGAAAAGTTTACGTTTAACGTTTACGACGGCGCGGATGAAGACGAGTCTTCGGCTCCTCGATATAAGGATTATTCGGTAGAAGAAAACCGCGCTTTTGTAGAGACTTTTAAAGCCAAATTGCAAGAAGCCACGGTTATAACGGTTGACGATCAAGAATACAGCGTTCGTCTCGGCGGCAAAGTAAAAGTGCCGAGTATGAAGGCTTTGGTTTCCGACGACTATACCGCGTATTCTGCGCTTTCTCATACGTTGTATTATAAAACCCCCCAAGGCGAAAACAGCACTACCGGATGGGAGATCCCGATAAGTTATGCCGGCGATTATCTCTTTTACGTGGTGTTCAGCGACGCTCAGGGTAATTCTATGGAGGCGGACGACTTTAAAACGGCTGTGGACGGCGAGGACGACAAGGTTCTTATCGCGGACGACGCCAAATACGTGTTCGGCTTCCATATAGAAGACGACGCTCCGCTCGGAGTTAAGGCTGCGACCAGCCAGACGAAGGGTTATAAAGGCGTTGCGTATAAAGCTTCGGCGTTCACCTTCGAGTCGACGTCTTACAATAAAAAATACGAATTGTTTTATACGTCGAACTCCGATGCCGAATTCGACGAAGATACTTGGACGTTGATTGCCGATGCCGACTCGCTTAAAGAAGACGACTTCGACGGTAAAAACGTTATGACTTACGACGAGGCTAAAGAGGTCGCTTACGACGGCGAACTTTCATTCGTCCCCGTAAAGACGGGTAAATACGTGATTAGATGTACCGTTACCGCCGATGCGTCGGTTAAGTCCGCTACGGCTAAAACCGAGATAAAGGTTGTGGACGAGCCCCAAGTGGTTAAACCCGACAATCACTGGTTGCAAAACAACGTGTGGTCGGTCGTGTTCTTGTCGATAGGTACGTTGTGTCTTGTGGCGATAATAGCGTTGTTGTTCGTTAAGCCCAAAGACGTTAATGAAGAAGACTAAAACAAACGAAATAGCGACAAGACTTCGGCATCGCCGAAGTCTTGTTTCATAAAAAGGGAATTTATGTTAAATTTAGTTGCGGCGACGGACGGCAAACTGTCGAAAGTTATTTTGCAATCTGCGGATAATGTTTCTTATTCCGTATTGATGCGCCTACTTCGTACCAAAAGCGTAAAAGTCAACGGGGTACGCGTCGGCGGCGACGTCAAGGTAAA
>CAZARP010000082.1:0-1671 GCA_964487575.1 uncultured Christensenella sp.
GCGAGCTTTTGCTCAACGGTATCCGACGAAAAGGTTGCAATTTTTTTGTTCAAAAAAGAAATTCTATCCGCCAAAAACGAAATTACGTTCATAGCGATAGTTTGATCGCTTTTTATAAGGTTAAGCACGTCATGCTGATTTATAAACAAGATTTTCGACGGTGTTATCGCCGATATTTGTGTAGGGTATTCGTCTTGATTCGTTAAAACTGCCATAATGCCAAAAGACTCCCCGGACGTAACGACATTCAAAGGAACCGGTTCTCCTTTGTTTTTTATACGCTCTATAAGGCATTTACCGTTCAATACAAAGCCGAGTTTATTCTCATAATTATTCGGAGAATATATACGCTCTTTGGCTTTATACTCCTTTATTTCAACGGAAATGAGGTTTAGGGAGGATTGAAGAACATCTTCGGGAACATTCTTAAAAAGAAATAAATTCTTAAAAAAATCATTTTCGGGCGGATCCATAAATTTCACCTCGTAAAGTGTATCATTTGAGACATATTATAAACTATTTTACGTACAGTGTCAATAGTTTATGAGAATATTTTTCAACTTTTTATTACAAAAAACACATAAAAAATTATAAAACCCATTGCAATTACATCTCCGCTGTGTTATAATACATTATATATTAAAAATATATCATTGTATCCGTCCTTTGTAAAGAAGAGGTTAAAATAATGAATATAATTTTGGGGACTTCCTCAGGTAATATAAAAGACGCTTTTTTGTCATTTTTCGCAGTTGTAAAAAATGCTTTTATAGATTTCAAATTTACGGACGCCATAGATATAATCCTTTTGGCGACGATATTGTTTTTCGCTTTTCGCTTTTTTAAAAGCAGAAAAGCGGGAGCGTTGTTGATAGGCGTTGTACTGATAGTTTTACTTACGTTTGTAACTTATTTGTTTAACCTTGACGCAACGTACTTTATATTTTCTTCGATTCTCGAAATAGGCGTTTTGGCTTTGATAATTCTTTTTCAGCCGGAAATTCGCGACGCACTCGAAAAGGTCGGCTCCGGCTCCATGAACGGTATTATGAGTTTCGGAGACCAGAAGAAAAAAAGACAGATGTATTCTAAGGCGATAGACCAGATATGTACTGCCGTCGCCGATCTTTCGAGAACTAAAACAGGCGCTCTCATAATTATTTCAAGAACGACCAAGCTCGACGAGATAACAGAGACGGGAATTGCCATCAATGCAGATGTAAATTCTTTTTTGCTACGTAATATTTTCTTCAACAAGGCTCCATTACATGACGGTGCTGTGGTTATCGACGAAGCGCGCATAGTTGCGGCAGGTTGTCTCTTGCCTCTTACAAGAAGAACTGACGTTGACGGAGATCTCGGAACGAGACACCGCGCCGCCATAGGCATGAGTGAAACAAGCGATGCTATCGCAATAGTCGTTTCCGAAGAAACAGGCATTATTTCCATTGCATACGACTGCACTTTGACGCGTAGCTATACCGTTGAATCGTTAAGGTCGTTTCTTATGAAAAAAATATTGAGAGAATCTCAAGACGGCACGGAAGAATAGGAAAGATTGATTATGAACAGAAAAATTTTCGGAGTAAAGTTAGGAACCGTTATTACGGCGATCGTTTGTATTATCGTTTCCGTAATGATATGGATGCTCGTAAAGTATAAAATAAACGC
>CAZARP010000083.1:0-1581 GCA_964487575.1 uncultured Christensenella sp.
GAGGGAAATCAAAGGCGACGAATTCAGCGTGACTTACGTATATAAACGCTAAAAGCGCAGTTTTTAAGAATTACACTTTCAAACGACGGAAAAAGCTCTCGACAATCATTCGAGAGTTTTTTTTACACTAAAAAGGGTATGACGAAAGTCGATTTTGTCAAAAAGACATACGAAATAATGTGGAAAGACTAAAACGTTGCCGACGTCGTTTGCGTTGCGGAATAATTAAAATATTTTTTATAAAGAGCAGTTTGTTAGAGATAATTCGGTAAACTGCTTTTTACGATAAACGCTTTTAAAGTTTATTTTTCGACAAGTTTTCAATAAAACACAAATAGAATTCTTATGATGCCATTAAAACAGCTTGACAAATACACACCTTGCGACTATAATATAGTTGTATTATAGATTGGTCGCAAAGAGGTGTTGTGTGTATATTAAAAGAAACATAGAAGCGGTACTTTTAAGAAGGGCTAAAAATAGTAGATGTATTCTAGTTACAGGAGCGAGGCAAGTAGGTAAGTCAACGCTTCTAAAAACGCTGTTTCCGAACGTAAGATACGTGACTTTCGACGATAAACTTTTATTAAGTACGGCAATCGAAGATCCGAACCTCTTTATAAAAAATTTACCTAAACCGTCAATTATAGACGAGGTGCAATATGCGCCGGACATATTTCCTTATATAAAAATAGAGTGCGATAAACCCGATATGTACGGGAATTATTATTTAACGGGTTCGCAGCAAATGAAATTGATGTCGAAAGTTCAGGAGTCGTTGGCGGGTAGAATATCTATTTTAGAATTGCAAGGATTATCGTTACGTGAATTGAACGGTATTGACTTCAATAGACATTTTGTTCCCACTAAAGATTATATAACAGAGAGAGAAAAGCAACTGAAGCCCTATAATAATCTTTGGGAGATAATTCATCGTGGAATGTATCCCGAAATAAACGTTACGGAAAGAGAGTGGTTGGACTTTTATTCGTCCTATGTAAGAACGTATTTGGAGAGAGATATTCAGGATGAAATCGGAATAAAAGATACGATTGCCTTTATGCGATTTCTTTCTGCCGTTGCGGCAAGGACCGCGCAAATGTTGAACTATGCGTCTGTAGCGCAAGAAGTCGGGGTAACTCAAGCGACGATAAAAAGTTGGATATCTGTGTTGGAAAGAACGGGTATCATATTTATTTTACAGCCATATTATTCAAGTCATTTAACAAGAGCGATAAAGACGCCTAAACTGTATTTTAGGGATACGGGACTTGCTTGCTACCTTTCAAAATGGAATAATGCCGAAGCATTGGAACAAAGCGCGGTTGCCGGGAATATGTTTGAAACGTTTGTAATTTCCGAGATATTAAAGTCTTTTAGCAACGAAGGTAGCGATTATTCTTTTAATGTTTTTTATTATAGAGGCAAGGACAAAAAGCGGGTAAAAGAAGACGGTGATTTGGTTGTTACGGAGAGCGAAATTGATTTAATAATCGAGGAGAACGGAACGTTGTATCCTATAGAAATTAAAAAGAGTGCTAATCCGAATAAAGCAATGGCTTCCGCGTTTGATATTTTAGA
>CAZARP010000084.1:0-1579 GCA_964487575.1 uncultured Christensenella sp.
AATACCGCAAAATCCAATTTGCCGACTTCATCGTTATATAAGTTATATGAGTTTTACGGAAATAATACTTATCGGCGTCGCACTCGCAATGGACGCATTCGCACTGACCATTGCAAACTGCACCGTATACGTCGACAAACTTAACAAAAAGAAGGAATGGTCGATGCCCGTTGCGTTTGCCGTCTTTCAAATATTGATGCCTATCATCGGTTATTATATAGGTTCGGCTTTTGCAAGCTACTTGTCTTCGTTCTCGGGATATTTAACCGCCGCGGTGTTTTTCGTTCTGGCAATCAAAATAGTGATAGACAACGTAAAAGACGCGAAGTCGACGGAAGACCGAGAACAAAACAAAAACGACTTCACTTTCGGCGTGCTTATAGTGCAAGCGGTAGCAACCAGCATAGACGCGCTGGCGATAGGCGTCACCTTTGCGATGGAACTTAATTTTTCTATTTTCATCGCATCCGGCATAATAGGCGCAGTAACCTTTTTAATCGTTTCGTCGGCGTTGTTTGTCGGCAAATTTTTGGGCAAAAAATTAAACGATTACGCAAAATGGGTGGGCGCCGTCATACTCTTCGCATTGGCGGTAAAATCGCTTATACAAGCAATTTTATAAATCGATAAAACTTAAAAGGCTTTTCTTTTAGAGATTTTTTTAAGCATTGTAAAAGAGCGGCAAAATTTTTGCTGCTCTTTTTTTGCCTTGCAAAATATAGTGTGCTATTGCTTTAACTGTTTTCGCGTTATTTTAAGAACTCATACTCAAACAGCGTCGGGACTATCTCCGTATTATAGTAGTCTTTTACCTTTTGTTTTAAGGATTTTAAGTGTCCGTTTAATTCGGGATAATCGGGAATATTCACTCCGGTTGTCTCGTCTTTGGTAAAAGTATTGAGTTCGACAAATATTTGGTATATTCCGTATGTTAAGTCGGGGTTATAATTCTTTGTTTCTTTCGCCCTCGAAAAAATCAATTCCCATAGTCTGAACATTTCCTTTTCGTTATCGTTTAAATGCAATTTTTTTAAATCCGTGCTTGCCAACGTTTCTCCGTTGGTAGTATCGAGGCATAATTCGTTGCGATAAAAACGGTTATCGCTTCCATAAAAACTGCGCATATGATTTTGCATTTCAAAACAAGTAAAAACAAGACATTTAAGCAAAAAACGATTTAATTTTCCGCTTTTAACGTCCCTAAAAAATTTATCGGCACCGTCTGCCGATTTCATTATTCTTGCGCGTTCCGTCCACTCTCTGTTATACGTAATGTACCTGCTTGCGCAAAACATAGGCAGTTTTTCCAAATAATTGTCTTTTCGCATAAAAAAGCCATGTCCGTCATATCTTCCGCAAGTAGTTATTCCGGAATTTAAATCCGGATTATCGAAACCGGTTCCGTTACAAATCAAAAAACCGACAATGTTTTTATTGAATTTCTTTTGCACGCAATTACTTTTTCCCATGTATTCGGAGCCGTCTAAATTACAAGAAATCCCATCAAGATTGTCGTTAAAGCATCTATTATCAAAATATTTTTCACTTATAACCGTGTAAATTTTTTTGACGGATAAAT
>CAZARP010000085.1:0-1551 GCA_964487575.1 uncultured Christensenella sp.
GCAACAAACGGCAGATAAAAATAATCGCCGCGTTTTACGTTTTGCCGATAATTTTCACCGATTATCGTAGCATCGCCGTCAAGGCAGATATAAACGCTCGGCGCGTAGTCCATAACGAATGCTCCTCCGTTGTTTAACGTATGTCTGTTTTCGGCAAAGCACGGCGTGTCTTTATAGGTGATTAATTCCTCCTTTACGTACGTAGGCGTATTTATCGTTACCGACGGAGAAACGGAAGCATACGCCACAGCGGCGTTTCCGTATATATCGTAGTTTATCGCATCAAGCGCGGTCGATTTGTCTAAACCCATATATTCTTCTTCCGTAGATATATGATAATCGCCGCACCATCGTTCGGGCTGTATCGTAAAATCCGTCGGCTCTTGTACTTCTATAACGGTACAACCTGCTCCAAGCGCATGAATAAGTCCCGCTTTTATCAGCCACACGTCACCTACTTTTACGTCTACCCCGTACAGCAAATTGCCCATTATGTCTTTTTCCGTCTCGCTTCTGTCTTCCAACGCGGATAACTCTTCTTTCGTTATTTTGTCTTTAAACCCGAAATACAGCTTTGCGTTTTCACGCGTCGCAACGACAAGCCACGCTTCCGTCTTGCCGTAGTCGCTGTTGAAAATTTTTCTTGAAAACTCTTTCGTCGGGTGCACTTGAAACGGAAGCCTTATCGCACTGTCTAAAAATTTAACGAGGCAGTCATATTTTCGATTGCCTAAAAGTTCTTCTTTATAATCCCTTAATAAATCATCGAAAAATATATCCGTACCCTTTACCACGGAAACCCCGTCGCGTTTGCCGAAATATCTCGGATTTATCGCCTTTACTTTACTTGCAATCCATTCTTCAGGGAAAAAATTGTCCGTTCCGTCGTCGTATCCGTCCGCGCGGTCAAATAATTTGGTATATTGCTTACCGCCGAGATATATCCTATACACCCTATTGCGTTCGAAAAAAATCGGCTCTCTTACTATCTTTTTTATATCGCTCATATTCTTATCGCTCCCACGAACTGCGTTGCCGCCGCACCCGCTTCGCTGCCTTTATAAAGCGCGGCTTCTATATTGTCCTTGTTGAATTTTTTTCCGTCTAACGCCGCAAGCACCGTGCCGAAAAACGTGTCGCCGGCACCGGTCGTGTCAACGGGTTTTATTTTTTTGGTCGGAACGCTTCCCACTATGCCGTTATACGCGTACACACTGCCGCGACCGCCGAGCGTTACGAGAAGCAATCTGTTTTCTCTACAAACGACTCCTATCGCTTCCGACACAGTGCTTTTGCCGGTATACGCAAGTATTTCGTCGTCGGAAAATTTTAACACGTCCGCTTCGTCCACAAACGGTTGATACGCTTTTACCGCTTCGGTTAAATTCCCGAACAAGTCCATTCTGAAATTCACGTCGAAAGAAAACAACTTGTTTGCATTTCTTATTTTTTGCACCGCGTCCGTAGCAAAAAGTCGCCCTTTTTCTTCGGACAACATAAGCGAGCCTATATGCACGATATTAACGTCGTCGAATTTACTTAAATCGACGT